>NZ_CP080572.1:1297498-1621873 GCF_023746595.1 Thermococcus argininiproducens | reverse complement strand
ACCCCTCTTTCTTAGGCTCAGCAAGGAAAGTATTATTGGGATGAGCAGTATAAGAGAGGTTATCTTGAATTCTACAGGCAGAAACGCCGTGACAACGAAGAAACTTATCATCCCCCAAACATACGCCTTATATGCCCTGTTAACATACTTCATATAACCTGCAAAATCGTAGGGTATTGCTCTAGAATACCTGAGTATTGCATCTATATCTTTCATATATTCTTTTTCTCCCAACTTTTCTATGCTTTTGTTGTTTGTAGCGTTCTTTAATCTCACAGCACGCTTTAAGAAAAACTCCGCAAGTTCTTCATTGTCGATAACAACCTCACTCGCCATTTTTCTAAAGTTTTCTTTTGCTTCACGTAGTTTATTCAATGCGTTCTGTTTTCTCCTAAGCGAGAGTGACGTTAACTTCTTTATCCTCTCTTCAGTTTCTTCCAAAACATCTGCAGTTTCTCTAAGAAGTTCTGGACTTTTCATAAAGGACACCTCCTCTAAATATTAAAAGAAAAGAGAAGGGATTTAAGCTTTTTTCTCAGCCTTGAGCAATTTGCCCACTGCCAAGTACATCCAGATTAATATTACGCCCCATGCAAAACCCATAAATGCTAAAGCACTAGCTTTCATCTTCCTCACCTCATAGCCTTATTATTACCTCGTTCTTTGCTAGCTCTTCGCCGTACTTCTTCTTAATGGCCATGTATGCTTCTATTGCACCAATAATGAGTATCAATAGCATCATTCCTCTGGCTCCCCAGACCCACTTGGCAAATTCTGGGTTAGCAACATAGCTTGGCACGGCCTTGAAGTATCCCTTTGCTATGTAGGTTTTAGTTGTGAAGACCAGCAATATGAGAGTGTATATTGGGGCTATGTACTTGATTAATACCATAACCCACTCTGGAACCTTAATGTATGCACCTTTGTGAAGCTCTTCCCAGAAGTTTTCTGGTTTGAAGAGCCATACGGCAACTATGATATCAAAGAGACCAAGTACCACCAATAGGTATGAGCCTACCCAATTGTCGAGTTCTGTTAAGTAGTATAAGTCTAAGCTTGCTGCTGTTGGATCTAATGCAACTGGAAGTCCGAGGATCAAATAGAGGATGAATACAAATACTGCACCGGTCTTTCTGTTTATCTTGAGGTCTTCTTCAAGTAATGCAACCAAATAGTTGTACATAGCTATGGCTGATGTGAATCCAGCAAACCAGAGTAATAGGAACCATACTGCACCGAAGAGTTGACCACCTGGCATGTTCATGAATACGTTTGGCAATGCAATGTATGCTAAACCTACTCCTCCTGCAACTCCCTCTTCACCAAGGTAAGCGAAGGCTATTGGTATAGCAATTGAACCACCGAGAATAACTTCAGCAAACTCGTTAAGTGAAACCGTCGCTAAACCTGAAAGTGCCACGTCATCTTCTGGACCGAGATATGATGCGTAGTTCTGTATGATACCCATACCTAAACTTAGGGTGAAGAATATCTGTCCTGCAGCAGCTAGGGCTGATTCCCATGTTACTTCAGAAAACCTTGGCTCCCAGAGGAATTCAAAACCTTTGATTGAACTCCACTCTGGCTTAACTGGAGATCCAAGAGTCAATGACCTGAGCACTAATAAGATAGCTGCGATGTATAAAACGGGCATCATAACTTTAACCCATCTTTCAATACCTTTACTGACACCTTGTCCAACTGCAATTCCAAGCAATATAACTGAAATGCCCCAGAATATCAATACTTGAGTAGTGTTGGTTAGGTATCCAATCAAGAACTGGATCGTGTCTTGCCCAAAGTACGCTCCAGTTGCGCTGAAGTAGGTATAAGCTGCTGACCAACCAATTATATGGAGATAATAACTGTTCAAGAGTGTTGTTACTGAGAAGGCCAACATACCACCAATTATACCAAAGATAACTGCAGTTCTTGGCTTCAAGCTTTCTCTTGACATTAGATAGAATGTTGGTCCAAGTGTACCGTGGCCATACTTACCTCCATATCTACCTTGAACCCATTCTACCCACATAATAGGAATTCCGAGGAGGAATAGTGCCACGAAGTATGGTACCATGAATGCACCGCCACCGTTCTTGGCAGCCTGGTATGGGAATCTCCAGAAGTTTCCAAGACCTATTGCGTTTCCTGCCATAGCTAAGATCAAACCAATCTTGCTTGCCCACCTATCCCTTTGCTCCATCTATTTCACCTCGTATAGCATTGTATGAAAAATTGTGCCGATGTACAAATACCGGCAATTTTGTCTATGTTTTTGCCTATTAAAAACTTTTCTCTCACCTGATTTCGACAAAAGACGATTTACAAGGACTTAAAACTAGGCTTTTTGTGTTTGTCAAAGTGATAATAGCAGAAATAAGTGTAAAATAATTTTCTGGATAATAGTCAAAAAATTTCAATATTCTGAAATATATCCATAAGTATTTAAATCGGCTTTAAATTTAAAAAGTCTAAAGTGGAAACATACAATAACCCGATGATTGGAACAAGAGTGAGCTGAGATGTGATGACCGACTTCTCGCTGAGGGTATTGCCACATTGAAAATATTTGACAAATTTAAAACTTTCCATACATCAATACCCTTTTTTAGGCATTGATGTATGTTAAAAAAGGCTTTTGAGGCCTTTTTTATTAAAAAACTTTTTTAGAGGTTTTTTATTTATAGGAAAATGTATGTACACAACCTTTTGTTTAAAAATATCGGTTCTCTAGGCACTTTCAGCGAAAAGTTTATATAGGCTATTGCTCAAATTTGTATCGCTAATCACCTAAGTTGGAGGGATGAACATGGTTGAGCAAGACCCATTTGAAATCGCTGTTAAGCAGCTCGAGAGAGCTGCCCAATATATGGACATAAGTGAAGAGGCCCTTGAGTTTTTAAAGAGGCCACAAAAAATTGTTGAGGTAACAATTCCAGTTGAGATGGACGACGGTTCTGTGAAGGTTTTCACAGGATTTAGAGTCCAATACAACTGGGCCCGTGGTCCAACAAAGGGTGGTATTAGATGGCACCCAGAAGAAACACTTAGCACCGTTAAAGCTTTGGCTGCTTGGATGACTTGGAAGACAGCTGTTATGGACCTCCCATACGGTGGAGGTAAAGGTGGTGTCATCTGTAATCCAAAAGAAATGAGTGACAGAGAAAAGGAGAGACTCGCTAGAGGATATATAAGAGCTATTTATGATGTTATAAGCCCATACACCGATGTTCCAGCTCCAGACGTTTACACTAACCCACAAATCATGGCTTGGATGATGGATGAGTATGAAACAATTTCAAGAAGAAAGGATCCTGCCTTTGGTATCATAACTGGTAAGCCACCAAGCGTTGGTGGTATTGTAGCAAGAATGGATGCTACAGCAAGAGGTGCTGCGTTCGCAGTTAGAGAGGCTGCAAAGGCCCTTGGATGGGATACCCTTGAAGGTAAAACAATAGCAATCCAAGGTTACGGTAACGCCGGATACTACATGGCCAAGATCATGAGCGAAGAGTACGGAATGAAGGTTGTAGCAGTAAGCGACAGCAGAGGTGGCATTTACAACCCAGATGGACTCAACGCTGATGAAGTCCTTGCTTGGAAGAAGAAGACCGGAAGTGTTAAAGACTTCCCAGGCGCAACCACAATAACCAACGAAGAGCTTCTTGAGCTTGATGTTGATGTTCTTGCCCCATCAGCTATCGAAGAAGTTATCACAAAGAAGAACGCCGACAACATAAAGGGTAAGATCGTTGCCGAGCTTGCAAACGGTCCAACCACACCAGAGGCCGATGAGATTCTCTACGAGAAGGGCATACTTGTTATCCCAGACTTCCTCTGTAACGCAGGTGGTGTTACAGTCAGCTACTTCGAGTGGGTACAAAACATAACCGGTGACTACTGGACAGTCGAAGAAACAAGAGCAAAGCTTGACAAGAAGATGACCAAGGCTTTCTGGGATGTTTACAACACCCACAAGGAGAAGAACATCAACATGAGAGATGCAGCATACGTTGTTGCAGTCCAAAGAGTTTATCAAGCTATGCTTGACAGAGGATGGATTAAGAAGTGATTTCTCTTCTCTTTTTCTATATTACTTCTACTTGCAGATTTCGTCGTCTTTTTCTCCGGAAGGAAAATAAGAGCAAAAGGAACTATTGAGGAGATTTCAGATGTTCTTAAAGGGCACAGTTTGCTCTAAGCCTTTGTCCAATATTCCTTCTCCTCCACCATAGCTCTTATCATCTCATCCTCATCTTTAAACATCGTTCTCCTTGATGGATTCTGCATGCCGTAGAACTCCATGAAGGGGCTTGGTCTCTTTTTAAATGGGTAGTACAAATAAATAGCACCTAAAGTTCTATAAGCCTCGGCCATTTCACTTATGACTCCAGCAGACATTCCTTTAGCATAATGATAAACTGCTATGGCCTTGCTTACATCAACCAAATTGAAATCTCTCTCAACGAGTTGTCTCCTCAAAATATCGGTTGCTTGTTCAATGTCGTCTCTATCGAGTTCTTCTATCTCCTCGCCATCAAAAATATTCTTTATTTTTATCCTTTGTATCTCTGGATTCTTCTCCACTTGGGCATCATACTCAGCAACAATCCACCAATCATCAAGTGCTCCCGGGTCCAAGACAGTGAAATGCTTGCTCAACTTTTTGTAGAATCCTCTAACTCTATGGTAGTATTCTTCCTCATGGCCAGTCATGGGGTAGCTAAGATAAATGAGGGGCTTTTCATTTTCATGGAAAATTAAATCGATGAAAGTTTGATAAGGATGCCTAATGCCAAAATGAAGGACATAACGAACTTGGATTCCTTCTTTATTCAACTCATGTACAAGAGTTTTTACATGATTTATGGCATCTTCACGCCACATTACGAGGGTTGCCAGCTTTATATTTTCCTTGTTTCTTCCAAAGCGCTCAAACCACTCTTTGTCATGTATTATTCTTCTCCTTACACTCAGAATATCGTCTAGAACAATTATCACTCTACTAGGCTTTAGAAGTTTCAAGTTGCTTAGAGTGAAGCCCAAAACACTTCCACTTCCCCATCTAAAAAGAGCAGGAGTAGATACTAGATGAAAGCTCTTATCACTTCTTTCAATTTCATCTCTTATTCTTTTAAAAGCTTCATCTCTTATGGTGTTCATTAGATCTGGATGGCTTATTGCAAAGTCCAGAACATTTTTTCTGGTTATTTTGACTCCTTTTTCTCGTCCTATCTCTCGAAGGTAGTCGAAAACATGGTAATATTGAAAGTTCTCACTTTTTGCTAATTTTAAAGCTTCTTCAGCGTATTCGTCTCGCCCATTTAACGGAGGTCCAGTAAGAAGTATTGTTTCTTTCATAACTCACTACCTCCAGATTTTGGTAATTAGAGTTTAGACTTCTTTCTTTTTCAACTTTTTGGATGTTTAGATGTGCTCATGCAAAAATTTTTAAAGTAGCACTAGTAACTGATAGTGGAAAATATTTGCAAAAGCGTAGGCTTATAAAGGTATTAAATAAACTACGTGAGGTGATGTTCATGCGAAGGAAGGATAAAAATAGGAGTGTTGAAGGTGAAGAGGTCATTAGAGTCCCTCTTCCAAAGGATAACCAGGTATTTGGGATAGTGGAACAGGCCCTAGGTTCAGGATGGATGGATGTTAGATGTTCTGATGGAAAGATAAGAAGATGCAGAATTCCTGGTAGGTTCAGAAGAAGGATGTGGATTAAGATCGGTGATGTAGTAGTTGTGGAGCCGTGGGAAGTTCAAAGTGATGAGAGAGGAGACATAGTCTATCGTTATACAAGAACCCAAGTGGATTGGCTCCTCAGAAAGAAAAAGATCACCCAGGAATTTCTTAGTGGTGGTCTGACATTGTGATGAAGTATGAGACATAAAGATATTGATAGAGAGATTTCCCAAATTTTAGGGCTAGATGAACGTAGAGAAAAAGATAGTGAGCTTTATAAAGTATTTAGTGAGGTATTTGACAAAACAACAATTGATACGCTTGCGTATTTCCATAGAAGGGGGAAAATAGAACATCTATTAGGCGTGATTTCCACAGGGAAGGAGGCAAATGTGTTTAAGGCCATTGACGGCGATGGTAATTATGTTGCAGTTAAGGTTTATCGGACGTATACCACAGAATTTAGAAGAATATGGGAATATCTAGCCGCAGATCCAAGAATAGGATATCTACCGAAAGACATAAGGAAATTAGTATTTGTATGGACAAGAAGAGAGTTTAAAAATTTACAAAGGGCCATGAAATATGCAGTAAGAGCTCCAGAGCCTATAGCATTTGGTAACAATGTCCTGATTATGGAATATATAGGAGATGAATATCCAGCTCCGAGATTAAAGGATATTGAACGAGAGCTCGATAAAAAGGACTTTGAAGAACTTTATGAATTTGCAATGGGGTCTATTGAAAAGCTTTGGAAGAGAGGAGACATGGTTCACGGAGATCTGAGTGAGTATAATATACTAATTTGGGAAAGACCGGTGATAATTGATTGGTCTCAGGCAACTGTAAAAAGAAATAGAATGGCCTTAACACTGCTTCGTAGAGATTTGAGAAACATAATCAATTATTTCGCTAAAAAAGGAATTAACGTTGAGGATCCTGATGAAAAATTTAGAGAGCTTTCGGGTGATTAGTATGGATGAATTTGAAGAAAAACTCAAGAAATATGAGTATGTAGATAAAGAGGGAAATAAAGAAAAATCTTTCGAGATCGAGGAGTTTGTTGCATTTGGTGAGCAAGAAGAGTTTGTGAGAATCCCCAAAGAGAGAATTGGAGTAGTTATTGGTAAAAAAGGTGAGACAAAGAAAAAGATTGAAGATGCTACAAAGACCAAAATAGAGATTGATAGTAACACAGGAGAGGTGTTTATTACATCTACAGAAAAGACGGATGACCCCTTGGCGGTATGGAAGGCTAGAGATATAGTTCTTGCTATTGGAAGAGGATTTTCTCCAAAACGAGCCTTTAGGCTTTTAAATGAGGGGGAAGTGCTTGAGGTAGTTGATCTAACCGATGTCATTGTAGGGAATGAGAAAAATGCCCTTCCAAGAGTTAGGGGAAGGATCATTGGAAGAAAGGGGAGAACTAGGGAGATCATAGAGGAAATGAGTGGCACAGATATAAGTGTTTATGGAAAGACAGTTGCAATTATTGGGAATCCAATCCAAGTTCAGATAGCAAAAACTGCGATTGAAAAACTTGTCAAAGGTTCTCCCCATGGGACCGTTTACAAGTACCTAGAAAGAAGAAAGAAAGACTTAGAGCTCGAAGGAGGTATGTATTATGGCGAATTCTGAGGCAAATAAGCTGTTTAAGGAATTTAAAATACAGAGTGTCAGTGAGTTCTTTAGAAGAAATGCTGCAATGTTGGGTTACACTGGAAAAGTGCGTTCTTTTACGACCTTAATCCACGAGGCTGTGACAAATTCTTTGGATGCGTGTGAGGAGGCTGGAATACTACCATACGTTAGAGTTGAGATAGAAGAACTTGCTTCAGAACACTACAAAATAATTGTAGAAGATAATGGACCTGGGATTCCAGAGAAATTTATTGCACACGTTTTTGGTAAAATGCTAGCTGGTACAAAGGCTCATAGAAATATTCAAAGCAGGGGACAGCAAGGTATTGGTATTAGTGGAGCAGTTATGTTTGCTCAAATTACAAGTGGAAAAGCTACTAGAGTTATCACTTCCACAGGTGGGGAAGATATCATTGAGGCTTGGGTAGGTATTGATGTAGAGAAGAATGAAGGGAAAATTTTCAAGAAAATAAAACACTCAAATCCAACTGGTTGGAGAGGTACAAGAATAGAGATGGAGGTTAAAGATGTTCGTTATATTCGATCTAAGCAGGGCCCCTACTGGTATTTAAAGCTCACTGCTATAGCTAATCCTCACGCGCATATTGAACTCATAGAACCTGATGGGAAGCTGATAGTTTTCCCAAGAAGTAGTGATAAGGTTCCAGAACCTCCGGAAGAAATGAAGCCACATCCCAAAGGTGTCATGACTGATGACATATACAGGATGGCTAAAAGGACTACGAGAACTACTGTGAGGACTCTCCTTATAGGAGGATTTTCAAGAATAAGTGACAAAAAAATCGATGAGTTAGTGAGGTATATAACTGCTTTGAGGCTTATAAAGAGCGAAGAAGAGCAGAGTGTCAGAGAACAACTTCTAAAAAGACTTACTGAAGGAGAGGTAGATAGGATAATAGCCAGTTTTGGAAAGAAAGGGAAGAAGGTTCTTAAAGATGTCAGGAAGATCATGGAAAAACCTCCAGAAAAACTCACTTGGCATGAAGCAGAGGAGATCGTTGAAGCATTTAAATATATGAACTTTTTGGCGCCTCCTACTCATGGACTTAGACCAATTGGAGAGGAAAATATAGAAAAAGGACTTACCGGAATTTTAAGGCCTGAATTTGTGACTGCTGTGAGTAGATCACCAAAGGTTTATCGTGGTGGTATCCCATTCCAAGTTGAAGTTGGACTTGCCTTTGGTGGGGAGTTAAGCAGTGGATTTGATCTCTTAAGGTATGCAAACAGAGTTCCCTTATTATTTGATGCAGGTTCGTGTGTAATAACTTCTGCAGCAAGGAGTATTGATTGGAAGCGTTATAGGGTAGATGATATAGATAGAACTCCATTAGTGCTTTTAGTGAACGTGATCAGTGTTCATGTCCCATATACATCAACTGGAAAACAAAGTGTTGCAAATGAAGAGGAAATCTACGAAGAGATAAGACTTGCAGTAATGGAAGCAGCGAGGAGACTTGCAAAGTACTTGGGTGGAAAACACCGTAAGCTCTACCAAGTTAAAAGAAGAAAGACCTTTGAAAAGTATGTGCCGGAGGTTTCAAAAGCCTTGAGTGTACTTACTGGCATGTCTGAAGAAGAGATTAAAGAGATGCTGATCACGATGATTGAGAAAAAATTTGAAACAATAGAAGAACAAGCCGTGGAGGCTGAGGGAAATGCTTAAACGCGAGAAACCAAAAGAGAGGTTTAGCTATGATCCTAAGAAAGTCCTCAAACAGCTTGAGAATTTTGGAAAAAGAGTACTCGAAGAAATAGTTGCAGGAAGGAATCCATTCATAGACGTTCCTACTAGAGGACTTAGTAATGTATACTTTGATGAAAGAGATCGTTTGATTAAAATGGGGAATAAAACGTCAAGAAGATATCTCTTTCACGTAGCACATGCAAGAAAGTTTATGCAGACTCTTTTAATAGCAGCTTACATAAAAAGACTCGTAAGTGAGGGTAAACACGCGAGCTTGAGAGAAGCCTATTATGCAAACAAGCACACCATTCCTGGAACTAAAGAAAATACATTTGAAGATCAGAGTGAAAGTGATCCTGTTATAGAAGATTTAGAGAGAATGTTTGGAGTTCTTAGAGAAGAAATGCACATAACAGCAGATAGAAGAGGCTACATTTATGGAGACATAGTTATTAGGGACGGAGAAGACGAGTTTAATGCCTCGAAGCTTGGTATGGGTGGATGGGCAGTCCCTGGGACTGTTGAGCACATAGAATTTCCGGAGATTAATGTTGATTATGTACTTGTAGTAGAGACAGCAGCTATGGCAGATAGGCTAATTGAAGAAAAATATCCAAAGAAGGAGAAGGCCCTAGTGGTTGCAACTCAAGGACAGGCTTCTCGTGGTGTCAGGCGTTTAATTCATAGACTTCACTACGAAGAAGGACTTCCAATAATTGTTTTCACCGATGGTGACCCTTACGGATGGTACATCTACTCCACAATAAAGCAAGGGTCAATAAATCTTGCTTATCTTAGCGAAAAGCTTGCCACTCCCGAAGCAAAATTTGTAGGAATGACTATGGATGACATAAAGCAGTATGGTCTTGAAAACGTCACAGAGAAGCTCAAAGGGATTCCACCTAATAAGAAAGGTGGACCAACTGGAGATTATAAACGTATCATAGAAGAAATGAATTATCCTTGGTTCCAGAACAAGGAATGGCAAAGGCAACTTAAATTGGCCCTTAATTGGGGAGTGAGAATTGAACAACAAGCTCTAGCCAATAAGAGTTTAGAATTTGTTGCTAGGGAATACCTCCCAGAGAAAATTGATAAAGAGGAGTTACTTCCATGACTACGACGGAGGAACTTATAGCTCAGATTAATAGGGCTTTGGATGACATAAAGATAAACATGAGTAGGTTATTTGAGAATTTCGATCCCCTCTATTTAGCTTTTAATTTAAATAGAAATCTAACAATCCTCAAAGATTTTGAGGACGAACTTTCCCGTAGAGTAGGTGATACCCACTCCTACACTGGAGCACCAAGCAAGCGAGAAAGAGATCCACACATTCGTAGGATCTTTCTAAGAAATCATTATCGGATGCTTACTCTTGAAAGACTCAGGACTGCCATAACCGGACATAAAATTGCCCTTGCTACAATAGCCTCTCATTATACCTTTTACAGGGGCAAAAAAGAGGTGGACGTCAGAAATATCACGAACAAAAAAGAATTGGAAGAATTAAAGGTGGTTGAGAAGCCTATAAAGCTTGGGAGACTTGAGATTCTACCGTATCTTGCTTATTCAGGAGACGTGCTTAAGATTCTTGGCCAACAGGATAACAAAGTGAGAGACACTTTTAAAGAAATAAAGGCAAAACTTAAAGAGAAGGGCCAAGTTAGGAAAAAAGGAATAAGAATAGAAGTAGAGTATTGGCAAGGAGGCAGGCTGAAGAAAGAGCGTTTAGAGTTGCCCATAGATGCAGACATAGACAGTGAACTGAGAAAGAGATTTGGAAAGAAATATAGGTGGAGAGTTTTAAGTTACGTCAAGACTAAAGGGGTTTTAATTAACAGTCATTATACTGTTGATAACATTGCATTAGCATATGCTTCTTGTTATCCAAGCAAAGGAGTTGAATTTCTTGCTCTTGACTTTTTCAGATACTATTATATTACATCCGAGAAAGAGAGAGAAGCTATTAGCATATATCCGCAGATGAAGCCATGTATTGACTGTCACTATTCAATTTTCGATGCTCCCTTCATGAACGAACCGGAATTTAGGACAGGATTTGGAAGCATGTTAATCATCAAAAAATGCGAGATTGAAAAGCTCTTAAGTGGGAAAAGAAGTGAAATATCAAACATCCCGAATTATCTTCTGGGGGGAGTTGTACTTTACGGTATTAGTTCATTTGATGAGAAAAAAATCAGTAACCTCCTTGGAATTGATGAAAACGACTTGAGAGAGGCTATAGAAAAGTTTGTACTTTCTGGACTTCATATGTCCCTTTTTGAGGATACAAGTAAATTTGAGAGATTCATGCCTAAGAGTGATAAGGCGAAACAGTTTTTGGAGTTGCTCCAAGGGTGAGTGGGATGAAGGTAGAGATAAAAGCGAGAAATAATGAAGAGTTATTGAGAAAGATAGATGAGATGCTAAGTAGAGATGCAACTGAAGTTTACATAAATCTCAGACCAACCAAGATAATCCTAGTGAAGATATTAGAAAAGGCCCCTAACGTGAAAGTAATTAAGTGCCCTCCAAGTCTTTATCCAAAAGTCTCTAAAAAGATTGTAAAGGCTCTCAGCCAAATGGGTATAGAGTTAGTTCCAGCAAATCATTCCCGAGGACGACCCAAAAAGTATGATGTTAGTACTTTGAAATTAATTGAAGAGTTGATAAAAAAAGGAAAGACTCCAAAAGAGATAAGTGAAGAGCTGGGTATTCCGTTAAGAACAGTTTACTACATAATTAATGGGCGATAAGAAATGAGACGGATACTGCCGTTTGTGTTAATATTACTTCTTTTTGCCGTGTTATTCAGGGCTACTGTGGAACATGGACAAAGCTCGTTTAATATTGAGATTTTGTACCTTGCATGGGCCGCCTTCTTTTTTGGGATTCTCGGATATGCAGTATGGTTTCTCTTTGAAAAAGGAGTTCCAATAATGCCAGTAAAAAAGCAGAGAAAGACTAAAGGAGACTACTTGAGAGAGCTCCTTATAATCCTTGCGATTGTTATTGCTCTTAGAGCACTTTTCAGCAAAAAGATAGAAGCTTATAGGGGAGTGAGGGCCCCCGTAATAAAGTACCCAAAATTCCACTTCTTTAATGATACATTTACAGTAACTTATGAACCTCTTCCAGATTATGCATATTTTGCTCCACTTTTCGTGTTTATCGTTATCATAATGTTTCTTTTTTTACAACAAAGAAAAAAACCGCAAAAAATGGAGATTGCTAAGTTTGATCCTGAAGTAACTTTTGAATCAATTGAAGGAAGTCCTGAGGAAAGAATAATTAAAATGTACAAAAATGTTGTTGCAGGCCTCATAAAAAGAGGGTACCCTTATCAGAAAAGTTGGACTCATTGGGAGCATGAGGATAAATTAAGGGACATTTTTGAAGATTTGGAGGATCTGGATAAGATCACAAGAGTATTTGAAAAAGCAAAGTATGGTTACAAACTTAGCAAAGAAGAAATCGAAATTGCTAAGGAGAGCTATGAAAACCTGATGCGATTCTTGAGATAAGTTTAAAAGAAATCTTTAGGTTCTCCTACTGGTGGTGAGAAAATGTTCGAAACTCAAGAAGAAATCCCTGAAATTAGGGAGAGACTTCATAGGGTGGGCATAACTAACTTGCGAACAATTGCGAGGATAAACTGGAAAGGAAAACTTTACACATTCATCCCAACGTTTGAAATAACTATAGATGTGCCTGAGGAGAAGAAGGGTATCCATATGAGCCGCCTTGTTGAAAGCATCACCGAAACAATGAGTGAGGCGGTAGAGGAAGAAGTAAAAGAAGCACACACTTCATTAGAGGAACTTGGACTTGCCATAATTCACCGTTTGGAACAAAAACATCCTCACAAAAGGGCTGAGATATGGGTTAAGACTCAATTAATCATGGAAAGACAAACTCCTGCGAGTAAGAAGGTGAGTCTTGAAGCTTATGATGTTGAAGTGGGGGTAATAAAGGAGCTCAAAAATGTGGAAAAAGTCTTAAAAGTGACAGTAATTGGTAATACTGCTTGTCCTCATGCCATGGCAAATAACCAAGGAAAAACACATATCCAAAGAGCAATTGCAACTTTAGAGATAAGAACTAATTATGGAGAGGAGATAGCGCTGGAAGATATGATAGACCTTGTAGAGAGCTCTTTCAGTTCCCCAACTTACACATTGTTAAAAACAATCGATGAGAATGCAGTGGTTCAGAACATGTACTCTAACCCAAAATTCGTGGAAGATGTGGCTAGAGAGATCATTTTCAAGGCAAAACAAAAGTTTAAAGGAAGGATCCACGTAAAGGTCGTAAGTCACGAGAGTATTCATCGACATGATGTAATTGCAGAAACTTGGTATTAAGTTCTCTCATTTAAATTATTAAAAGAAGAGAAAATCAAAGAAGCATTCTTGCGTCAACTGCAACTGCACTGTCCTCGTAGGCAAATATTGGGTTGATATCCAACTCTTTGATCTCGGGAAGCTCGAGAGCAAGTTCTCCAACCTTTGTAATAATTTCAGCAAGACCTTCAATGTTGACTGGTTTTTCACCTCTTGCTCCAGCAAGTATTGGGTATGCTTTGATTTCTTTTATCATTTCAAGGGCTTCATCCTTACTTATTGGTGCAACTCTAAAGCTGACATCTTTGAGGATCTCGACAAAGATTCCACCAAGACCAAACATTATTGCGGGGCCAAATTGTGGATCTCGTATCATACCAACAATGACTTCTTTTCCAAGTGGGAGCATCTTATAAACAATTACTCCCCAGAGGTCTGCATCTGGTTTGTAGTTCTTGGCATTTTCCATGATGGTTCTGAAAGCCTCTCTGGCTTCATCATCATTCTTTATGTTAACTTTAACACCACCAGCATCACTCTTGTGGATGATCTGAGGAGAGACAATTTTCATAACAACAGGATAGCCAATTTCCCTTGCAAATTGCACGGCCTCTTCTTCATTTGTAGCGACTTTAAAGTCGGGAACAGGAACACCATATAGTTGGAGAATCTCCTTTGCCTCTGGTTCCACTAGTGCTCTATTCTCAGCCTTTGCCTTTTCGATTATTTCTCTAGCTTTTGCAACTCTATCCATATCTACCACCTCGATTATAATGATGACAGTTTCAGTTATGTTGACAATATTAAAAGTCTTTCCATTTCAAATCAGGTTGAAGCTGTCGATTGGTATAAATAGAAGGGACTCTTATATATAACTGGTGAAAGAACATGAAACGAAAAGTTATTGGAGGAATTCTGTTGAGTTTTATCATTTTGGCCATGGTGATTTTCCACCAAACACGTGCAGAGGAAGATCAGACAAGCATTGCTCTTTATGATTCTGCAAGAATTGGGGTTGTAGAAAAAACACTTCAAGTAGAACTTAAGGAAGGGATAAACGAAGTCCCATTAGATGTTTTGGAAGGACTTAACGTTGAGGAGGTTACTTTAAAGCCTCTTGATGAGAAAGTGAAAGTTCTTGGGATTATAAGTAAGGAACTGAAAGGAAAAGACCTGATTGAGGCCAACATTGGAAAAGAGATAACAATAAAGCTTAAAAGTGGAGAAACAATAAGTGGAAAATTTTTGGGATATAAAGATGGTAAACTAGCGATTCAAGGAAATGCATACTATTTAGTAGAACCAGATGAAGTGGCATATATGAAAATGGCCTCCCTCGGAGAAGAGAGCAAATCAAACGTCTATGCAATAATAAACGCTGAAGAGGAAGGAAAATACTTCTTCAAGCTCATTTACAGAGTGGGGGAAATTGGTTGGAATTCAAGGTATAAGCTTTACCTAAGCGATAAGGCAGTTCTCTATGGGTATATTCTAATTGACAATCCTACAAACAAAAGTTTTGAAAACACCGAAGTGCTTTTGGTATCTGGAGAGGTCCAGTTTTATCAGCCTCCACAGGTGATTGTTGAGAGGTACTACGTAGCAGAGGCAGCAATAGGAAAGGAAGTACCTCAAGAGCCAATCCAGCAGACAAAAATAGAAGCTTTCTATCTTTACAAACTAGGTACAGTTGATATAGGGGCTTTTGAGAAAAAGATGATTCCTTATATTTACCAGGAAAGCGAGTATACCAAGGAATATCTTTATGAGAGCTATCCTTATGGTGGTAATCAAGACATCTACGAAATCGTATCTCTAAAAACTAAAGAAGTCCTTCCTAGAGGTATTGTAGAAATATATAAAGAACTGGAAGACAAAAACGTTCTGATTGGGGAGCAGATGATAGACCACACACCAAAAGGCGATATTTTGAGACTTAAACTCGGTAGAGACATCGACTTAAAAGGTAAAACAGAGGTTCTAGAAGAAAGACATGGAGAGCGTTATGGATATTATAAGATCAGAGTTACAGTGGAAAACTTTGGAGAAGAGAGTAAAGAGGTAATTGTGAGACATTACAAGTGGCGTGGAAAAATACTTGAAAGCTCTGTAAGTCCAGTAAGTGAAACAGCCAACTACGTAGAGTTCAAAATAACAGTTAATCCAGGAGAAAAGAAGGAGATAATCTTTGAATACGAGGTTAACTATTAAAGTTTCCTTAGAAGAATCTCGTAGTTTTTATTTTCTTTTACTATTTCTAGCACGAGGCTCTTTTCATAGTCTAAAAATCGGGTTCCTTTTAGTGTATACCCCTCTTCTCGCAAATGGTTCATTACACTGAGGCCTAGCTCTCCAAAAAGCTCAGCTGCCATCGTGGCAAAACTTGGTTCTTTTATTCCTAATTCACTATGATACTTTTTAGCTAATTCAAAAACATCTGTCATATCACCACCCCAAGAGTAATTAGTCTTCAAGACTTTAAGCTCTTTCGATTTCTAGAAAAGTTATGAAGTGGCGGGCCGGACGGGATTCGAACCCGCGACCGCCGGGTTAAAAGCCCGGCGCTCTAACCAGGCTGAGCTACCGGCCCTCGATAAGTTAGAGATTGTGATGCTCTTATAAAGTTTTTGGTCAATTTTTAGTAAATCAAGAGAAGGATTTTTGGGTAAAACATCTATACGCATGTTCTGGAATCCTGCATATATTAAAACCATAGAAGTTATAAACCATGCTCCTTCTTTTTCCAAGGGAGGGTTAAGAATGAGAAAAGGTCCAGTCTTCTTGGGTAAGGCTCACATTCATTGGTGTGAAGAGTGTAATGTCCCATTAATAAGTGAGAAGTGTGACATTCATGGTAGAGGGTTTAGGTTAGATCTTACACCACCGGCAGACGTTAGATTTGCTTTTAAAAAAGATATAGAGTTCATTAAACGAGAGTTTAAGCAACACTATGGTGTGGATATAAGTGACATAATTGATGGAAAAATACTTCTTCTTAACAAAACTCCGGGAGAAGATGATGTGTATGAGATAATTTTTGATGGATATATCTTTGGATGGCTTCGATTTGATCCATTGGAGCTTAAGTGGAAACCTGGACTTAAAGTTGAAGGAGCAATGGCTCTCTGGAAACATTTTGGAAAGAAAATGAAAAAATGGGTTATTGTGGATAAGGGTGCGAAGAATCCAATAAAAAAAGGTGCAAATGTTCTTCCAGTGGGGGTTATTGAAGCAGAGAGCAGTATTAAGATTGGAGATGATGTGATTGTAGTTAGTGAGGATGGAGAGGTAATCGCAACAGGAATTGCAAAGAAACCCTATGAAAAGCTGATCGATAAGGAAGAGAGGGGTACGGGAATAAAAACAAGGCATCAAAAGATCGTTAACTATAGAGAAGGCAAAACGGCAGAAATGGAAAATGTGATAGTGGCCAACAAATCTGCCTTGGAAAACAAGGTCAATGAGGCTAGGCGATTTATGCGAAGGACTGTTAGGAATATAAATAGGCCAATAGCAGTCGCTTTTAGTGGCGGTAAGGACAGCTTGGCAGTCCTGGGTCTCATGCTTGAAGAATTTGGTGAAGACTTCGCTATTTTCTTCAATAATACTGGGATAGAATTCCCCGAAACTATTGAGTATATAGAAAAGATAAAGAGAAAGTTAGAAGGAAAGAAAATAAAGTTTATCGTTGCAGATGCAAAGGATGCTTTTTGGTCTGCTATGAGTGTTTTTTCGCCCCCTGGAAGGGATTATCGGTGGTGTTGTAAGGTTACAAAACTAGGTCCAATAACCCTTACAATAAAGAGATATTACCCTAATGGAGTACTGATGTTTGTAGGGCAGAGGAAATATGAGAGTATGCAACGTTATAAACAACCTAGAGTCTGGAGAAATCCGTGGGTACCAAATGAAATTGGAGCATCCCCTATATTTCACTGGAATGCTCTTGAGGTCTGGCTTTACATATTCTCACGTAACTTAGAATACAATCCACTGTATGAAAACAGGCTGGATAGAATTGGTTGCTTCATGTGCCCAAGTTCATCTCTGGCCGAATTTCAGACTTTAAAAGAAGAAAAACGGGAACTCTGGGAAAAGTGGGAAAAAGAATTGAAAAAATGGAAAGAACGGTTTGGAATGCCAGAAGAGTGGATAACACATGGATTCTGGAGATGGAAAGAACTTACTAAGGGGCAAAAAGCTGTTGCAAGAGAACTTGGGGTTAAGATCCCGGAAAAAAGGAGCTGGGAACCAATAAGATATAGTATAGAACGAGAGAATGAGACAGTTATCCTTAAAATTAACACTAAGATTCTCCTTGGTAGGATAAGGGAAGTTGCGCCAATACTTGGAGAAGTGACTGAAGAAAAAGGCTGCATAAGAGTTGATGAAATGGTTTTTACAGAGAGGGAGGTTAAGGTAAAGAATGAAAATGAGGCTCTACAAGCGTACTACCTAATAAAGAGGGCTTATGAATGTGTTGGCTGTGGTGTATGTGTTGGAAAATGTCCAGAAAATGCTTTAAGCATAAATACATATACAAGAAAGATAGAAGTCGACTGGGAAAGATGTATTCACTGTCGGGAGTGTATGGAGGTATGCCCATTATTAAAAATAAAAAACCCACAAGAAGGAAGTCAGCTTTAATATTAATTTTGTTCATCTTCCTATTTTCGAAATTTGTGACTTCACAATCTGAGTATGAATACACAATAAATAGTTATCTTCTTTATTTTGATATAGTGGATGAATTAAAGGTTAAGGAGACAATAGAAGTCATCATCTCTCCAAACGCTCCTCTTTCTAGATATACATTTTATTCAGAGTATTCAATTGAAAATCCTGAGGCTATAATTGAGATAAATGGAAAAACTCAAATAGCAAATGTTAGTGTGTCCAAAATTGTAGGAGAGATAAATGCAATTTATATTGAGTTCCCAGAAGTTTCCCCTGGCGATCAGTTAAAAATACGAATAAGCTTTTATTCAGAAGGAATGCTTCAGACGATCAATGGTAAAAAACAGTTTTCATATTATGTGAAATTCAATCAACCCGTAGGATACTTTTATGCGAGGTTGTATATTCCTAAGGGGTATGCAATTCTTTCTCCTATTGTCCCATCTCCTGACAAAGTTGAAAGCAGTGGGAATGCATTAGTATTAGAGTGGAAAAAACAGGAAGTTCGACCAGGGGAGGAATTTTATTTTATCACTGGCTTTTCCGGGGAGGTAAGTAATGAATTTCCACTGCTCTACTTTGTGGTTCCTGTCTTAATAGCGTTTGTTGGAGGTTTTCTCGCAGGAATTCTCTACAAAGGAAAGGAAAAGAGTACAGTTGATCTAAGATCAGATGAAGAAAAGGTGATTGGGATTCTCAGAGAGGGCCCGATGTATCAGAGTGAGCTTGTTAAGAGACTGGGCTTCTCAAAGGCAAAAGTCAGTCTTTTGTTAAAAGATATGGAGAAAAAAGGACTGATAGAAAGAATTAAGGAAGGGAGAACTTATCTTGTTAAACTAAAAGAAATGTGAACCTTTATAAAGTGAGTTACACCCTTAAGGAACGAGGTGGAAAAATGGAAGAGTATTTTATTTGTCCTGAATGTGGAAGTGAGGAAGTTGAAGTAATTAAAGAGCGAGGGAGGGAATTAACCCTTAGATGTCTTGAGTGTTCTTATGTATGGCAAATAACGCTAAGTAAGACAATTAAAGTACCTGTAATAGTGAGCAAACATGAAAGAAGCTTTAAGAGAACTGCGGAACTGCCGGCTGATGAAGAAATAAGAATTGGGGATATAGTAGAGCTTGATGATGACGAGATTAGAATAACAGGTATTGAGCTTGAGGATAACAAGAGAGTTGAAAAAGCAGAAATAAAAGAAGTAAAGGTACTATGGGGGGAGAGTTTGACCTATCCTAAGGTTATTGGAGTCTCGATATACTTCCCTAAAGGCATTACACAGTCATTTAAAGTTAAGGTTAATAGGGAAGATGAATTTGCAGTAGGAGAAGTGCTTGAAGTTGGTGGACAGACTTTTAGGATAGAGAAGATAAAGATTGAAGGCAAAATGCTTAGATATGGGAAGGCAAAGGCAGATGAAATTGTTAGAATAATGGGACGGCCAATAAGGGGTAAAGCAAGCAGAAGCTTGAAGATCTATAAAGGGTATGGAAGAGAGTGATTTCCACAAACTTAAAATTCTTTTCTGCAAATTTTTCTTTAGTGAGTGTTATGCATGAGGATGACCTTTACAGAAGATGGATGAAACTTGTTGAAAATCTTGAAAGAGGGAGAATTATTAAAGATACAAGGGTTAAGAGAGCATTTCTTCGGGTTCCAAGGTATAAATTCGTATCTGACCGTTATAAGGAGTATGCCCATGTGGATGAACCCCTTCCAATACCTGCTGGCCAAACTATTAGTGCTCCCCATATGGTGGCTATAATGTTAGAGCTAGCAGAGCTTGATGAGGGGATGAATGCTCTTGAAGTTGGGGCTGGGAGTGGATGGAATGCTGCCTTGATTTATGAGCTTGTTAAAAAGGAAGTCTATACTATCGAAAGAATTCCTGAACTTGTGGAGTTTGCGAATAGGAACCTCGAGCAGGCAGGATATAGAAATAAAGTTCACGTGATACTGGGAGATGGCACTAAGGGATTTCCACCAAAAGCACCATATGATAGGATCATAGTAACTGCGGGGGCTCCTAAAGTCCCCGAACCACTGATAGAACAACTTAAAGTTGGAGGGAAGCTTTTGATTCCGGTTGGGGGGTATCATTTGTGGCAGGAGCTCCTTGAAGTCATAAAGATAAATGAAGATAATAAAGTAAAGGTAAAAAACCATGGTGGAGTTGCATTTGTTCCATTAGTGGGTGAGTATGGATGGAGGGGATAGGATGTATTTGATAGCATTCGATCTTGAAGGGACATTAGTGAAATCGAAATCCAGTTGGGTTGAGCTTCATAAGAGGTTTGGCACATGGGATAAGGGTGCAGAATATGCAGAGCGGTTTTTTAAGGGAGAATTTGACTATGCCACATGGGCAAAGTTAGATGCTTCCCTGTGGAAAGGTCGAACAAGGGAAGAAATTATGGAATGGGCCAATTCTGTGGAGTATTTTGATGGAGTTGAAGAGTTGTTTAAGTTTTTGAAGGAAAATGGGTTCAAAATAGCTATAATCAGTGGGGGCCTTAAATGTCTGGCAGAGAGAATTGGGAGAGAACTTAAAGCAGACTTTGTTTATGCTAATGAACTTGTCTTTGATGATGAGGGGAAAGTTACGGGAGATGTGCTTCCTTGGGTAGATTTTAGAAATAAAGGTGATATTCTGCTTGAACTCAGAGAAAAACTTAAACCTGATCTTACAATAGCTGTTGGAGACGGACACAACGACATAGCTATGTTTAAAGTTGCTGACGTCAGTATAGCTATAAATCCACATGAAGGTGTTGAAGGGGACTATTTGGCAAAAGATCTTTATGAAGTGAAAGATATTATTGAGAAGATCCTAAAAGACAGGAGATAGGTCAGAGAAGGGCGTGTTCATCATTGTCAGCAAAGCAAAAGCTCATCATCCCTTTGCAAATGGATTAATTATCTTGAATAACAGTACTTAGACATGACTTAAAAATTTTAATCCTCACAGACCATTGGTTTTCAGCAATAACAACCAAAACAGATCTCCATAGAATATTGAAATTAGGAATCCCAGAAAGAGAGCAGGTGCAAAGGGCATTGCTTTTCTGATTAAAAACTCGTTTTCAAGTTTTCCTTCTTCTACAAGTCTCCTTAGAGTTTCGATATTTTCCTTGGTGAGTCCCTCAGCAGTAGGAGAAGCAATTAATTTGTTATATTCTATTTTCAGTGCCTTCATGTTCATGGTTTTTAAAGCCCTGAAGATTTTATCAAGGGAACTTTCTCTATCCCTGTGAATTTCTCCGTTTTTTTCATATATCCACTCTCCAAGAATGTCCCATTCCTTGAGTTCATCTACAGTAACTTTCTTTGTTAATACTTCGATTCGAAGAGTACTTATAAGAGAGAAGAATATCTTAAATAAATAGAACATTAAGGCGATCCTTAAGTAGGTATAAATAACTTCTGGAGTATTAAACACTATCTCATAGATTAAAAGGCCAGCTCCGATAAGATCGCCAATTTTTTCAAGTTTTGCCAGTACTAATATCGTTGCTCCCCATATCAAAAGGCTAAAAATCGAGTCTTTGAGGATTGCGAAATTTTGAGTTAGTCTAAGTATAACAAATGCTCCCGAAACCCAAAGAGCGAACTCAAATGACCTAGACCATTTCTCAACAAAGATTTTTTTCAGTTGAGAAGTCTTTTTGTTCTTTACAAGCATTGCTAGCGAATACACAAGGATGAACGGGAATATGACTAAAATACTATTCAACAAGAGAGTCACTGCATGGAGAGGATAAGCCATAGAGTAAGGAGGGACAATTTTTGCATATCGTGATGCATACGGAAAAAGAGCGGAATATCCCATTAAGATCACAACATCTCCGCTTGCCCATCCACCCATAAGGTATAGGAGATAACCCAATAAAAAGCCACTTCCCAGGCCTATTATGCCAGAGAGTGCATAAAATGTATCATGTTCTACTAAAAACCCTTGATATAGATAGTAAAGGATTCCAAATCCTGCAATTGGAAAAACATGTTTGTCATCGATAAATCCAGTTTTGGCGTCTGTATAAGAAGTGAGAATTCCCATAATAACCCCCAGAGCTACTAAAAGAAGCTCCATTAAATCACCTCACAATGTTTCGAGAATTTTGTCTTTGATAGTGTCAACATATTCGCTAACTGAGGAATTTATGGCGCGGACGCTACTGAAGATAACTCTTATTGTGACCATAACAAGTATAAGAACTGCAGCCAGTATGAAGAGATACTCAAGCGCGCTCTGGGCTTTTCTTAACATTTCTTTTCCACCTAATATATTTAGGTATCAAATGATTTAAAGCTTTTCATTTTCTGTGCAACCTTTTTAAATGCTCTCTCCTATCAAATTCGAGGTGCCATGAAAGTTTACAAACTTTATGTAAGAGATGAATATCTAGAAGTGATAAAAAACGGAGCAAAGAAGATAGAGGTTAGGGTGGCCTATCCTCAACTTAAAAATATCAAGCCCAGAGATAAGATACTTTTTAATAATGAAGTTCCTGCGGAGGTAGTTTCTGTTAAGAAATATGAAACTTTTAGGCAAGTTTTGAGAGAAGAACCTTTGGAAAAAATTTTTCCTGATAAACCAAGCTTTGAACAAGCTCTAAAAAGACTCCACAATATGTACCCAAAATGGAAAGAAAATCGTTATGGAGTGATTGCGATAAAATTCCGTCTCCTTGCTCCGAGGAGGGAGTAAAGTGAGAAATTTAAAATTTGATGGTAAATATAAAGATCTTATTCTCAATAGGAAAAAGAGGAGCACAATAAGAATAGGGCGGAAAATTAACTTGGCTCCAGGAGATGAAGTCCTTATTCATTCTGGAGGATATGTCATTGGAAAGGCTAGAATAAAACGAGTTGAAAGAAAAAAAGTTTGTGAGTTGACGGATGAAGATGCTAAGATTGATGGATTTAAAACTCGGGAAGAGCTTATACGTGCCCTTGAGACCCATTATAAAAATATAACGCCTGAGACAGAAGTAACTGTTGTAGAATTTGAACTTGTTAAGGTCTTGGAGACACCTATTCTTTCTGCAGACTATCCTTATGAGGGGAACAACCCAATAGAGATAGCAGAAAACGCGCTAAGATACCTTGATAACCTAACATTTGAAGAAATTGCATTGTTAAAATTGTTTCTTCATTCGGGAAGTCTCAGAAAAGCAGCCTATAAGCTTGGTGGGCTTGATAAAAGATATAGAATCCGAGAGGTTCTACGAAAGGCTTATGAGGAGCTTAAAAAGAGAGGTTTTATGAGTTCAAAATTATGACCTGTCTTATTTTGATTGAATCTTGAAACATTTAACAACATATACCTTAAAATTTTTATTTCCAATTAATTCAGAAAGACTTTTCTTGAATTCCTCAAGCTCTGCTATGCTATGAAATTCTAGAGGTACTATGAAGTCATATTCTCCATAGGTTAAACTTCCCTCAAATGGTAATTTTTCCAAAACGGCAGCTTTTACATTCCAGATGAGAAGTATTGCCTTGATGTCTATCCCTCCACAATGAAGTCATATTTTCAGTGGTTTTTGATTCTATAAAAATATTTTTTAGTATTCTTTGTTTAGATGTCTGAATTTGATAATTAAGTTGATGATATTCTGTCATTTTTTCAACATCTATTGATAGATGGGACAGAGCCTTGGTATCTTCTGTACTAGAGAATTTTTAAACTAAAGAACTAACTTATACCGGTGATAAACATGATACGAGCAGTATTTTTTGATTTCGTTGGGACTTTGCTCAGCAAAGAATACGAAGACATAACTCACCAAAACATAATAAAGGAAGTCCTTAATAAAAGTAAAGCAGAAAATATAGATGTTCTAAAGTTTTGGGAGGAATATGAGGAACGCACAAGGGAGAAGTTCAAAGAATATGCTGGGATGCCATACAAACCTCTCAGAATGATAGAAGAAGAAATTTTGAGAGCGTTGCTAGAAAAACATGGGTTGGAATTTTCTCCTGATTTTTGGGAGATCCATTTAAGGATGCACCAAAAGTATGGAAAACTTTATGATGAAGTTGTTGAAACTCTTGAAACGCTAAAGAGAGAGGGATATTATATTGGTATTATCACAGATTCTGATAACGATTATCTAAAAGCACAGCTTGAATCCCTTGGGATCATTCATTTATTTGATGGCATAACTACAAGTGAGGAAGCTGGATTCTATAAGCCTCATCCCAGGATATTTGAAGTTGCATTGAAAAAGGCTGGGATTAGAGGTGAAGAAGCCATATATGTAGGGGACAATCCATTAAAGGATTGTGTTGGTGCTAGACAAGTTGAGATGCTGAGTATTCTCCTTGATAAAAAAGGAGAAAGAAAAGAGGCATGGAGGGAATGTGAGTTTGTAATCAGTGATTTAAGGGAGGTATTGGTAATAATTGAAGAGTTAAACGCTGACCTCTCCTGCCCTAAAGAACAAGGCTTGAAAAAAGAAAAAAAGGGTCAGTAACGGCAGGGATCTTCACAAATCCGCTAGCGAAATTTTCATCATCCCGTTTTCTCTTTAGCTTAACCTTTTCTTGGCCTCCCACAGCCGTTGAAAGACAGTTATCCAGGCTAAAATCGCCACTGTGTACACTCCTATATCTACTCTATTGAATAAGGCCGTGATGATTAGTATAAGCAGTCTCTCAGCCCGCTCTGCTATTCCAACAGCAAGGCTACCACTTCCAGCTAATTCTGCTCTACATCTCTCGTAGCTTACTAAGTAAGATCCAATTAATGCAATAACTATAACCTCCCATTCGACCAAGTTCCCATAACCAATTCCAAATAAAACTGCAGCATCGCTTAGCCTATCAAATGTTGAATCTAGAAATGCGCCAAAACGAGAGGTTTTTCCTGTCAATCTTGCTAATGTTCCATCTAAAGCGTCTATAAGAGATCCAAGTAGTAGTATAATAGCAGCGTTTCTTTGGAAACCTTGAGCAAAAAAGTAAGCACCTAAAAGGGAAATAGCGAGTCCAATAAATGTAAGTTGGTTTGGAGTGAGTCCGAGTTTTACCAATGGCTTTACGATAATTTCTAAGTAGTCTTTAATGCTAGACCGGTATTTATTTAACATTGTTCATCTCCTCCCAGAGAGATTACTCTTTTTCCTCTCTCTTGAGGGATTATCTTGACTTTAGCATCTTCGAAATTCTTTCTTAGACCTTTTCCTTCAAGTAATCTGTCTAAAAATACTGCTAATGCTGCAACTTCGCTGTGTGGTTGATTCCCAACGGCAACGTTATAATGGGCTATTTCATAAACCTCTCTAGGAACTTTCTCAGCTCCTACTACGATTAATACGTTTTCTCCTTTCTTCAAATCTTCCTTTATTCTTGGGAGTGCATCATCTATATGGATTCCATACATAGTCAGGTGGACTATTTTTCCTTTCCATTCTCGTAGAAGTCGTCTCCACTGTGGATCAAACTCAATTTCAAATGGGCCTCCCCATCTTTTTGTAACATCCACAACACTTTCGTAAACATGTTCATCTTTCTCCGCAGCTATTATTACCTTATCTGCTCCGAAAGCTCTTGCAGTTAGGGCTACGTGAGTTGTCATTCTTTTGTCTCGTTCTGGTCTGTGTCCAAGTCTAAGAATTGCTATCATTTGTACACCTCCTTTAGGATGTCCCAATATTCTTTAAAGTCTTCTGGCCATGGTTTATCTTTATAAAACTTATAAAGTGCGTCTATGTTTTTAGCAAGATTCTTAGGGGTGGTTTTTTGAAAGATAAGATTTAATTCTTTTTCAGGGGCTGAGGCAAAGAGGAAAAGTGTGAATATACGCTCGTTTTTGTTCATATCAACAAGTACCATTGGGAGTCTTGGTCTTAATAATGGCGAGAGTTTATTATTTACTATTTCCCTTAAATCATTCTCAATATTAGCAAGATATTCTGGAGTTAGGTCTATATGCTCATGACCTTTCATTTCTTCGGGGGCGTGAGCCACTAGGTTATAAGGTCCTTGAGTTAGCATCTGATAGATTTTTGGGAAGTAAGGAGTTGCTAGATACTCTTCTCTGCTTCCGAAGAATCCTCTTTTAAAGTCAATAACATGCCATTTTCCTCCTGAGTAAAACTCAGATATTGGATTCTCTGTACAATCACTTCCATTATACAGTGAAACAACCCTAGCGGGAATGTTAAGGGCTCTTAAGATTCCTGTAAATAGTACTGTGGCTTCTTCATGGCTTATTTCTTTCTTGGAAAGAATAACACTAGGGTTTAGTGAGGTAGTCTGGTTTCCTAAGGAATATTTGGCTGTTATTAAGTTGTATACTTTTTGAGCAGCCTCTATTTCTGACTTAGCTCCTTCTACAGTGGGTAAAGCGATGTTTCTTAAAATCTCCATCTCTACAACTGAGGAGGAATTAAACTTCTCTTTCCAATAGCCATCAACAAGATATTGGAGTTCAATCCAGTAATATTCTTCTCCGTATGCACGTTTAAGCGTCTCTTTATCATACTTCCAAGGTGTCCAAACTATTTTTAAGAATCTATTTTTGAATTCTCTTTTTTCCTGATTACCCTCATTATACGTTATAGAAATGGTTATATACCCTGTTTTAGGCATGTAGGGGGTTTTGAGCATGTATATTACTTTAAGTTGTTCTCCGGGTGGTATATTCTCAGGGATATCAGAACTTTTCACGATTTCCATCCCTTCTAAAAGGTCAAAGGTTATTTCTTTGATTGTCACTGGGGCATTTCCGAGGTTTTCAAATAGTATTTCAAGCTGAAACTCTTTACCTCCTTCAACTTCTGTGGGAGAAACTATCGCAGTATTTAAGATTCCTAATAGTGGTATCTCACTCTCTTTTTCAACTATGTTCATGATAAATTCTTTGTAAAATCCACCCCATGTTCTTTGCAGTTCGTCGATTACTTCAACGGATGCTTTAAGAATATATCTACTTGGATTTTCGGGAGCTTTTATTATCCAAATGAACTCTCTACTTTCTCCAACCTTTAAGGGAGTATTAAACTTTGGAGCTTGAAGGATTTTAAACCCAGGATTGCTCAGGTATAGGTTTACTCCAGTTATCGCAACCTTTCCTGTATTGTTAATCCTTACAATTAAATGAAAAACATCCCCCTCTTTCACAACACTTTTGTCTACTGTTATGTCAACTTTAGCTGGTTCTTTAACCAAACACCCGGAAAAGATTACCAAAAAGATGATGATAAGTGGGATAAGCTTTAGATAACTCATGTTTCTCCCCAAAGTTCTTTTAAGGATGAACCTTAATAATCTTTAGGTGGTCAGAATGATAACTCTAACCACAGACTTTGGCATTAAAGGTCCGTATGTTGGGGAAATGAAGGGGGCAATTTTAACGATAAATCCCGAAGCAAGGATAATTGATATCACTCATTCAATAACCAGACATAGTATTCTTGAGGGATCTTTTGTGATGGAACAGGTTGTAAAGTATTTCCCACCAAACACAATCCACATAGGAGTTATTGATCCGGGTGTTGGGACAGAAAGGAGGGCCATAATAGTGGAAGGGGATCAATTTTTAGTCCTTCCAGATAATGGGCTTGCTACTCTTCCTCTTAAGTGGATAAAACCAAAAGCAGCATATGAGATAAATCTCAAAAAGATAGAGGGAATTATTGGGAGGCCTATAAGCTCAACTTTTCATGGAAGGGATGTCTTTGGCCCAGCTGGAGCATTGCTTGATCTGGGATATGAGCCCTCGAGGCTTGGGAAGGAAATTGACCTTGAAAGAATAGTTAAACTTGACATAGAACCAAAGAAAAAGGATAATTTTTGGATCTTGAAAGTAATTTATATAGATGATTTTGGAAATATTATCCTCAACCTTGAGGATTATGGAAAGCCAGAATATATAAAAATCTTAGGAAAGGAAATCCTTTATCTTGAAACGTATGGAAAGGTCAAACCAGGAGAACTTTTGGCCCTTCCTGGAAGTCATGACTATCTGGAGATAGCTGTAAATCAAGGTTCGGCTGCTGAATTGCTGGAATTGAGGGTGGGGGATGAAGTGGAAGTAGAGCTGGTATATAAGGAGGGATAAAAATGAGGGGTCTTTTTGTTGGTAGATTTCAACCCGTCCATAATGGCCATCTCAAAGCGTTGGAATATGTCTTTGGACAAGTAGAAGAGGTTATAATTGGTATCGGAAGTGCCCAAGTAAGCCACACTTTGAAGAATCCATTTACAGCAAGTGAAAGAATGGAAATGCTCATAAGGGCTCTGGACGAAAAGAACATCCCAAGAGGAAAGTACTTTCTTGTTGCTTTACCGGATATAAACTTTAATTCAATCTGGGCTCCATATGTTGAGGCTATGGTGCCAAAATTTGATGTTGTCTTTACGGGGAATTCTCTCGTGGCACAGCTGTTTAGAGAAAGAGGATACAAAGTTGTGGTTCAACCAATATTTAGAAAAGACATTCTTTCAGCCACTGAAATAAGGAGAAGAATGATAGAAGGGGAGCCATGGGAGGAACTAGTACCAAAGAGTGTTGTGAAGTATATTAAAGAGATAAAGGGTGTTGAGAGAATAAGAATGCTGGCTACAGATTTAGAAAAGAATGAAAAAGAACTTCAAGCCCCTATTAGGATCCCTGAGTTTTGAGCTAACCTCCTCCCCGCCGTGAACGGCGAGACTTTCAAAAGAAAAATGTAATCCCATTAGAGGCAACATCTGGTGTTGAGGGGGTCATCTTGAATAAAAAGAAACTTCTCATGATACCCTATTCCCTTTTTATATTCATTGTAGAGGCTTACCTTGGTATTGGCAACTGGAAAATAGTAGATCTCTACATGACGACAAAGAAAATTGGTAAAGATCCCTGTGTTGAGTTTTATTGTATAACACCCACATGGATATTTGCGTTGGCAATTTTGATTCTTCCTCTCATGATCGGCTACTTTTTGGTCGAACGTTATGAGATTCCGAGAGAACATGCAAAGTCACATCTTCTCTTTGGGCTTATTGTTCTACCTCCAAGTATTTGCACCGAACTTTCAGGTGGTAGCGAACTTATGATCCTTTATACTCTTGCACTTTCCACAGGCCTTAGCTTTCTTCTCCAGCGGAGGCATTATGAAAAACAACTTTTTGACTTGGTTCCTGTTATTATCACCTGGTTTTTCATAGCGTATGTATTGATGATTAAGCCTTGGGCCTGCTGAGCCTGATGAATATCAAGCCAGTTACTATGAAAAGCACAAGACTTGCTGTGTAGGGTAAGGTCGCGTGTAAAGATGCTAGTGCTCCAGCAATAAAAGGTGTAAAAAGCCCAATCAGTCTGCGATAGCTCGTTATCGCCGCATGGAACTCACTGGCCCTTTCCTTGGGAATGAGTTTGAACATCCAGGAGCGATAAAAGGGGAACCAAAGAATATCTCCAAAGTCCCCAATGGCATAAACCAACAATGCTAACCAGAAGGGTGGCGAGAGCGTCATGACGAGGGCATAAACTGCACTAAGGAACATCCCAAAACCAATGACTTGAAATCCCTTCTCTTTTGGAATCCTCTCACTAACATAGGTGGCGATGATCGAGGCTAAACTTGTTGCGAGGGCTATTAGTGTTACCTCGAAGATGGTCTTATGTAGCACAAAGACAACGTAGTTAATTAAAACTATCTCTGGAGCAAGTGCCCATGCTAGGGTTAGTAGTGTTTCAAAGATTAACAGAAGCTTAAACTCACTTACTTTGAACGTGAACTCTTCGGGAGTTATTCTTTCCTCTTTTCTAACCGAAGGAAGAAAGAGCCAGATGTAGGCTATTGTGGGAATTGAGAGCAGGCCGAAGAAAAGAAAGGCAAGCCTATAATGATCAGCAGTATTCCAGACATAACCGAAGATGTATCCTAGGATTGGAAATGTTATAAGCCTGCTTATTTCAGGTAGGCGCAAGTGCCACGCGAATATCTCCTCGTACTTATCTTGAGGATAGATTATCTGCTCGTAGGCCCGATAAAGGGGGTAAAGAACCGTGGAGAGCTTTTCAAACGTTCTGCCAGCAAAGAGCATGAACGGTGCTATAACTCCTTTTGAGAAACCATACAGAAGGTAAGCTATGCCATCTAGAGCATCTATGACGATGAGTCCCTTCTTTATGTCCCAGTGGTTGAAGGCCCTGCCAAGGAGATAGGTGAGCGGAATAGCGATGATATTAACGATTGTAAAGAAGGCTCCAACCTCAAGAACCGAGTAACCGGAGTACATCATGTAGAGAGGTAAAAGTGTCCAAACTATGAGCTGTGGAGCTATGATTGTATGGTATAGCATGTAGGCTTTAGCATCGCGGGGGATTTCACTCCAGCGCATTGGAAGCACCTTCTTGAGATTTATCGTGAAATTTAAATACTTTTGGCAGGACTCTACGACGGGGTATGATAATGATAGAGGATATCCTGGATATTTTGGCATCTTTAGGAGATAAAAGAAATGTTGAAGGCATGAAGAGATTTGGCATAACCTCTTCCTCCAAAATTTTAGGGGTCCCTAAGCCAAAGCTGAGAGAGCTGGCAAGGAAAATTGGCACAGACCATGAGCTTGCCTTGAAGCTGTGGGAATCCAACATCCACGAAGCGCGAATTTTGGCGAGCATGATTGCTGAGCCCGAGAAAGTTGATGAAGACTTAATGGAGTACTGGGTCAAGGACTTTGACAACTGGGACTTGTGTGACCAATGTGTTATGAACCTTTTTTGGAGAACGAAATTTGCATATAAAAAGGCCATTGAGTGGAGTCAAAGAGAAGAGGAGTTTGTGCGGAGGGCAGGCTTTGCTTTAATGGCAAAATTAGCTATTAGCGACAAAAAGGCAAGTGATGAAAAGTTTGAGAAGTTCTTCCCCTACATCTTCGAGGGTGCTAAGGACGAGAGAAACTATGTCAAGAAAGCTGTAAGCTGGGTGTTGAGACAAATTGGAAAGAGGAACTTGTATTTGAACAAAAAAGCCATTGGACTGGCTGAGGAAATTAAAAAATTGGGAACAAAAAGTGCAAGATACATTGCCACGGAAACACTTAGAGAGCTGAGGAGTGAAAAGGTTCAGAGAAGGTTCTTATCTAGAGAAATAGGAGTATAAAAAATTAAAAAAGCCTTTAAATAATCCTAGTTCTAAAATCTATCGCGTCTTTAATTGCCCATGCTTTTACTATCCTCGGATCATCTCGACTCACTTTTTTCCAAAACTTCCAACACTCACAATCAAACATTGTCCTCACCAATTGATAGTAGCATGGTCAAAGTAGAACTAATTAGTGCTCAAAAATAATCAGAATTGACAATTTAGTGTTCTTTTAGTTTACATATTGCTAGAATAAATATGTCATGGGCCACTAAGTGATAGTTAGGGCCTTGGGATTTTAAGGGGTGGAGACTCCCACTTGTTCAGTCACCAAAAAATTTAAGTAATAATTTGATTACATGTTATTAAGTGATAACAGTGGCTCAAGATATTGAAAGACTTGCCAAGAAACTTGACGCACTAGGACACCCCTTGCGACTGAGGATAGTTAGCCTCCTTGCCAGAGAAAATAGGGCCATGTACTTAAATGAGATAGCTAATGCTCTTGAGATAAATAGAGCTCTTGCAAAAGTTCACCTCAAAAAGCTCAAAGCGGCAGGAATCGTCAAGAGCAAGGTTGTGCTTGATGAGGAAAGGGGAAAAGCTCTGAGATTTTATGAGCTTGTACCTTTCGACCTCCATCTCTCACCTGATATCTTGAAGGAGGTGGTGGAATGAGAACCAAAGATGTTGTTATTTTAGCAAGCTGGTTGGCTGCCACTGTGATATCTGCGGTGATAATCCTGAAGGGCGGAACCAGTTATCTAAACCTGGGAATTGCACTGTTACTGTACCTTATGGCTATTGGGGCATCATTTTCCGTGGGCTATTCCCTCTATGACCGGGAAGAGCTGAAGCTTTCAAGTGAAATCTCGTCGCTGAATTCAAGGCTTGAGGAGATTGAAAGGAAAATCAACAGCATAGAAGAGAAGGTTGAAAAGGTGCAGAAGTTTCTGGAGGAGTAATCTTAACATGCTTTATTTGCTTTTAATTCGTTTCTTCTTGCTAAAAATATTTTTAAGGTGTTGGATTTAAGCTTTTTTGATGATAAGGAGAGCAAGAATTGAAGATGAGAATAGTTTGAAAAAATACAGGCTGGAGAACCTCCATGGGAAAACTTTGAAGTTTACCTAAAAGCCATCAGGAACTCTGGTGAGGACATATTTCTTTACGAGGATAAAGGGGAGATTGAACTTTTGCCATTCAATGGGAAAGCTCACATTCATGTTCTTTGGGTGCGAGAAGGATGTAGAGGTGGATACAATACTTCTTGCTGATGAAGGAAGCTGTGTAAATACCGTTGTCTATGGGAAGAGCCTCAACAGAAGAATTGTGAAAGTTGCTGAGTGCCTTGCCAGAAAAATCGGAAAAAGATTATTTCTCTAGGTCTGGATGAACGATTGGAAGATTTTAGAGGAAAAAGGATTTAAGAAAATCGGTAAAGCTGAGTGGATGGAAAAGGTTTTCACTTGAACCACTATTTTAATGTTCTGCTCACGCTTTCTCTTTTGTGAAACCCATCTTTTTGGTGCTATATATCAAGATGAAAAAGCCCATTGTACTCAAAACACCAAGTCCAAACACCCCAGCAGCCAGCGCTAAAACACCAATCTCATGCTCAATCAGCCATGCAAAAGTCAGCTGTGATAGTGGGATTATAAGGGTAGCCAATGAATCAAAAATTCCTTTGTAAGTGCCGAGCTTTTCAAGTGGGATTATCCTCTGAAACAGACTGTCAAAGGAAATGTTTAGAATTTGTCTTCCAAGGTTCAAGAGCAACATTCCAACAAAGAGCAGAACCAACGAAGGCAAACCTAAAAGCAGAACCGCTAGGCTTTCAAGCAACATTCCAATGAGAAGGGGTTTTGAGATTCCAATTTTATGCTTGTAGGCAAAGATGGTTATTCCCGCAGCACCAGCCAGGCTTCCTAGAGTCCCAACTGAGTTGAGCAGACCGTAAACAAATTCCCCTTTGTTAAAGTTTTTGAGAGCATTAAAAACGAAAATCCTTGCTGGAGCCACTGCAAAGTTGAAAACCAGGACTAAAACAATCCCTACAAAAACGATTCTGTGGGAAATTTTAGGTTGAGTTGATTTACTTCCCTCTCCAATTGTCTCTTCTCGCCTCACTGGAACGTTGACATATGGAATGAGAAGCAGAGCCCCAATTAAGAGAAAAAGTGCATCCAAAAGCATAAGCTTAATCCCAAAGAGGTAAGCAAGATAACCCACAACGGGGAACATAAGAAGGGAAGTTACCTCTCCAACGGTTTGCACTTTTGCATTGAGCTTTTGAAGCTCAGACTCCTCAAGAGTCATGGAAGCTATAAGCATAAATCCGAAGTATCTATGAAGAACATCAAGAGCCGAGATCAGTGAAATTAAAATATAAAAGGCCCAAATATTTGAAGCGAACTTTATTATTGTTAGAGCAAAGAAAGACTGAATAAGCAATGCAAGAAAAGCGAGCCTAACTTTTTTCTCAGTCTTATCAAGAAAGCGGCCCATTAAGGGTGGTGCTATGACCCAGGGGAGCATGGAAGCTAAAGAGTAGCCCGCCACGCTAAGAAGCGAGCTGGTCTCGTTGAGGAGATGCCACGGCAAAGCCACTCCTTCTATAGCATCGCCTATGATTCTTATCACTGTTGTGAAAATGAAGAGGTAGTAAAGCCTTGATTTCATCCTCTCACCTGCTGTTTGTACTCATGCAAGAGCTATAAATATTTTCGTTCGTGGATTAAAGCTCCTTCCTGAACACCCAAACATCAGGTTCCTTAAAGTCAGTCCAGTTCTTAAAGCCGAGCTCCTTTAGGGGCTCGATCAAATCACTCCTATCTTCGGGGAGCATCATGTCAACGCTGTCATAACCGATTTTCTTGGCTTCAAAGCTCATCGCGGGTAAAAGCGTTTTTATGCTCTCAGTTGAAAGCTTAAAAGGTGTGAACGCGGGTTCATTCTCGTGCATTGGGACATAGAGAAACTTAAGCCCTTTATATTCTCTAATTTCTGCCTTTCTGTTCAGCCACTTCAGGCTTTCCTCACACCTGTGCAGGAGCTTCCATCCGTAAGGGATGTAGCCTTTATAATCAAGCTCTTCTAAAGAGTCAATTTTTGAAGGTTTTGGTTTTTCTCCATCTCCAAGCGCTCTCTGAACGTAGTAAAACCGCTCCACAATCTTAAACCCGTCCTTCTTCGCCATTGCAATGCTCTCTTTGTTGAGGAAGTACGTTGAAAACTCCAGTGCATTTATAACACCTTTCTCTGCCAGTTCTCTTCCTTTTGTGAGCATAAAGTTTTGGATTAACCTTCCAAAGCCACGCTTTTGGTAGTTGGGATGTACTCTAAGACCTTCAAGCCAGCCGACTTTGTCAGGCAAGATTGTAAGCTTTGCCGTTCCAATGACTTTTCCTTCTAGCTCAAGGACGTAGAAGTTCCCATCTTTTAACCATGTCTCAAAAACCCTTGCTAAGTAGTCTTCACCTTCCCATGTTAGTTTTGAAATTTCCTCGATGAAGGGCTTATCTTCGGGTTTGGCTTTCCTGATGAGAGGCTCCATTTGTATCCCCAACATTTTTAATGACATTCAGAATATAAACCCTTTGGGGTGCTGGGATGATTCCCCAAACTCATCTCAAAGTCCTGTGCAAATTATACGAGCGATTAAATGATAGTAGCGTTAACTGGGCCCTCACTGGGAGTACAAGCTTTGCTCTCCAGGGTGTTCCCGTTGAGCCCCATGACATTGACATCCAAACTGATAAGGAGGGGGCTTATGAAATTGAACGCATTTTTTCTGAGTTTGTGATTGAACCTGTAAGATTTAGGGAGAGTGAAAGAATCCGCTCGCACTTTGGAGCGCTGATAATTGATGGGATTAAAGTCGAGATAATGGGAGACATTCAAAAGAAAGTTAACGATGAGTGGGAGCCACCGGTAGACATAAACAAATACAAACGCTTTGTGAAAGTCGAAGGCATGAAAATCCCAGTTCTAGATTTAGAATATGAGTATCAGGCCTATCTCAAGCTGGGAAGAGTTGAAAAAGCGAAGATGCTGAAGAAGTTTTTGGAAGAGAGAGGAAAAGAGAATGTTTAACTATCCACAATCTTCCCCTATTGAAATCACAAAGTTTTCATTTATTTTGAACGAAGCAACGATTGTTCTGAATGAGAGATAGTCAAGGGGAGTATCAAAGTCTCCAGTTTTCTTAAAATCTATCTTCACTCTTTCGTTTTGATTCTTGGATAGTTTTAAAATCTGTTTCTCAACGAAAACTTCTAAACCTTTTGAACTTAAAGGCTCAATCTCAAAGCGTGAGTCTTCCCCATAATTAAAAACCCCAAGCTCAAATGGATTCTCATAGGCAACTAAATCAAAAGCCTTTTTTCCTTCCATAAAAGAGATTCCCGCAATTCTCGGCATTGTCTCTTCTTGTCCTGGCTGGCCTTTAAAGTAAATTTTCAAGTGTGCATTACTCATTATGTCAGCAAAAGAAATCTCATAGAATTTCTCACCGTGAAAGTTAACTGTCTTTCTGGAAACTTTGAACTCAAAGAGAGGATGAGCCTTGAGAAAGTCTTCGACAAAACTGCCTTTTCCAAACCTAAAAAGCCAGAGTTGCTTCCTTTTAGAGAGTATTGCTGGATAAAAGTTAAACTTTTTATAAAGGTTTAGGGCTGGAGTATTATCGTATTCTGTCATTAAAAATTGAATATTGTGTCCTTTGCTTTCAGATATTTTGATACACTCTTCTATGAGCTTTGTTCCAATTCCTTTTCCTTGGTATTCGGGATGCACTATTAAATTAACAATCTCTGCATAAGGTGGAAAGGCTACATCGAGAGTTACTTTTCCAACGACTCTCCCATTAGACAGTGCTATTAGGACTTTTGAATAGTTCCTTAGGCTCTTCCAAATATTGATAAGTTTTGGGCTGAATTTCCATCCTAATGTATTATAAAGTTCCTCAACACCTTCTGTAAACTTCTCTTCAAACTCAAGGACTTGGACTTTCATTTGGCACTACCTCAATTTTTAGTCCTTAAAGAGGTATTACCAGTTGAGTATATTACACATTTGGTAATGTTCAAACTTTCTGTGCAACCACTATCATCCTTGGGGCGTTTAGCGAAAGCTCTCTCCCATCCCAGTGCCCAAAAACTTTGTAAACTTCAAACTCAGCTCTTTTGAGGAGCTCTTTTACTTCCGTGAATGTGTAGAGTCTAATTGAATAGGAAACTTCTCTTCTCCTGCCGTTTCTTATGGTTATCCTCCTCACATTCATTCTCCCTGTAAAGACATCAAAGCTCGGCATGTCAATCATAAAATCTTCACCCTTCTCAAGCACTGAACAGGGAGAGAGTTGCTGAACTACAAAATCTCTGTTTGGAACATCAAGGCAGAAGAGCCCATTTGGCTTTAAGGCTTTGTAAACGTTTTGCAATACTTTAAAGTTCTCCTCGTCACTGAAATATCCAAATGATGTGTAGAGAAGTAAAACTATGTCAAATTCTTCTTTGAAGTTTGTTTCTCTCATATCTCCTTTCATGAACTTAATGCTCACTCCTTGCTCTTCTGCTTTCTTTCTTGCGATCTCTAGGAAACCCTCCATTATGTCAACGCCAACTACTTCATGCCCTAATTCTGCCAACTTTATTGCATGTCTTCCAAAGCCGCAGGCTAAATCAAGGATTCTCTTTGGCTCCTTCAATTCAAGGACTTTCACTAAAAATTCCACTTCTCTCTTGGTTCGCTCTTCAGTAAGTTTCTCCGAATAAAAATACATGTAATCGTCAACGTTAAAGACTTCCTCGATGTTGAAGTCTGACAGCTTCACCACCTTTCATCGATTTGATAAAAATTATTTTAAGTATTTTTGGTTGTAGTACCTTCTGGGATACTTATGAGCAAACTGATGGTTTACGTATGTGGGAATGGAGAAAGAGAGTACTGGGAGCATGCATACAAAGCTAAGGAGTTAATACTCAAGCTTTCTGAATCTCTCATAAGCATGGAAAACGCCTTACAGCTGGTAGATAAGAAATCCTTGGATTACCTCCTCCAAGAGGACATCTTAAAAGAAGAAAGTGGACAGATTAAGCTCAACTTCTGCTTTACACCGTGGGAAGACGTCCTGAAACTTAGAGAGATCGGAGTTAAATATGGAGAGGTTTTAGCAGAATATTTAATTAAAAACTTCAAATGGGTAGATAATAACTTGAAAAGATTAAACTGTTTGAGATACTCAAAGCTAGAGTACCTCCATTTTGCCGTTGTTGGTTGCTACGCCTTAGATTTGAAGTTCTTAACCATGCTGGAAAATGAATGGGGCGAAAATAGGAAGTTCATTCCTTATGCTCGCGAAATTAGGGATAAGTGGGAAGAAATTGCAAAGGACTTTTACTGGGGTTGCCATTCGGCAAAGTTTGGAAATTACATGTTCTACTCCTTTGGGAATCACACTGGCTCAAGAAACGCTTTTCCCGACTTAGTCTGGTCTGGAAAAGCAAGGAAAGATGAAGCAGAGGCTTTAGGGAAGGCACTCGAAGAATTTCACAAAAGTGGAAAAACAAGGGAAATTTTGGAAAGATACGAATATGTTGGAGTTCCATTCTTCGATAAACATGATATGAAGATACCATGGCAAGTTGCTGATAGGATTGCAAGTGACGTGGAAAAACTTGTAACTGAAGAAAAATGGGAAATGTTAAAAGAAGATTTAAACAAATTAAAAGCAAGCCAGTGGTGCGCTTTTGGAGAACTCTTCATTGAAGCTTGGCACTGGATTTTTGGATGGGCAAACAACGTTTTAATTAGGGAGGGCTATTTCGCAGAGCCAGAGGAAAGTGAAGATGGGGGGAGATGCATCAAGTGGGTGTCCTTTAGTGCATAAGACTTACAACCTCCACAATCCTCTTTGCTAAATAATCAACCAGCATCTGCGTTTTTGAGTCATTTATGGTTTTCCCTTCTTCTCGGTATCCCGGCACGATGACAGCACAAGCGATAATTGCTTGAGCATCTAAGATTAGCGAAGATGTTAGAGTGCAAAGTGCTTTTACACCACCTAAGTTTGAGACAATTAACAGAGCCACAACTTTATTCCTTAGGTAATTTTCGAGGTAATTTCGTTCTAAAAGTGCCCTCAGCTTGGAAGGAACGTCCATATTGTAAGTTGGTGTTCCGATGACTATTATATCAGCAGTTTTCAGCTTTTCTAAGAGCTTCACTCTTTCATCAAGGGCATCAACTTTGCAGACATCTTCACCTTTTAGGCAGTCTACACTGCAGAGCTCACCGCATGCCTTTATATCGAACTCGTAAAGGTTTATCATCTCTTTTTGCCAATCTTTTGGAAGCTTCTCAAAAAGTAAAGAGAGGGCTTTTGAGGTGTTTCCCTCTCTTCGAGGGGAGCAGCAGAGAGCGAGGAGTTTCATCTTCTATCACCGTTTAAGCTTTTTAACCTCCTTTAAGAACTCAATCCCCATATACTCTTTTCCTTCACTTTCGACCATACCAGTCACAAAAAGTCTATCTTTCCCCTGCTTAACAACCTGAACCCACCCATTCTCCCAGAGCTCTTTTTTCCAAAGGATCTCCCCTTCTTCACTTATTTTTACTAAAACAGCTTTTCGGTTGAGTTCCCCTCCCACTAAAATCGCATCTTTCACAGACTCTAATGCAATTGCGGCACCATTTCTAAAGCTCTTTTCCCACGTAATTTCATTCTCTTCGCTCAGCTTTGCAACGTAGAATCTCTCATTATGCTCGCCAGCTAAGAGGATTCCCTTTTCAGTACTGACGACATCAAAGACCACTCCATTGACAAGTGTTTTCTCTTCTAGGATGTCACCTTCTTTATCAACTCGTATGAGATGAATCTCCCAGCCATTTCTGTTTTTGGAGCTTCCGATCAGCATAATACTGTCGTTTATCATCGCAATGCCGCCAAAGACTGCATCTTCCCATTTGTCATAGGTTCTAAACCAAAGAGGTTCACCGTTCTCGTTCGTTTTCATTAGGAAAAAACCCTTTTTGCTGTCGTCCGAGGCTTCACCACCCAGAAGAATGCCGTCCTCAAGGGGGAGTATAGAATACACGCACTCGTTGCCCAGAATGTGGTACTTCCTCTCCCAGATTTTGTTTCCATTCCCATCTATCTTTGCAAGGTAAGCCCTCCAGCTCTTCCCACCGTTTGGAGTAGCTATTCCTTCAACAGCGCCGCCTATAAGGTAGCCATCGTTCACCTTGGCTATCGAATGCCCCTCCCAGTCATCTTTGCCGCCAAATAGCTTGAACCACTCCAGCTCTTCTTCATAATTCAATTTAAGGAGCATGATCTTGTAGTTCTCATTCCTTACGCTCCCTATGATTAAAATGCCGTCTTCTGCAGATATTCCAGCTGCTGGAACGGTTTCAATGCCGAAGGAGTAAACTTTCATCTCATATTCCCCCAATCTTCAAAATGGCTTTTCTCAGCGGAAGCTCGGGTATTATGTACCTACGTGTTTCTGTCTCTTCAATCAGTCCCGCCCCTTTAAGCCTCGATAGTGCCCGCTTGAAGCTTGAGTCGCTGATAATTATGTTATCGTTTGATGCAATAAACCGTGTGCTTTCTAAGAGTTCTGAATATCTCAGACCTATAGGGGGACCAAGTGCGAGAGCCTTCAGAACGTAGTAGTAAACCTTGGAGTTATAAACGGAGAAGAACTTAACGATGTCAGCTTTCCAGAGGCGAATTGCTTTTTCTCTGACTTTTTCAATGGCCTCTGCATGGGTAATACCCTTCCACCTCAAATTGCCGTACATAGCAATGAAGCCTGGAACGTTTGAGAGCTCCGTTGAGACTTCGAGAAGTTCATCCCGGGACATTTGGATGTGTCTTTTCAAAAATTTCTCCGTTGTCGAGAGATTCCAACGTGATAGGTTTATTTCATTAAAAAACCTTGAAAATCCAGCTTCTTCTTCCGATACGTTTAGGTAGCTGGCAAGAATTCCGGGCATCGAACCCGTTAGAACTATGCTTACGTTGTCATATGAGTTCATTATCATCTGAAAGATTCCCATAAAGTTTATTCCCCTTGGAAATCCCAAAACTTGAGCCTCATCAAAGACCACAACACCGTGTTCACACGTTTCATGAAGGGCTCTGAGAACGTTAAGAAGCTCCCGAGAATATTCTCCAGGAGTCACCCTCTCCTTCCATCCCTCTATAACCTTTAAACTGATTCTTAATCCCTTCTTTTCCTGTAACAGCTTTAAGTTTGACTTAGTCACTACGAGCTGGGAAACGCTTAGATTTCTTTGGCCGATAAAAGGGCTTAGATCATAGTAAAGGTAACAGAGTTCTGTGGAATGCTCACTTATGGCTATGTTGATGAGGCTTGTCTTTCCGACCCTGCGGGGCCCTAACAGCAACACAGGCTCCCCATCGAAGATGTAATCTTTCAGTTCCTCCAATGCTTTCTTATGCTCTTCTCCATGGAGATCTTTCCTTCTTGTAAGTGTTTTCAATTTAAACGGATTTTTGCCCCGAGCCATGGCTCACCCCTGAGCCTAAACTTACCACTTTAAGTATTTAAATCTTATGGATGGAGCCAGCCTTTATCCCTACTGTCACAACCATCCTCTCATTTATGTAATGGCTCTCTACTTCAAAACCTGCTTTTCTGAGAATAAACTCCACAATCCATGGAGACCAAAGGTAGAACTTGACGCTAAAAGTTGTTCCGCTGTTTAAATTTATGAAGAACCTTTCCTCTAAGCCTTCAATGAAGTTAAAGCCTTTGTGAATAGAAATCAGCGAGCCCTCTACAAAAGCATCTTTATGCCAGCTATAAAGCCCTTTTATTGTATCTGCGTATTCAATTACAAGCACTCCTTTTGGCTTTAAGACTCGATAAGATTCTCTAATTATCTCGTCAAAGTCATAAACGCTGAAGTGTGGCAAAGGAGAGCCGAGTAAAGCCACAAGATCAAAGCTTTCACTCTCAAACTCCAGTCTTTTGGCATCCATAAAGTAGAATTCTGCTTTTGAGCATCTTTCCTTTGCAATTTCCTTAGCTTTTTGGATCACTTCTTTTCTAATGTCTATTCCAATGACTCCAAAGCCGAGCTCTTCTAAGGCAAAAGTTGAGATTCCAGTGCCACAGCCAACATCTAGAGCTTTTCCTCCCTTTATGGGCAGATATTTCCTTAAGATCTCCTTTAACCCCATTATTCTCTTCTTCCCAATTTCACTTGTTGCATCCCAAGTAGTGGGAAGGGCTTTGTAATAAGCATCACTACCATCATCACAATCTCTGAACATTTTAAACACCCGAAGATTTTCTACCAACGCCCACAACACTAAAAGTCCCTAGATAGTGCGTCTCCACTTCAAACCCAGCTTTTCTCAGGATGAACTCTACAATCCACGGTGCCCAAACATTAATCTTTACTCTGAAGAAGTAGCCCTTCTCAAGATTAATGAAAAACCGCTCTACCTGTCCTTTCATGGTGTTGAGGGAAACGTGAAAAGAAATAAATGGATCTTCAACGAGCACGTGCTTATAGCCATCATGCAGAAGTCTAACCCAGTCTGCATAGTCAACGAATATAGCCCCATTGGGTTTAAGCACCCTGAAAACCTCTTGTACAATCTCGTCGAAATCATAAACGCTCAGGTGTGGGAGAGGATTTCCCAAAAGCGCAACCAAATCAAAGCTTTCATCCGGGAAATCGAGCTTCTTGGCGTCCATAACCCGGAATTCTGCTTTAAATCCAAGTTCTTTCGCAATTCCCCTTGCCTTCTCCACAAGCTCTCCCTGAACATCAATCCCAATAACTTCAAACCCCAGATTTTCGAGGGCGAAGGTTGAGATCCCCATGCCGCAGCCGATGTCCAGCGCTTTACCGCTTTTTATGGGGAGAAACCTTTCAAGCAGCTCTTTCTGCTTTTTCATTCTCTTTTTCCCAACTTCAGTTCTTGGATCATACATCCAGAGCTTTTCCTTGTATGTCGGCTCAAATGTGTAGCCGAGGTTTTTGAACATAGTATCACCTCATCCGAGCAAGAATCATATCTTTTTCTTTAAATCCCACCTCAAAGCCGTTCTTCTCAAGAACATAATGCAGAATCCACGGCGACCATATGTAGAATCTATCTCTTGAAAACACACCTTTCTCAAAATCAACGAGCAGTCTTTCGAGGTAGCCCTCGTACACGTTCACATCCACGTTTACCCTAACCAGCCCTTCAGCCTCAAGTCCCGGCTGGTTGAAACCCCTGATGAGCGTCCAGAGAAAGTCACTTTCTTGAATCACAATCCAGCCTTGAGGTTTCAGAACTCGTCTAACTCCCTGCAAAATCTTATCAAAATCCCAGATGCTAAAATGTGCCAGTGGATAGCCGAGCAACGCAACGAGGTCAAAAGTGTTTTCTTTGAAATCCAGATTTTTAGCATCCATAACGTAAAATTCTGCCTTTGAACCTCGCTTTTTGGCTAACTCTTTAGCCCGCTCTACGGCTTTTTCTTGAATGTCTATGCCCACAACTTCAAAACCAAGCTCTTCTAAAACAAAACTGCTTAGCCCCGCATTGCAGCCAATGTCCAAAGCTCTGCCATTTTTAATAGGTAAATATCTTGACAGAATATCCTTTAACTCCGCAAATCTTTCTCTACCTCTTTTGCTTTCTATATCATATTCATCTCGGATCTTTTCGTAGAATGGTTCATCAGTATAGCCGAGATTTTTAAACACTTCTCTCACTCACCTTTTGGATTATTCTCTCTACAAACCTATTTATCCGCTTTCTGATTTCATGCTCTTCAATCAGGTCCCTCCTAATTGAGCTTCTCCCATATTCGTTTGATGATATTAGTAGTATCTCGGGCCAGTATTCTGATGCTGTGGTTCCATAGAGCACCTCGTGGAGTGCCATATCTCCGCCGGAGGAGAGATTTCCTACGACGATGAAGTTTAGCTTTCTTGCAAAGTTGTTCCACTCCTCGTAGCTCTTAAACACTGCTTGGCCCCTTTCGCAGAAAGCCCTGTAAAGGCCCGATGCATGTCCTCCATAAGTTGGTACTGCAAAGATTAAGACATCGGCTTTCATGGCCTTTTCGTAGAGCAGAGGAACATCATCTTCAATAGGGCATTTCCCGGAGAAGCACTCATAGGAGCAGTGGTTGCATGGTGTGACCCGAAAGTCATAAGCTTCCAGCAACTCAGTATCAAAGCCTCGCTTTTTGAGATTATCAAGACAATGGCCTAAAAGTCTCGCACAGTTTCCATTTTTCCTTGCGCTGAACGCTATACTTAAAGCTTTCATTTTGTCCCTCAAAGTTACAACGCAAAAGAGTTTTAAATCTTTATCGGGGAATTGAAATTTGGTGATGAAATGAAAAGGCTTTTTGGAGTTGTTTTAATTCTGCTCGTCATTGCTTTATCCGCATCGACATACTCCCTTCATCAATATCGGAAAGAGAGAGAAAAGATCCTGAATAGGATTTATACCGACTTTGAAGTGAACCGCTGGGAACTTGAAGGAGTAGGTGGTACACTGGAGTACCTTTTGAACCAAAATGCGTCTGATGAGGTTATTTCCCTTTACCTCATAAAATACAGAGACAATGCCATGGTTACTGGAAAGGTATTTTCGATTCTCTACTTCCAAACTGACGAGGATAAATTCATTGAGATAAGCACCGCAATAGACAATCTTGCAAGGTTTCTCAACACGCTTGCCAATCGTCCTCCCAAAGATAGAAGGACTTTACTCATGGAGAATATTCAAACACTCAAAGAGTTTGATCGCCTTTTCAAGAAGCTAACGAAGTATCAGAACTTTGAGGATATTCCGGGGGAACTTGCAAAGGAGCTTCTAAACGCTTCAGAAAAGCTGAAGTATTGATGAGGGGTGAGTTTTGTGATTTTGGCCTGTGGTGAGAAGGTACTGCTGAGGGATGCAGTTGAAAAAGATGCAGATGCATACCTCCGCTGGATGAAAGAGGGCGAATGGAAAAAGTATGATGCTCCTTGGGAAGATGATTTTATCCCGGCAGATGAAGGCGAAATAAGGAAACACTTCTTTGAGAAGTTCATAAACGACAGAAAAACACCAAAAAGCTCTGCAATAATCGCCACGAAAGAAGACAGGCCAATTGGATGGGTGATTAGGTACACGGAGAACGAATTTTACAGCGTCTGGTGGGTAGGGATAGACATCTGTGAGGATGCATACCTCGGGAAAGGTTATGGGAGTGAAGCCCTAAAGCTGTGGGTTGATTACCTGTTTTCAAACTCAGACATACATAAAATTGCCCTTGGCACGTATTCGTTCAACAAACGGATGATCAAAGTTGCGGAAAAGCTTGGATTTAAGCTCGAAGGAGTTGAGCGAGAAGTTATTTGGTGGAACGGAGAATGGGCGGATAGGCTCATGTTTGGGATGCTTAGAGATGAGTGGAGGAGTAATTTATGAACTTTCTCAAACTCTACTATGATGAAGCTCTCAAAGTTTTTTATGAATCTGGTGGATGTGAAGAGGAGTTGTACTGGCTAATGAGTAGCATATTAGTTAAATATCCACAACATAGAGATGAACTCAAAGTTAGGAGAAAATTAATGGATCTAATAGTTCAGGATGTTAAAGGAAAAGTTCTCGATGTTGGCTGTGGGGTCGGGATTTTAACGTTCATGATGGCGCTCAAGGAGGAAGTTGAGAAAGCTGTTGGCATTGATAAGGGCTGTGAAGTGATTAGCTTCTGCAATTGTTTGAGAAACAAAATCACCGAGAAAGCTGAGTTTTTATGCAGTGATTTCCTGAGTGTGGAAATTAATGAGGGATTTAACTGTGTTGTCTTCCTCTATACACTCCATGACTATGAACCGGAGCCATTTTTAGAAAAAGCTCTTGAAGCTTTGGAGGAGGATGGACGAATAATTGTTGGTGATTTTGACATAAACGGGCTTAGGGAGAAAATTAAGGCATTTGTACAAGAAAATGGGCTAAAAATCGTTAAAGACACTACTATTGGAAGGGCAAAGACACATGAGGGTTTTTATGAAGCATTTTTAATTACCGCTAGGAGGTGAAAAGTATGAGGGTCTTCATATCCTCCTCTCTGAGGAATAAGGAGTTTAACAAAAGGATAGCTGAGGTTCTTGAAAAGCACGGATTTGAAGTTTATCTTCCTCAGAGAGATACGCCACAATCTAATGATATAGAGACTGTCTTCAGGGCAAACATTGAGGGTATTAAAAAAGCGGATGTTGTAGTTGCCGTCCTAATCAATTATGGACGTGACCTTGGATTTGAAGTCGGCTTTGCTTATGGACTTGGGAAACCAATAATTGGTCTGACAAATGATGAAAGCTATAAAGAGGACAAGATGATTGCAGGAGCACTTACAGATACGGCAAAAAGCCTAGAAGAGTTAGTCTATAAAATGGAAGAGATCAGTAAGGGTTAAATAGCTAATAGTAAGACCGTCACACTTATATCCCAATCCCGCTTAATTAAGGATATGACGCAAGGTATGAAGCGTGATCTCCACGTAATCTCAGCCCTAATCCTGCTCGCCAACATCTTCAAGCGCTCGCCTATTTACAACCTCTTTTATCTTCTTGCAATGGTTGTTGCTTCCCAGCGGCTCTGGAGGGACTTCCCAAGGTTTTTCGCAATCTCCGTTCTTGTGGGCTTCCTTGCCGAGGTGGCTGGTACTCACATGTGCACACCCTTTGGCTGCTATTACTACGAAAACCTTAAACCCCAGCTTTTCGGCGTGGCTGTATTTGTTCCCCTCGCATGGGCAATCTTTGGGTTTGTGTCCTATCTAACGGCACGCTATTTCTTCAATTCTAAAACTGGAAGAATACTTTTTGCATCACTCCTGATGGTCATCCTCGACCTCTCAATCGATCCCATCATGACCTCGTGGAGGGCTTGGGTCTGGAAGACAACAACAGCTGTAAACTGGTTTGGAATCCCATGGACGAACTATCTGGGCTGGTTTATCGTGTCTTTGACGTTTTTCTACCTCTACGAGCGTATTTCAAAGGGTGAAGTTGGGGAGGGGCTTTTGAAGCTCGCTCCGTCAATTTACCTTCTAGAAATGTTCACATTCATGATTTATGCTCCCCGGAGCGTAAAAGCTCCCACAGAGATTGCGTTTTTAATCTCTTTAGCTGTGATTCTCCCGCTGTATTTACAGAGGTGAATAAAATGAGGGTAGCCCTAATTCCAATGAAGGTTGAAGCCGGGAACTTTGAGGCGAACTGGAAGGAGTTTGAACGGAGGTTCGAGGAGGCACTGGAGCACAGCCCCGACATCATGGTTTTCCCAGAGTACTGCCTCACGGGCTTTGATGAGTGGGACTTCAGCGGAGCAAAGCTCTACGATGAGATCGTGGACAGGGTGAGCGCACTTGCGAAGGAGAACTCTGTCTATGTAATCCTCGGTCTCCTTGAGCCATACAAGCGCTGCGTTTACAACTCCGCGCTGCTCTTCAACCGGGAAGGTGAGGTTATCTTAAAGCACCGCAAGTTTCAGGAGCCGATGAAGTTCTGCACCGGCAACACCGTAAGAACCGCGAGGACGGAGTTTGGTAAGGTGGCAATAATCATCTGCGGCGACCTCTACAATAAGCGCATATTGAAGTGGATCAAACGCAAAAAACCCGACTACATCTTTATACCAATGGATCGCTCTCCATGGGGCGATTTTAATTTAGAGGAAGAGATTAAATGCATGGGCGGGAGGATCAAGCTCTTAGAAGTTAAGACTTTCATAGTGAACTCCTACGCCCACTGGGACAGCTTCGGCGGTGCATGGGTATTCGATGAGAATGGGAATCTCTTGGCTCAGAGTACTGGAGATAATATCCTGATTTTTGACTATTTCTTCAAGCCTTGTTGTTTAGAACGAAATGCAGCTCAAACATAGTATGCAAAAAAGTACATTGAGTTTCAAATACCTTTTATTCATGTGATGTTTTAGTTTGAGTTTGAAAAATTTTATATTGTTGTACTTGTTCATAGTATACGGAGAAATACTATGAAAGTTCCTTACAAAACTGCAGTTAGATTATTTGCAATTTATCTCTGTGTATTGCTTGTAATAACAACCACAGCTGGATTGGCCAATGAAAAATTGGCTCGAAAAGAAGCTGAAGAAACTGTAGTTATTCTTCAATATACAAATCCTATGTTTTATGAGTTACTAAAGGAAAACGCCACAAAAGAAAATAAAACTGTTGTTCAGTATTATTACGAAAAATTAATAGAAGTGAGAGGGTTAAATAAAAATGTAATTATTCAGGGAATTCAACTTTTAAGGCAAAGCTGGGAAGAAATAAAGCCCATAAAAACTGTTAAATTGGGAAGAGCTGTTTTAATAACCTTAGGTGTGTTACTCTCTTCAATGCTTTTAATAATTTTTACGAGCATTACAGTTGGAATGAAGATAGCAACAAAACCTTCTCTTTTAGATTTCGTAGAAAGTCTCGCTAGATTTTTCAATGGAATCCCCTCTTGGTGGATTGCTGTTCTTTTTGTGTTTATTTTCGCCATTAAATATAATATTCTTCCTGCAAGTGGGTTAATGAGTATTCCACCAGAAGAGGGGGTTGGGTTGGCGTTTGATATTTTGAAGCATCTGATTCTACCAGTTGCTACAATAGTTTTTGTTTTTGTTTGGGAATTTATAGTCATAGTAGCTAGAGAAACTCAAAGGGAATTTGGGGAGGTTTATATAATTACTGAAATCGCCAAAGGAATGCCTAATAAGGTTATCTATTGGAAACACATACTTAAAAATATTGGAATAACCTTGAGCTCATTTACTGGTCAAAAGTTTATGGAGATGTTTACGGATTACCTTGTATTGGATGCGTTCTTTTCCCTTCAGGGTTTGGGCTTACTATTGAAGAGTAGCTTCGTTAGGGAAGTTGTTCCAAATGTGGGAGTTGTAGTTAATTTCAGGCCTTATCTATTCTTTCCACTTACAATAATCATAGCCACGTTGTTCTTTTTGATATCTTTAGTTATTGAGCTGATTAAAGGGATGCTTGATCCGAGGGTGAGTTAAATGAAGTTAAAACTACGTCAAAAAGTAGGACTTGTAATCTTAATACTCTTCGCTGGTTTTGTTTTACTTAGTGAATTGAGTGTGCCCAAAGAAAAGCTCAATAACTGGGAAAATCCGTTATACTGGAGTAAATATCCCAAAAAAGCAAATCCGATATGGTTCTCCATGTTGGATAAGGAAACTCCTACTGTTGTTCTTTCTCTTTCGGAAGTTACAGAGATTGGGGACGATTACTGGCTTTTCACATATGTTTATACACACACTTATCCTCGCCCTCCAAATGATATAGTGTTTCGCAGAATTGAACCAGCATATTATATAATTGAAATTACACGGCCAGATGGTATTAAAATAAGAGTTTATGATGACGAACTCAAAGAGGACGTCAATTTGAATACTGACCCTAAAATGGCTATGCAAATATTTTCAGCTATGAGATCAAAGCTCAATCTTAATGAAGAAGATAAAGCTATGGTGTACCCAATAGAAATCCTCTTTGCAAAAGATCCTGATTTTACAGTACTAAATGGCCCCTATACAATAGAGGTGCTATGTAGTTGCAGAAGGCCCCCACAAATCATAGTTCAAGGGAATGCTTATGGAATCTTGGGAACTGACAATTACGGAAGGGACATATGGGTTGGTTTTGTTAAAAGCATGAGAAATACCCTTTATTTGGCTTTAATTACCTCTACTATTATAGTTCTTCTTGGTTTGTTGATAGGATCTCTCTCAGGATACTTTGATAATAGGCTTTCAAAAATAATCACATTCATGCTTGAGGTTCTCACATCGCTTCCTATTCTTCCAATTTTGGTTGTTATTACTTGGGTAATGTCAACCCAAGGATTTGGAGAAAGGATTAATGTCCCTCCACTAAAATTTATGTTGATCCTAGCGTTTCTCTTAATGGGAAAATTTGCTAAGACAATACGAATGATCACAATAAAAGAGAAAGCTAAAGAATACATAACAGCTGAAGTAGCTATAGGAGCTAGTGGATTTTACATCTTAAGACGACATATTGGTCCGATTATCCTAGAGCATGCACTAAGACATTTCACATTCCTAATGCCTAGAATTGTCGCCCTAATCTCCCTCTTTGGATTCTTTGGGATGATTCCTGGAACCAATTGGGGTTCTTTTATGATTGAAGCAATGGAGCAAGGGGCATTATACGGGAGCAAATGGTGGTGGATTCTTTCACCTGGAGTAGCGATGGCATTCTTGAGTTTGGGGTTTACTCTCCTATCTTTAGGACCTAGTTATGAAGAAGAGGGCATGGAGATATGGCTAACATGAACTACCCTGCTCCTCTGGACGGAGTTTCGTAAGAGGCCACTGGGATAAATTTAAGAGAAAACTCTAAATATTCCTCTACCTAATAATTTTGGTGTTGAATATGGAACTCTATGACGTTAATGAATTCTGGAAGTTTGATCTTAGGGTTGGATTGATAAAGAAAGCTGAGAGATTAAAAAGAACTAAAAAACTCATAAAACTTGAAGTTGACTTTGGAAGCGAACAAAGGACTATAATAACAGGGCTAGCTGATCAATACAGTCCTGAAGATCTTGAGGGGAAGAAACTCATTTTTGTCTTAAACTTAAAACCTAAAAAACTCTCTGGAATAGAGAGCCAGGGAATGCTTATTGTAGCTGAAAGTGAGGATGGGAAAGTTTACCTCCTGCCTGTCCCAGATGAAGTGCCCATTGGTACAAAGGTGTGGTAAATGTTTTTTGGGATTCCGCACTCAATAACCCCCAATTTGTATATTCTCGGGGTGCCATGGGACGAATCTTCTTCTTACAGGAAAGGATCTAAAGACGGCCCCAATGCAATAAGGGAGGCTACTTCAGGAGAACTCTATAACAGCTTTAGTGAGGGTCTTGTGGACCTTGCAAAGCACTGGCGATACAAGGATCTTGGAAATGTTATAGCTGAGAGTTTTGAAGAACTCGTGAATCGAATTGATGACATCGTCACAGCTCATTATAATGGAGAACTTTTTCTTTTCCTAGGCGGGGATCATTCAATAACCTATGCGACTATTAAGGCCATTAAAGAAGCCTCTGGAGAGAGTTTTGGATTAATTTACTTTGATGCCCATCCGGACCTATACTCTGAGTATGATGGAGACAACTATTCCCATGCATGCACTGTAAGGCGTCTTGTAGAGGAGGGTTTAGTAAGAGGGAGTGAAGTTATTCAGATTGGAGTTAGAGCTCCTACTAAAGAACAGATTGAATTTGCGAAAGAGCATGGAATAAGAATAATTTCTGCTTCAGAAATATATCGTTCTCCAAGAGTGCAAGTTCCATTTGAAAAAGCATATCTTTCCTTTGACATGGATGTTCTTGATCCAGCATTTGCTCCAGGGGTTGGAAATCCTGAACCAGGTGGTTTAACCACGAGAGAGCTTGTGGAAATAATAAAAGGGTTAGATGTGGATATAGTCGCCTTTGACATTGTAGAACTTAACCCGGAGTATGATTACAAGGGGATAACTGCTTTTGCAGCTGCGAAGATAATAAGGGAGGTGCTAGGAAAAGCTGTATTTGTGGAGTAAAGTTCTACAAAGATTGTCCAAGTTGTGGAGTATAAATCCACAAAATTTATATATTATGTGGAGTATAACTCTACAATGAGGGAAAAGCATGGTATCACTCAGAGAATTAACCTGGGAATATATTGAGGGATTACGTTATGTTAAGGAGATACCTAGAGAGGTAGTTCTTCCTATTGGAATGGATATAAAAGCTATTATTGGGCCCAGACGGGTCGGAAAAACTTTTTTAATGTTAAAAAAGCCAAAGATCTATTACAACATGGGGAAAATGTGCTGTATTTAAATTTTGACGATCCTGAGGTTAGAGAATATGATGTGAGAAAGCTCGCAGAACGTGTTAGAAGTGAATATCCCTCTGGAAGGGTACATCTTTTTATTGATGAAGTTCAAGAATGGAAAAATTGGGACTATAACCTTCGATGGCTCCATGATGTTAAGGACTTTGACATCTATGCATCTGGCTCTTCCTCATCCTTGTTGTCTTCCGAAATTCCCAGTCGTCTTAGAGGACGTTACATATCCCGGACGATATTTCCATTATCTTTTAAGGAGATTGTTCGTGGAGAGGGTATTGATTTCCAAAAACTTACATTTAGGGAGAGGGGAAAGATCCAGGGACTTCTTAGAGAATATATAAATTATGGAGGGTTCCCTGAGGTCTGGGAAGTGAAATCAAGGGAAAAAATCATCTTCATACTCGATACAATGTTTTATAGGGACATCTTGGAGCGCTTTGGATTCAGAGATATAGGTCTTTTTAGAGAGGTTTTCTACTATATTCTGGCTCTATACTCCAGTTATTTCACTTATCGATCTCTCAATAGAGTGATAACCTCTACCGGTGTAAAAGTCGATACAAAAACATTAATGAATTATGTTCATGCCATGGAGAGCGCTTTTCTTATTTTTGAACATCCGGTGTTTTCAGCGTCTCAAAGTGTTAAAACAAGATCTCCAAGAAAGTTATACCTCATTGATACAGGTATAGCAAGTCTCTTCTTCAAGGGTCATGATTTAGGTCGGAAAATTGAGAATGTCGTTTTTATTGAACTGATGAGGAGAAAGCACTATCGTGGAAACATGCTCGATCTCTCGTACTATCCCAACCCGGAAGTTGACTTTGTATTGAGAAGGGGGAATGAGATAACGGAGCTAATTCAAGTTACCTATGAGTTAACTCCAAATAACTATGAACGTGAGGTTGGGAATCTGATAAAAGCGGCAAAGAAATTATCGTGTTCAAAACTGACCGTTGTGACATGGAATCAGGAGGAAAAAATTAAAGAGAAGAATATAGAAGTCAACGTTGTCCCCCTCTGGAGATTTCTTTTGAGGTGAATTCCATGCTGAAGTGCACATCATGTGAGAGGGAATACTCCCTAAGGAATGCCTACCAAAGGTGTGAATGTGGAGAACCCCTTGAACTTGAGCTGTTTAAGAGCGTTCCCGGCATAGGAAGAAGGGTGTGGGAACGGTTTTCAGGATTCTTTCCCTTTGAACTTAGGCCTGAGCTCAGTCTTGGTGAAGGGGATACTCCACTAACCAAAGCAAAGAAGCTCTCAAGAGAACTTGGAGTTAAACTTTACCTTAAAAATGAAACTCTCAACCCAACATGGAGCTTTAAAGATAGAGGGACTTATTTAGGTATTCATAGGGCCCTTCAGTTGGGGTTTAAAAAAATTGGCACTGTTTCGACTGGTAATATGGCTGCGAGTGTTGCGGCTTATGGAGCAAGAGCTGGGCTTGAGACATACGTTCTGGTTTCCTCGGACATAGCAGAAGAAAAATTGAAAGCTCTTGCCCTTTATGGGGCTAGAATTATTAAAGTTCAGGGCGATTATGGGGAGATCTACTACAAAAGCCTCAAAATAGGGAGGGAAAAAGGAATATACTTCATAAATTCGGACGATCCTTTCCGAGTTGAAGGATACAAGAGCATGAGCTTTGAGATAATTGAGGAAGTAACCCCGGACTACGTTGTTGTGCCAACATCATCAGGAGGGCTTTTCAGAGGGATTGTGAAGGGGTTTCTGGAACTTAAGGAAAGTGGACTCATTGAGGAGCTTCCTTGCTTTGTGGTGGTTCAAGCTGAAGGTTGTTCTCCGATATGTAAGGCATTTAATGGGGGGAAAGAGAAGATAGAGCGGTTTGAAAATCCACATACAATAGCCCATGCCATAGAAAATCCCTATCCGCCAAGCGGAAATGGTGTTTTGAGACTTTTGAGGGGACTTAAAGGGTTATGTGTTACAGTTAGTGATGAAGAGATTTTGGAGGCCCAAAGGGAGCTTGGTAGAGAAGGCTTATTCGTCCAGCCAGCCTCTGCAACAGGGATCGCTGCGATAAGAAAGCTCAGGGAAAAAGGGATTATTGAGGATGGAAAGATTAAGGAGAACTCGAGGGTTGTCTCCATACTAACCGGCTCCGGGTTGAAGACACTCTCGCACGTTGAAAGGGGAAGGATAAAAGAGTGCTGGCTGGAGGAACTTGAAGAGTGTCTTGGGTATCGATAAGAAAAGGAAATGCCCTTACAAGGTTAGAATAGCTGTCAAAGTTTTGACAAAAATAAACTAAAAAGCGTGTAGAAGAATATTAACCCCATTGAAGGAATATCTCATGGTAGTTTCTACCATCTCTGTCTAAATACGCGTAATAGAGAACGTCATGGCTTCCCCACTCGTTAATCTTGACCTCATAGTGTGGTCTGTAGTGAGATTTGCTCTCTCTGTAAGTATCGACGCTCCCTGTGAAACATACCTGCACTCCTTCACCCCCACAGACTGAGATGGAAGTGCTGAAATAGACTCCTTCATTATCTGTTGGTGCGTCAAAGCTTATGGCGAACTCATTTGTCCCCTCTGATTTGTACCTTGCCTCACGCTCGAGGTTTGATGGTATTCCCCCACTGTATGATCCTGTAATTGTAGAATGGAAGTTCTTTATTCTCACTGGAACCAACGACCAGATGGCCCTGCACCATGTCCAGCTACATATCTCATCCTCACTTATCTGATAAAGAACATCAGAAGTTACCAGCCTGACGTTCCCGTTGGAGACACTATAGGTTATCCACACATCTTTGTCCTGAACCAAGGTCGGCCCACTGCTCTGCCATTCATCTGGATCCGGCGGCACCCCTGATATTGACTTTGACTGGGAAAAGCTTTCGTAGGATATTGCATCGTCTCTTTCAACCACCCAACTCACTTCTAACCCAGGAAGGCTTCTTATTTTAGCTGTTTTTATTCCGTTCATCCTAAGAGTGCCATAATCTATGGACGAAGTACCTTGAACGTAAACCCCTTTCTTAACGGGCTCATAGTGGAGGGGAACTTCCACGGAGACCTTTGTTAGGGGTTCCTTAGGCTCAAAATTTATCACCCGTGCACCCCAGTAGTTCTCATCTGCAATGATTACCAGAAGTGAAACCGGTCTGAATCTCGTCTTGAGAACCTGCTTGATTTCTCCATTCTCTTGGACATTTTCTATGTATGTGCCAATGGGAATTCTTTCTATCTTCACCGTGGGGCTCATAAAGTTTCCGGAATACAGGATCTTTGGAATTTCCGTGCTATAATCTTTGATTACTATGATGGGATTGTGAAGGGTCTTCTCTAAGTTCACATTAATGTTTACAAGCCCAATGGGCTTTCCTTGGAGCCAGTCTAGGTATGCACTGTAAAGAACATCGGAGTTCTCAAGAGGCACTCCATACGCTGTGGGAATGGCTACAAGTATTACTAAAACTAAGATGGGGATGGCCACCATAAGTTTGGCTCTCCTTTCCATTTGTCCCCCTCAAATACTTTTTCATGTTTATTACTACAAAGTTGTATATAATTTTTTCGGCATTTATGTACATAGTTATATAGTATCCACAAGTAACAAACGGCAAATGGTATAAACATAGAATTGCAATTACAGAGGGTGATGTCATGCTTGTTGGAATCGGTCTGATGCCCCACGGAAACCCTGTTCTTAACCCTGAAGATGAAGAAACGAGAAGGCTTGCAGAAGTCCTTGAAGAAATTGGTAGAGAGTTTTCAAAGGCAGATTCGTACGTTATCATAAGTCCTCACAACGTCCGCATGAGTGAAGCTTTTGGAGTTATAATGGCTGAAAACCTTGTCTCATGGATTGGTTTTGGAGGAATCGAACTTCCTGGTGATTACCAAACTGAAAGAGAACTCGCCAGAGAAATATATGGGAGGGCAAAGGCTAAGGGACTTCCTGTGGTTGATATAAACTTTGCTTCACTAGGTGGGGAATATTCACGTTTTCCCCTCACATGGGGAGAACTTATACCCCTTCACTTCCTCGAAAAGAGGCCCCTTGTTCTGTTAACTCCAGCACGAAAAGTTCCAAGGAGAATCCTTGTTGGATTTGGAGAAGTCATTGCCGAAGTTCTTGAAGAAGATGAAAAGAGAATTGCATTTATAGTAAGTGCTGATCATGGCCATGCACATGATCCAAACGGCCCTTATGGTTATGCTCCGGAGGCAAAAGAATACGATAAGCGCATTATGCAATTCATTAAAGAGAACAAACTTGAAAAACTCCTCAGTATTTCGGATGAACTGATAAACAAAGCCCTTCCTGATAGCTACTGGCAACTGCTTGTTCTCTATGGAGTGCTCAAAAAAGTACCTATGAAAGTAAAAGCAACAGCCTATGCTTGTCCAAGCTACTTTGGTATGGGTGCTGCTTTGTTTGTCCGATCCTGAGAGAGTTTAACTCAAGATCTCTCACCTATTATGTGTCGAATTCCATGGTAGATGACCATTCCTAGAAGGAAAGAAGCCACAGGAAAGAGGTAAAAGAGAAAGAAAATAAAAAACGCTAGGTCATCACTGTGATAAGAATTAGAGCGAAGGTCTGTAATCGTACTTAGGATGGAAAAGGTTACTGCGACTATGAGTGGGACAAAACCCACCATTATACTAAACTCAGGGAGGGAAACTCTCAGTTTCCATAGAAAAAGTGCGGTTATTAAGGCTACAATGAGAGTTGGATAAATAAAGAAAAGAATTTCAGGAGAAATTTTTCCATATATGCTTTCAAGTCTCTCTATCCCAAAAGCTATTAGTGCCCACAAGGGGGTTGCAGAAAGGAGAAAGAGGAAAACCCTGATGTTCTCTTTCATCCGAGATCCCAAAATCAGTATAGTTAGGAGTAATATTTATTTTTTGCCATAACTATCCACAAATCTTTTCCTCCTGTATGCATGAAGACGAAGATTATTTCTCCATCTGGGAGCTTTAAGCTCTTAGTATGAATTGTAACGCAATATGAATCTAATTGAAATGGTATGTACCAGTACACAAGCGAACCAATAAGTGAGCTTTCTCTGTAAATCTTAAAATCAATTCTCTGTCCTCCTGTAGTTGTGAGATTCTTCGGAGTGCTCCATGTTATTCTGTGTCCTTTAAACGACGTTTCTCCTGAGAAGCTGACGTTCTGGACACCCAAAACTACATATTCATATAATGCTCCATTTACTCTAAGTATTGTTTCGTTTAGGACGGTTATGTTAAGATATGCTGGATCACTCTGAGGGCTTAAAGGTAGTTTCAAGGTAGTATTGCATTTATTGAGGTTTTCTTTGGCTTCAGTTAGAAAAGAAACGACATCTGAAATTGAAATTGTTGGAGAAGCAAGTTTGGTTGAGGATTGATTTATGCATAGGGACACTGAGACAATCAAAGAGAGAAGAAAAACAAAAAGGGCCCTTTTCATGTTTATCCTCCCCAGCTTTTCTCGATCTCCACAACTCTTCCCTCACTCATTTTTATAGTTACATTCTCACCTTCTTTTAAGTTGAGCACTTTAAAGATGAGTTCGTTGTTCAGCTGATCTGCGCTTAAATAGAGGGTTCTATTATCCACAATTAGTATCCAATGAGTGTTTCCGTCTTTGATGTAGGAGTAGATTCCCCTAACTGTTCCACTAACTTCCTCAACTTTAGCTCCAATTTGACCATAAAGAAGGAATGCTCTTACGTCATCTTCATTTTCGAATATCTCGACTTCCTTAGTCTCTGCATTTACAAAGGCTATCTTAGCAACTCCTGAGCCGCTTTGGGGTATGATGGCTATCCTCCACCAGAGTTTACCATTCAAGAAGATAGGAATAGGTTCAACTGCCATGAACTGACTCCAGTCAAAGGTTGGTAGGGCCTTTTTAACGTAATCTATTGCCTTAACCGGCCCGGTTAGAGGAGTTTCAAACTTTACTTGGCTCATTTCTCCACTCTGGGCGTTGATTAGGTAAATAGCTGCTAGTCCATGGGCCCTTCCGTATGGTTCAACAGCAATCATCCAGTATTCTCTCCCATCGTTGGCAATAACCAAGAAGGGTTGTCTATTTCCTTGTCCGCTTACATCGATGAGTTCTATTTGGCTTTCGTGGTGTAACCAGAGATTTTTTATGTTTGAGAATACGTTTTCTTTCCAATAGTTTTGGGCATAGATAATTCTTCTCGTCAAAAGTTCTGGGAATATTGGGAAATCCTTGAGCCGTTCGTCTTTAAGAGCCTCTTCTGGGGTTAGATCCTCAACGTTACCATCTTCATCAACTATTAATACTCCTCCCCATTTTGGAACAGTATAAAAAACGCGAAAGCTGTACGATATGTATGGAACAACAATGTAGATCTTTCCATCGTAATAAAGTGCCCTTGGAACATCAAGGTCTATTAGGTAGTGCTTTTTGTAAAGATTCCATTCTAAATTATCAAAAATTTGCATTCCAGGGCCAACTTGAAGTTCGTTCTCCATTCTCGCCATTTTTGCCTGAGTAGTGTTCATCTCAACAAAAAGAACGCCCTTATCTTTGAGCCTTATTGCATTCCATGCTCCATCAGGTATTATAAAGAATCCCCAAACTGGTGTACCATCTCTAATAGTCAAATGGGAGGAACCGAGTGTATATCTAGCATACTCAATAGTATCAACAGCATAACGGTATGCGGTTAACTTTGGGAGTATCCTTATTTTACTACTCGAGAGTTCAAGCTCTTTTGAAACCTGGGTTGGGTGATGCTCTTTGTATAGGGCAGTGTTGGAGAGTGCACCAGTTAGTACTGAAACAAATATCAACAGAAGGAGCATCAACGCAAAAATTCCACTTATAGTGATGTTTTTTCTGTTGTATTCCTCCAACCTCTTTTTTGAGCTATATTTTGCTAATAGTAGTAAGGTAAGTATGAGATAGATTATTGATGGATTTCTGTATAAGCTCATTACAATTCCATGAAACCATGGTCTGGAGAACCACAAAATCAATATAAAAATCCCGATTGGGGGGAATAGCTTAAGAATCTCTTTTTTCATTTTTCTCACCATAATGTATATTTAACAAAGGATTTATAACTTATCCGGTAATTTTGTCTAGGGGGATTTTCAGTGGTCTATCCTAAGTTTGTTGACAGTAATGTGGCATTTTCACCGATGCCGTATCCTGAGGATATTCCTAATCTTGCAAAAGAATTTGATGCCGTTGTTGTTCTAGCCTACGAATACGAATTATATTATACACTAGAGGAATGGGCCAACCATAGTGTCGACGTGCTTTATTCTCCAATAGAAGACTTCACTGCACCAAGTTTAGAGGAACTGCTTGATATTTTGGGATGGATTGAGGAAAGAGTCAAAAAAGGTAAGAAAATCCTGATTCACTGTTTTGGAGGAAGTGGAAGAAGTGGGAGTGTGGCCGTTGCTTATTTGATGTATTTGTATGATCTGCCTTTAAGGGAAGCTTTACTAAGAGTGCGTTCCCTTAAGCCCTCTGCTGTTGAAACAGAGGACCAAATGGAAGTTTTAAAGAATCTTGAGAAATATTTAAAATCAAAATGATTCTTGTAAAATATCAAATGTCAGAGTCCAATATTGAAACGACTTTCGGTTAACTTTGATTTCATTATTGAGTAATAACTAAGATATTTATAAGGATAAACGAGACAGGAGATTTTATTATCTATGTAGATCTTAAGATGGAGGACATTAAGACAAAGGAAACCGAATGGATTCTCATTTATTCAAATTTTTCGAAGGTTATGATGTCTTCTAAACTTTTCCTTTTATATTTTGGTTTGTCATCATTTGGATAGCCTATGGGGAGAACTGTTTGAAGCCGATAATATTCTGGAGCATTCAAGAGTTTTTCAACCTTTTTTGGATTTGGAGGAGTATAGGTCACTGTTCCTAAACCTTCTTCTTCAAGAGCAAGGAGAAGATATCCTATAGCAAGCCATGTTGATTGGATTGCGAAGGGCGCTCTGATATCGGTAAATACTAGCACCAGATATGGAGCATCACTTAGAAATGGTTTTTCCCACGTAAAGCCTTTTTCGTGAAGCCATTCTCCAAGTTTTCCTTTCATCTTTTCATAGAACTTTATTTCATCTTTCTCACAAATTTCCCTGATTTTTCTCTTTTTCTCAGAACTTTCTATTAAAAGAAAGTGCCATGGTTGAGCATTCATTCCAGAAGGGGCCTCTTTTGCTACTTCAATAGCTTTTAAAACACTCTCAAGGGGTGGTTTTTTGGTTTTAAACTTTCTCACGGTTTTCCGTTTTTTGGCAAGTTCAACTATCATTTTCTCACCTCACACATAAAAGAGCATCCCATCATAGGCAACAAGAACTTTTCCATTGTATTTCTTTCTGACATACTCATCAAGCTTCAAAAATGAGAGATTTTTGTGGGATATATGACTTAACATGGTTCTTTCAGCTAATTGGAGTCCTGTTTCAGCACCCTCATCAACGTTATTGTGATACGGATCATCAACACCTGGAGCGTAAGTAGCATCCACTATGGCAAGGCGAAGTTTTTTCTTTTCTAATAATTTAAAAGTCTCTTCAGGAAGCCCTTTGGTATCATAAAGAACTGCCACACTTTTATTATCTTCTTCTATCAGGTATCCAAGAGTTTCTACTTGGTGATTAAGTTTTAGAGCTGTTATTTTAAGGGAGTCTATTTTAAGCATATTTCCAGCCTTGATGAATCCCACTTGGATGTTTTTTGGATCATGAATCATTAACCAATCTGCATCTCCTTTTGGACCATAAAGCCTAGTTTTCTTTGCAATCCACCTGAGCTTATATAGGCCATAAATATGATCGTGATGCCAGTGAGTAAGAAGGATCCCCTCAAGAGGTACATGTAACAGATCCCTGATATCTGTTCCTACATCTATGAGTATTGCCTTTTTGTTCTTGGTAATGATTGCTAAAGTAGAAGGCTTTCGCTGTGCGAAACCTAGTTTACGAGCTTCTTCACATGTTTCACATGTGCACAAATGAGCTGGGATACCCTCACTGCCTCCAGTGCCAATGAAATAGACTATCATTTGTTTCACCCCACTTAAAAAATGTTAGGATAGTTATAAGGTTTCTTCCAAAAGAGCTTTATTATCTTCTTCCAAGTTAGAGTTGATGAGGGGGAAAAATACAAAGTTTATCGCTGATATGATGCTTGGTCGTTTAGCTAGGTGGCTTCGACTTTATGGGTATGATACTATTTATGGGGTAGAGGAGGATAGTGAAATTTTGAGGATTTCACGGGAGGAGAATAGAATAATCTTAACTCGGGATGAGGATCTTGCAAAACGATCAAAAAATACTATCTTAATAAGATCAAACAAGTTTGAGGAACAAGTGAGACAACTTATGGAACTTGGTTTTAATTTTGATGATCTTTTTCCTGAAAATGCTAGGTGTCCAAAGTGCAATGGTCTGATAAGGAGGATTAGCAAGGAAGAAATCAAAGATCGAGTTCCAAAAGGGGTTTATGAAGACTACGATGAGTTTTATGTATGTGTTCAATGTGGTCAAGTTTATTGGCCTGGGAGGCAGTGGAGGGAAATGGTAAAAATTGATAGAAAGTTAAGAAATATGAGGGAGTCCAATGAAATGGAGTGAGTGGGAACCTTTTTATCAGTATATCCTCGAGGTCATGGGTTATGATAGAGAGGCAGACAAAAAAGCTGCCCTGCTCTTGAGAGAACTCTTGTTAAAGAGTAAGAACTATGTTTCACCCATAGAACTTAAAGAACGAATTAGAGAGCAAGTTTATGTTTTTGCCCCTGGTCCAAGCTTAGATGGTAAGCTAAACAGAAAATTTGTGGGGACGTTAATAGCCTCCGATGGTGCTACTTCCGCTTTGCTTGAAAATAACATTATCCCCCACATTATTGTAACGGATTTGGACGGTAGGTTTGAAGACATAAAAAGAGCCAATGAGTTGGGTTCTATTGTAGTTGTTCATGCTCATGGAGATAACATGGACAAGCTCAGAACGTATGTTCCAGGGCTTAAGAACGTTCTAGGAACGTGTCAAACAGAGCCTTTAGACATAGTTTATAACTTTGGTGGCTTCACTGATGGGGATAGGGCCGCTTTTCTCGCTGAAGAGCTCGGAGCAAAAAGAATATCTCTCGTTGGATTTGATTTTGGTGATATTGTGGGAAAATGGAGTAAACCTCATTTGAATACTCATGCCCTCATATGGGAAAACAAAAAGAAAAAGTTCCAAATTGCAGAGAGACTTTTGGATTGGCTTAGAAGGAATGGGAGAGCGGAGATAATTGAGATCTAGTCTCTCTTATCTTGTGTTCATCACAACATGGAGAATAAGATTTTTAACTCTTTAAGCCTAATAAACAAATATGCGAAAAACAATATCTGCAGCTTTGGGAATCTCAATGCTACTTGTGTTGATGTTCTTTTACCATGGTAACCAAAATGAGGGAACCTTTTGGCAGACGGTTGACATGGTGGAATTTTATCTTCGAGACAATGGTACAGATTCAACGTTTATAGGTACGGTTTTTGTTCAAACTAATGGGGATTTCAAGAGGGTTCTTTTAGTTGGGTGGATCAATATAACCGAATCGGATGTTTCAGGAGCAGTAGTCAGTGTGCCACAGGGATGGAAAATAACGAGTTGGTCAACAAGCTATAGAGACAGAACATTTACGAATATTTCCAAGTGGATAAGCGTCCTTGTAGCCTCAGATCCAACATGGCCAGCAAAATATCACGTGTATATAGGCCCTGCGGGATATGATCCCTTCTTTTGTAGAAATCATTCTTGTGGTGGCGGAGTTGGGAATATTTTTATCGAGCTAGTGCCTGAAAAGAATTCCAAGAACCTGACTTTGAATGTGGGTGTAGGAAGTACTTTTAAATACATGAAAGATGGAAGAAAAGTTTTAGTTGCCCCAGTGACCTACAAAAACATAACAATTTTGCTCAAAGAATAAAAAGAATTATTCATTGCTTTTACTTTTCTCTAGGATCTTTTCCACGTCAAATCCCTCTTCGTATTTCTTGAGTTTCCTTTCGAAGAACTCCATGAAGAGTTTGTACCTCTTTGCCCTATGTTTAGGACTGCCCCTTAAACTATGCCCATGTGCTCCTTTTTTGAATATTGCTATGTAAACTTCTTTTCCTAGATCTTTGAGCACGTGGTAAAACATAACGCTCTGGTCGAGTGGACAACGATAATCTTCTAAGCTGTGTATGAGTAGTAAAGGAGCTTTGACATTTTGGGCATAGAAAAGTGGGCTGAGCTTCTTGTAGTTTTCATTTTCAAGGGGGTTCTCGCCAATTACTTCTTTGTCAAACCATAAACCAATATCGGAAAATGCATAGCTTGTAAGCCAATAGCTTATGCCGTTTTCACTTACTCCTGCTTTAAATAAGTCACTTTGTGTTAATGCCCAGTTTGTCATAAATCCTCCGTAGCTTATCCCTGTTATTCCAACTCTCTCCCTATCTGCATTGGGTTCGATTTCAAAGAACTTTTCAACGCCATTGAGGATATCTTGGAAGTCTTCTAGGCCTGTTCGTTCAAGTACTTTCAAAGCGAACTCTTCATCGTAACCGTTACTTCCCCGTGGATTCACAAAGACAATGTAATATCCTTTATTGGCCATTAACTGCATTTCATATTTGAAATAATAGCCATACATTCCCTTTGGCCCACCATGAACAAAGACTATTACTGGGGCTTTTTCTTCAGTCTCGGGTTTGATATACCATCCATCTAGTTCTAAGCCAAGACTCTTAAAGCGGAAGTGCTGGAGAGGTAGTGTTTTCAATCGCTCAAATATTGGCCCGTTATAATCTGTGAGCTGTTGCAATTCTTTATCCCATATAAATAGCTCTCTCAAGCGGGTATCTGTTTCCTTTAACAAGATAACTTTTCCATTATTACTTACATCAAATCCTATTACCCACGAATTTCCATCGACTATTGGGATTAGTTCTCCTTCTTCAAGTTTGTATAAACTAACTCTTCCTTCTCTTGCCATAGTGAAGTATACGTTTCCCTTTCCATCGAGTTTTCCTTCCCAGTTATTGTAAACAAAACGTTCTGTTAATGGTTTAATTTCTGATCCATCCCAAGTGTATAGGTAGTCATGCTCGCTTATTTTTTCTTTCTTTGGTTTTCCATGGAGGAGGAGAATATCGCCATTGGAGTCTACGGCGACATATGAAACCCTCTCAAAAAGCTTTTCACTTTCTCCATCTTTCCAGAGATAAATGTCATAGAACTTGAAGAATTGTGGTTTTTCGTCTTCTCTATGTGGTACATTGTAAATTATGTTATCTCCATGCCAAATTCCAAAGGAGAACTTTTCTGTTGTGAATTCATCTAGGATTTCCTCACTTTCTGTGTCAACTATCCAAAAGGTTGTCCTTTCTCCATCAAAGAATCCCTTATTATCAAACCACACTGGCACATCATCTTCAAAAATAAACTCTTCATCATCTCTCCTCTTAAACCCAGTCACCAAAATTCTTCGGCTGTCTCTGTTCCAGCTGATATTAAGGATATTTTTTGCCTCGAGGACTTTCTTTCCGCTCATTGATGTTAGATCATAGAGCCAAACTTCAGCACTCTTCTTTTCTTCGTTTGGTTTAACAAGTGCGAGTTTTCTTCCACTTGGTGAGAACCTTGGCATTGAGGCGTTTTCAATAAATTTTCTTCCCGTGCTTTCAAGTTCTTCAATCACAACTGTATTTTCGTATTTGTTTTGCTTCAAATTGGTTTTTGTTAATACGTAAGCAATACTTTTTCCATCTTTTGCGATTCGTGGATCGCTTAGATAGGCAAATTTAGAAAAGGTGTTTTCGTTCCATTCGATTTTGTTCATAACGCTATCACCTAAATATATTCAGGCCCTAAATTATTTAAAGTTAATTGTCAAATCTTGGGATATGAAAGACGAATATGCTGTGTTTAGCATTTTATTGGCAGGTCTTTTGATATCCGTGGTTTTTAAAAGCTATATAGGAGTTGTTTTAGCGGCTTTGGGAATTCCCGTTTATCTAGCTTACGTATCAAAAGAGAGGAATATTCTTGCAAAATCACGAATATTTGACAAAGATCTCTTTATAATGATTGGAATAACGATTGTTGTGATTTTAGTTTTTGAATATTTTTTGGATCCTAGGATTGGTCTCATATTAGCGGCTTTTTTGATCCCTTTAGCTATATGGACATGGGATAGGTTAAAGGCTAGATAGTAGCTCTTTAAGTTCCGTAATATCGTGTGTTTCTTTATATTTTTGGAGCTTCTCTTGGAGAGTTGTTAGAAATTCTTCGCCTATCTCAAACTTTTCTCGAACTCTTCTTGAAATGGAGTTTTCATTAAGAAATATCATTGCCATCGCGGATGTGAGGTTTTTGGTTTTTCTCTTAAGGCTCGCTTTTTCAAAATCAATCACCCATACGTCAGTTCCAATTATGATGTGCTTTCCTCCCTGTATTTGACCATGATCAACCCCAAGGATATCAAGTTTGTACATCTTTTCGAGGATTTTTAGAAGATGCTTCTTCTCAGGTATTGCATAGAGTATGGGCTCTCCCTTTGCGAATTCTCTTATTAAGAACTCTCTATTTTCAAAGCTTCCATAATCGACCAAATGGGGGGTTATTCCTTTCCCCTCGAGAAATCTTAGAATCTTTACCTCTTTTTGAAAATTTCTTCTAGGTGCATCTCTTCTTTCTAATTTTATAATGACGTCTTTGTTTTCCAGCCTCCCAAGGAAAATTAAGCTTGTGGTTCCCTTTGAATAAACCTCTAAATTCTCAATACCTTTCATGTGCATAAAGTGCTTGAATCTTTCAAGCTCTTCTTTGCTTATTAGATGATCAATCATCCTTCTCCCCGAGGGGTTAATTAGCTTCGTAGAGTATTTAAATGGTGGCCTCCAAACTGGTTCTCATAAACAAAAGCGAAGATATATGTTCTAGGTGCTAATTTAGGATATAGACGTCTTTCGAACACTTAAAGATCGACCTGTGGCGGATTCAGGGATTAATACTCAGCAGAACGTGGTCAATTTGAAATAAGAGGAGAGATACGCTCGCAACTCTTATTTTAGAACTCGAAATTAAAGTGCTTGTTGATCCAGAAATCCAATTAAAGGCGGGCCTTGCTCTTTGGGATAGGACGTCATAAGGCGTCTTCTCAAAACCAGCTTTGGGCGGCTGAAAACTCTAGGAGTAACCTTTGAAACGATAACCCAAACCGCTTTGCGGAGGGTAATTGGGAAAAGGCCCTTCCGGAGGGGCTCGGAGAATCCTTCTCAAAGGCCTGTCTGATGAGAATTCCTCAAACCTTCCCGGCAGTGGTTAGGGGGTTAACTCACTAGAACCCTCACCGTTCACGGTAGGGGAGGAGACCAGAGGCACTAGTGGCAAAGTAAATTAGCTTCCCCTAATTCGTCATTTTTTCTTTATCGACGACGATAAGCTTAAATAGTCAAAAGACCAAATATTATTGGTGGTAAGCTATGGTGACGGCGTTTATTTTGATGGTGACAGCCGCTGGGAAGGAAAGAGAAGTTATGGAAAAACTTCTTACCTATCCAGAGGTAAAGGAAGCCTATGTAGTCTATGGGGAATATGACCTTATAGTCAAGGTTGAAACTGAAACCCTAAAAGATCTTGACCATTTCATAACTGAAAGAATAAGAAAAATGCCAGAAATACAGATGACTTCAACAATGATAGCCATTTGAAGTTTTTCTATCTTTTCTTCTGAAGGCTTTGCTCTTTAGGGTAAAAGTATGTCATTTGTTCATCATTAACCTTATTCTTTCTGCTGCGTCTTTTGCTTTATCTGAGATATTGCTTAGAGTTTTTGCTATATTAAGAAGGTACATTCCAAGGCCCCATTCTAGTTTTGAGGAGTTTTTGAATATTATCTCCATAAACTCGGTGTCAAGTTCATCTATTTTGTGTTCTACGCTTTCAATCTCTCTGATAAGTTCATATTCCTTCTCGATCTCTTTCTCTCCAAAACCACTCTCTATTACTGTGTCCATCTGAACAATAGCTTCATATACGAGTTTGGCAGCTTTAATACTTTCTTGACTCATTTTCATTATCAGACTTTTTATTTCCTCTTTGATGTCTTCTGGCATGTCATTGGGATCTCTAACAAGAAGCCACTTGGCTGTGTTTTCAGCAGCATCAGCTATTTTGTCTTGCATGTGTAAATATCTTAAAATGTCACCCCTGTTCACGGGCATAAATAACTTTGAACTTAAACTGTCCCTGATCTCTTCTTTAATCCTGTCGGCAAAATCTTCGAGATCATCAACTTTTCGAGCATAATTTCTCATTGTTTCATAGTCTCCTACTTCCCACGCTTCAAGAGCTTTTTCTAAAACCTCTACAGTTTCCAAAACAACCTCTGCATGTTTTATCAATGGTTTAAATGGACTTTTAGCAAATAATTTCGTCCAAACTTGCATTATAATCACCCCAATACCATTAATATCTTAAATATGATTCCTGCAATTATAGCTGCAACGGGTACGGTAACAAACCACGAGATTATTATATCTTTAACGATATCTTTGTTTATTGCTTTTACTCCTCTGGCTAATCCTACACCTATCACTGCGCCAACTACGGTGTGAGTAGTTGAAATTGGTAGTCCCATCCAAGATGCTACTAAAACAACTGTGGCCGCTGAAAAATCTATACTAAATCCTCTAGTATTTGTTAGTTCGGTAATTTTCTTCCCAACAGTTTCCATGACTCTGTATCCATATGTAGCTACACCTATTGCTATACCTAATCCCCCCATTGCTAAAATCCACTTTGGTACTGGAACTTTCATTCCTGCTAGTCCCATGGTTGCCACGGCATAAACTGCTGCCACAGGACCTATGGCATTTGCTACGTCGTTTGCCCCATGAGATAAGGCTACATAGGCAGAAGTTAATACTTGAACTTTTTTGAATATTGCTTCTACGCCCAAATACGGGTCTTTTGTTCTAAAGTTCCTTTTTAGTAGAACGAAGCTTATTACAAATGTGATTAGTCCTGCTGTAGCTCCATACCTTGTTATTGCTATAAAGAGGGACTTTCCATGCATAACCTTTATGTAAAACATCGATCCTATAACAATAAAGGCTAGGCCTATCCATACAGGGGCCCACCGTCTAGCACTTTCTATTGGTTTATCCTTTTGGAGAATCGTTTTAGATACTAATTTAATAACGGTAAAAGCAACAATTGCCCCGAAGATTGGGGATAATATCCAACTTGCAACAACTTGGGCCATCTTACTCCAGTTCACTATAGAGGTTCCAGCATATACAATTCCATACCCCACGATTCCTCCTATGATAGAGTGGGTAGTTGAGACAGGTAAACCAAACTTAGTGGCAAAAACCAACCATAGAGAGGCAGCAAGAAGAGCTGCAATAGATCCATAAATAATAACATGGGGGTCACTTATTTGAGATGCATCTATTATACCTTTTCTAACAGTTTCAGTGACGCTCTTTCCGAAGAGATATGCACCAGTAAATTCGAGTATACCTGCAATTATAACGGCCTGCTTGGGTGTTATTGCTCCAGCACCAACAGCAGTACTCATTGAATTTGCAGCATCATTTGCTCCTATTGCCCATGCCATAAATAGGCCTACAGCTATTGTGATAAAGAGCCATGGATCACTAAGCATCTCAATCATTTTTATCACCGAAACCAGCTACTTGGGAGTGTATAAATACTTTACCGCAGTAGAATATAGTTGGCTACATTGATCTATATAGAATATGTAGAAAAGAAAAAAGAAGATCTCACCCTACCTTCACGGGCTCTACAGTTAAGATATCCCCAGCAGTTATTTTTACGTAATGGTAGAAGCCTCCTTCTTCAGGTTTTGCATAGACTGGTGCTCCGCCTCCGCCGGTTATTATGAGCTCTACATCGTCTTTTTCTCCATACCAGTAAATGTGGATATGACCAAAGACTCCAAATGCATTGTATACTTTCATTAGCTCCAAGAGTTTTTTTGCGTGAGTAGGGTTCATAGTGTGGCTCCCCTCGGGTCTAGGATCTATTGGAGGAGCGTGCATTACGATAACTGGTCTCTTACCGAGGCTTTTTGCCTTTTCAAGCTCTTTTTCTAACCAATTCCATTGGGCAGAAGTAAGCTGATAATTTCTCTCAACGTTATTAGCGAAGATGAAATAATAGTTACCCAAGACAAATGAGTAGTCTGTAGGCCCAAAGAACTTGTGATATATATTTATTCCTTCCCCTTGATACTCATGATTGCCTGGAGCAACAAATACAGGTTTGTTGAAATTCCAGACTTTTAATAATTCGGCCCACTCCTCTACTTTTCCAGAGTACACTAAATCACCGCTATCAATTATGAAGACTCCCTCTTCTTGGTTCATGAGATCTCTTATTTTGAAGAAGACTTCTGGCTGTTTTGTGCCACTCCCTGGCCTGTGGTCTCCAAAGGCTAGAAAAGTAAAGTTATTCACGTTTTTTGGTATGAGCGAAAAGTCTTCGTTTGTAGTTAGTTTTATCCAAGTCTCCCCAGTTTCCGCATTTTCCGAGAATTCAACAAGCGCTGGATTGATATTCTCAATAATATATGTGATCTGTGCATGATTTGTCCCAATTACTTTAACACTTACGTTAAAGCCTAGTGCCCTTATATATACTGTAGATCCATTTACTAATCTTATAAAGCCACCACTAACGGTCACGTTTTCTCCATTGATTATTCTCCAAGTATAGACAAATGGTTCTTTTACGAAAATTTCCTTTACAATCCAGTATTCATCATCGTCTTTGATTCCGTCCCAGTCGTTATCTCCTATTACTTTTACAATTATTCCTTCAAACTCCCCTCTTCTAAGTACATAGCTAGGATTTAGTTTTCTTCCCTCACTTAACTCTTTGGCGAGTGCCAAAGCAGCACCAATACCTGAAACATCATTACCTGTGAAAATGAGTCTGTCTTTGCCATCTTCTTTATATGCTATTATCGTTCCCATTTCTCCCCCAACGAACTTAGTACCGACTTTGTAGAGAACATATCCGAAGTAATCTCTTGGTGTTGTAAGGATTGGTTTTCCTCTCAAAAGCTCTCTAGCATCGGATGGAGACAAAATCGCTATACCACTAGCAAATTCGTTTTTACTCTTTATCTCAGCATTGGGGAAATAATGTTTAGCCAATTCTTCGTATCCTTCGCTTACATAAATTATTTTTCGACTAAAAAGACTTGCCCAGTTTTGTAGAATCTCTCCAGTTTTGTAGGAGCTAAAATCAATGCCAGACTTTTCTGAGACTGTGGCTGTTGTTGTAGTGGTTGTAACTGTGGTTTGAGTTTCTGTTGTGGTTGTGGTAGTGGTATGAGTGGTGGTTTTTACTGGAGAGGAAGTTGTTTGACTCTCAGAACTTGTCGTTTCGCTGGGAGTAGTTTGGGTAGTAGTGGGTGATTGGGTACAGCCACTTGCGAAAATTATAACTCCTATCAGAATGAGGGCCCATACTTTTTTCATGTTTTCACCATTTATAGTTTACTCCGGTCTTTAAATCACTTTTGAATATGTTACCTTTTCTTAAGTTAGCAAGAGAAGTTTTGTTTTCTGTTTGAAAGCCTCGCTCTTCGTGTCGAGAAGATTCTCAAGTTTATGCTTAAAGTAGAGGGTTTGTCATTTGCAAATGTTTATAAACTCAAGAGATTTAAGCAGTCTGTAAGGAAATCCAATTAGAGCACGGAACGTTAAAAATCCAACACTAATCGGCAGTTCTGTTCTCTAATGAGTACAATGTTAAGGAGAATGCAAAAATGAGTTTTGAAAAATTAGGACTCTCAGAAAACAGCTTAAATGCTGTAAAAAGAAAGGGCTTTGTGAAGCCCACCGATATTCAAAGAGAAGTAATTCCGAGACTTTTGAGCGGAAATAAAGATATAATTGGGCAGTCTCAAACTGGAACTGGCAAAACGGCTGCATTTGCTCTTCCACTTATAGATCTTATAGATGAAGAGATGAGAAATGTCCAAGCGATAGTGATAACACCTACTAGAGAACTTGCAATCCAAGTTGCAAATGAAATAAATTCCTTAAAAGGGAGGAAAAAGATAAGAGTACTCTCCGTCTATGGAGGTCAACCAATCGGGCCCCAGATCCGAAACTTAAGGAAAGGCGTGCATATAGTTGTGGGCACTCCAGGGAGAGTGATTGATCATATAGAGAGGGGCACACTATCCTTAAGTGAGGTTGATTATTTTATCCTAGATGAAGCAGATAGAATGCTGGATATGGGTTTCATAGAAGAGATTGAAAACATTTTGAGGCACACAAGCAAGGAAAAGAGGGTTTTGATGTTCTCTGCTACAATTCCAAGAGAGATACTCCGTTTAGCGAGGAGGTATTTAAGGAACTATGAAGTTATCAAGATTCAGGGCAAGAGTCTGGCTCCAGAATTAGTTGAGCAGGGTTACTTTGAAGTACTCCCAAATAAGAGGTTTAGTCTTTTGTGTAGGATTTTGGATGATAAGGAATTCTATGGGATAGTATTCTGCCAAACGAAGAAAGAAACAAAAGAGTTGACATCAAGACTTGTAGCTAGGGGATACAATGCGGAGGCTTTGAATGGTGATATTCCACAAAGAGGAAGAGAAAGAATTTTGGAACGTTTTAAAAGAAGAAAAACAAGGATACTTGTCGCCACAGACGTTGCTGCAAGGGGAATAGACATTAATGAGTTAACCCATGTGGTAAACTACTCTCTGCCTCAGAATCCAGAGACCTACGTACACAGGATTGGGAGAACAGGTAGAGCTAAGAAGAAAGGTAAAGCAATAACTTTCATACTACCCGGTGAATATAGAAAATTACAATACATTAAAAGAGTTGCAAGGGTAGACATCAAAAGAGGCAAAACTCCAGATGCAATGACTAAGAGAAAATATTCGGAAAAGCAACAAAATTATCGTAAAAGGCCGTTTGAGGGGGCATGAGGACAACTCTGGCCGCTACGGGATAATGCATAATGGTAATGGGAGTAAGGACTAAGTCTTTTAGACTGTGAAACAAAAAGATGAAAATAGACGCTTGGGATTTATTTTTCCCTCAATGCATCATGGATCCAAAGCCACCCATCATACCGCCAACTAGCAGTAATGTAATCACTAGCATGATTATATAAAATACCAATCCTGCTGTGAAAAAGCCGAGTCCGAACCAAAACCCATCATTAAAATTAAGCTTCTTCTCCTCCATTCTCTCACCCCCATATACGTTAATTATTTATGTAAATATTACCTTCGAATATAATAAGTTTTTCGCTGTACTGTTGGAAGCGTAAAAGACAAAATTGTTTATACAAACAAAAATATTATATACATTCGTAATCAGAGAGGTCGAAAAATAGTGGGTGTTGATGAAATAAGGATAATCCTCCCTCATTCCAGATAAAAGATGAAATCTAATTCCGAGTCCTAACGTATTCAAAAAGAAATTTGTTGGCGGGCCCGGCGGGATTTGAACCCGCGACCTTCGCCTCCGGAGGGCGACGCTCTATCCAGACTAAGCCACGGGCCCTCATTAGTTATCCCAAAGTTTCAAATTAAAAACCTTTCTCCAAAGATAAACAAAAATATTTTTAAATCTGTATTTTAAGGGAGAGTAAGTTGCCAGTTTTGCGGTGCTTAAGGCGTTAAGGATGTATGGAAACGGAATACTCCAAGTTGCATATTTATGGGGTGTGGTAGCATTTTATTCATTTTTTCTGGGGACATTCTAGATGAGTATCAGGTTCTTAAAGAGGAACTCAAGGGGTTTCCCGTCCTTGCATTTGTTAGAAGCTCAAATGTTCCAGAATTTTGGAAGGCCTACTTTCTAAGTATAGAAGAGAGGAAAAAAATTCGATTTATCCAACAAATTTTTTGGCCTCTTTGAAAGATTTTGCCATAAGCTATGGGGGAGTGCTGCTTATAGTGGTTGATGAAAGTGCTTGGAATGCATATCAACTTGCAATATTAAAACGAGTGTTGGAGTGAAGAGGTAGAAGTTTTAACTTATAAGTTATATCTTTGATGGAAGATTAAACTTAAGAGAAGATAAGGCCATTATTTTTTGGTGAGTTAATGAAAGTTATTCCCCTAGCCTCGGAAAGCTTGGGAGTGAGAAGCTTAGCTACTTTCATAAAACTTGGGAGTATAGGAATTTTAATAGATCCAGGGGTGGCACTGGGACCAAAACGATACTCTTTGCCTCCTGCAAAGGCAGAATTGGAGGCTCTAATGGGGGCGAGAAGAAAAATACAAGAATATTCAAAAAAGGCTGATATAATAACAATTTCTCATTATCATTATGACCACCATACGCCTTTTTTTGAGGGAATTTACGAGAGTTCCTCACCCGATAAAGCAAAAGAACTCTATGAAGGCAAAACTCTTTTTATAAAACATCCAAGAGAGAACATAAATTTCAGCCAAAGAAAGAGGGCCTGGGTGTTTCTCAAGAAAGCGGAAAAAATAGCTAAAAATATTGAGCATGCTGATGGGAAGTTTTTTGATTTTGGTGATTTTATAATAGAATTCTCTCCTGCAGTTCCTCATGGAAATGAAGGTTCGAAGCTTGGTTTTGTGATAATGGTTATGGTAGACGATGGGAAGAAAAGAGTGATTCATGCTAGTGACATTCAGCTTTTGAATCAAATATCTAAAGAGTGGATAATAAAACAAATGCCCGACTTGCTAATTACTGGAGGCCCTCCGACGTATCTCGAGGGATATAGGGTTAAAGAAGCATGGACTACAGGCCTCAAAAATTTAGAAGAAATAATCAAAGAAACTAATACTGAGATAATCCTAGATCACCATCTAATTAGGGACAAACGTTACCCAGAGTTTTTTATACAGCTTGAAAGGGAACCTCTTACATTTGCTGGGTTTTTAAAAGAGAAAGATAGGCCACTTGAAGCTTATAGGAAAGAGCTCCACATGATTGAAAAGGGGGAAGATGTAGAGGTACCATTTAGGATTTGAGGTGAGGGGTATGAGGTTCCTAGAGGAGTTTGGCACTCTCATGTTAATTTTGGGATTTGCCGTGGCTATGGGATTTCTCATCATGCTAGCTAGAATTCTTGCAACCTATACAAATTTTCTGATAACAATTATTGGTATATTCGCTTATGTGAGTATCTTGGGGATTATTTTGTGGATTTTGGATAAAAGATCAAAGATTTAGTAAGTTGTTATTTTTCTTTATTCGATTTTTAAGTACCACATCTATAAACCATAGTCTTTTTAAATGCTTCAAAGGATTGGATTGCGATGAGGATTTATTTAGAAACTTACGGTTGCACAAGGAATAAAGCAGATGCTGAAATGATAGAGGCTCTACTCCTTAGAGCAAATCATGAAATAGTTGATTTAGATAGTGCAGAGTATGCTATTGTAAACACATGTGCTGTTAAAGATCCGACGGAAAAGCATATGGTTAAAAGAATCAAAGAGCTTCTTGACAGCGGAAAGAAAGTTATAGTGACAGGGTGCTTACCCCACATTAACCTGCAGGCTATAGATGAGAGGGTTTCTGGAATTCTTGGAGTTAAAAGTTTGGATAGGATCATTGAGGCAATAGAGATCGCTGAAAGGGGAGGAAAGCTCGTTAGTGTTGAGGGATGGAAAGATCGGAACATCGACAAACTTGAACTTCCAAGAGTGTGGAAAAGTGGGGTTGTTTTTGTAGTTCCTATAAGTGAGGGGTGTTTAAATGCCTGTACTTACTGTGCAACTCGTTTTGCACGAGGTGTTTTAAGAAGTTACAGGCCAGAGCTTATAGTGAAATGGGTAAAAGATGCAATAAATAGGGGATACAAAGAGATACAACTTTCCAGTGAAGACACGGGATGTTATGGGTTTGATATAGGTACAAACTTAGCTGAGCTTTTAGACGAAATCACAGCAATAGAGGGGGACTTTAGGGTTAGAGTGGGCATGATGAACCCAAACAATGCGATAAAAATACTTGATGAGATCATAGAAGTTTATAAAAATGAAAAAATCTACAAATTCCTTCATCTTCCGGTTCAAAGTGGAGATAATGAAATTTTAAGGAAAATGGGGAGAACATACACCGTAGAAGAGTTCGAGGAAATAGTTAGGGAATTCAGGAAGCACATAGATAATCTCAACTTAAACACTGATATAATTGTAGGGTTTCCAGGCGAGAACGAAGAGGCTTTTCAACACACAGTGGAGCTTATTGAGAGAATAAAGCCTGATAAAATAAATGTCTCGCGCTTCTCACCAAGACCGGGTACCTTGGCTGCTAAGATGCGAGATCAGATTGTGGGATGGAGAGTAAAGGAACGATCTAGATATCTCCATAGACTTAGATTGGCCATAAGCTACGAAATAAATAAAAAGTACGTTGGTAAGGAGATTCTAGTCTTAACACATAACGAAGGTAAGAAAGGTGGAATAGAAGGAAGAACCATGAACTATAAGGATATTATTCTTCCCGAAGCTCCAGTAGGAGAATTCATGAAAGTGAAAGTTACAAAAGCCACCTCTACGTATCTATTAGGGGAGATAATAAGCTGACCTCCTCCTCACCGCGAGAGAAATGTTTACGGGCCCATCACTTACTCGCGTTACCGCTTTCGGTTCAGCCCGAGGGCCGGGTCTCCGGCCCGTTACCCCTACCGCAGAGCGGTTCGAGGTTATCGCTTCAAAGATCATTCTAAGAGTTTCAACCATCTCAGCGGTGATATATTATAAAGGACGCCTTACGGCGTCTTCCTCGCAAAGACAGGAGGACACAATGAAACTCCCTTACAGGGGTTGTTCTTAAGTGGCCCCTTTGGGATCTTATTACGCTATCCTATAAGTTTAAAAAATTTCGGTGGTTTAAAAGTTTCCTTGGGTAGTTCACAACATCTCCACCCTAAAGAACGGGACTCTTAAAAGATAAAAAACTAAATAAGCTCTCTCTCAGTCTTTGTTAGTCTTTTTGCACCATTTTTTGTGATAACTACAGTATCTTCAATTCTAACTCCTCCAAACTTTGGAATATATATCCCAGGCTCTATGGTGATTACCATGCCCTCTTTTAGAACAGTTTCGTCATGTTGAGAAACCCTAGGCCATTCATGTACTTGAAGACCAAGTCCATGGCCAAGGGAATGTATAAATTTATCGCCATATCCGTATTCTGATATTATATCTCTTGCAATGCTGTCAAGTTCTTTGGTTGTTATCCCGGGCTTAGCAGACTCTACAGCCTTTTTCTGGGCTTCGAGGACTATTTCATAAATTTCTTTTTGCTTCCCATTTGGAGAACCAACTACAATAGTTCTCGTTATGTCAGAATTGTAATGCCGATAAAAGGCTCCAAGATCCATAACAACAAGATCTCCTTTTGTAATCCGTTTGTCACTTGCAGTTCCATGTGGAAGGGCGGAGCGATAACCACTTGCTATTATAGTATCAAAGGCAGCCTTTTCAGCACCTTCCATCTTCATAATGTACTCAACTTTGGCGGCTACTTCCTTTTCTCTTTTTCCTTCACTGACTTCTTCTATTGCAGTCATTACTCCAATGTCGGCTAATCTGCAAGCGTCTTCAATAACTCTTATCTCTTCTTCAGTTTTTATCATTCTGAGTTCTTTTATAATTTCATCCAAGAATTTAAACTCCTTAATTCCCGATTTTTCTTTCAGAGCTTTACTAAATGAGAGACTCATAGAACCTTCTACTGCAACTGTGTTAAATCGTTTTAAATATTCGTAAACCTCGTCTATTTTTTTGAACTTCTCAACAGGGATCTTTGACTCTTCTTTTGCCTGTTCATACTCAAGCTCTGGTACGAGGAGTACTTCTTCATCGGAGTCTATAACTAGGTATCCCCCAATGAGCGGTGCACTTCCAGTAAAGTAGAATAGATTTGGAGCGCTCGTGATTAAAGCTACATCTATTCCATTTTCTTTGAGATATCCCCTGATCTTTTCAATCCTTATCATGTTTTTCACCAATTGAGATGTATTTCGAAATAATAAAACCCTTTCGCTAAGGTCTTCCTCATTCTGAAAAAGTCAAAAACTTCAAAAACCCCGTACTTTAACTAGTAATGGTGATCAAAAAATGTTTGAAGAAATTGAGGTAGAAGCTTACGTTTACCCCACAGAAGATATAGAAAAAGTAAAAAAAGCAATGCTTAACTTAGTGTCTCCCTTAGAGTTTGATGCATTTGATAAGGGCGAATATATATTATTGGTGGGTAAAACGAAAGATAAAAGGGCCCTACAAAGGCTTTATGAACTCTTTAGAGGCCAACAGATATTGGATACAGCAAGGGCGATGCTTGAAGATGGATATTTTGGTGAAGAAATAATAATAAAAGTCCACAAGCAAGTTGCCTATGTTGGGAAAGTCAACTTTAATGAAGAATCCCCGTTAGGACCAATAACAATTATAATAAAAACAAGAGATCCACAACGACTCATGAAATGGCTTGCCCCTAGGACAAAAGATGGAGTTCCAATAGAATAGCTAGCTTGGGTGTTTCAATTCTACTCCCATTCTTGTTAAGCTTTTTATCATACCAACTTGAATATAAGCAAAAATCCGAGTGGTTTCTCCGTACTTTACGTCCAAGATTTCTCCAATGGAGTTTATTAGAGCCATGACTTTGGGGACTTTCTCTTTGTCCTTTATTAAAATTTCAAATAACCTATATTTTGGAAGAGTAAACATTATCTCATCTAAAGAAGCTTGAAGTTCGTTTAGGTCATTCTTCTTCGCTGATATTGAGACAATACTATGCACAACCACTCCTTTCCTCTTAACGAGCTCTTTCAAGGCTTTCTTTTTATCCTGAACATCTTCTTTACTAGTTAGATCATTTTTATTTAGGGCGATTATAAGGGGCTTATCTAAGGCTTTTAGCTCTTTTAGGACTTCAATTGAAGCTAAAAACTTCCGTTTTATTTCGCCCCATGGTTCGCTCACGTCAAGAACTAACAGAACGATATCTGCTCTAATAATCTCTTCTAGGGTGGAGTGAAAAGCTTCAACTATAAACGGCGGAAGGTCATCTATAAATCCAACGGTATCAGTTACCAATGCTCTCTTTCCATTTATTGTAAATCTTCTTGTAGTTGTATCTAGTGTTGTAAACATCTGCATTCTAGCCTCAATTTCTTCATCTGCTAAAGCATTAAGAAGAGTCGATTTGCCAGCATTCGTGTAACCGGCTAAGGCAACGAGTATAAATCCTACCTCTTCTCTCCTTTTTCTTTTGACCTCTCTATCTGCCTTTACTTTCTCAAGCTCTTTTCTTATCCTTCCCATACGATAACGTATGTGTTTGAGATATTGTTGTGTCTGGTATTCACCCATACCCTTGAAACCGGCTCTGTCTCCAAGTTTAATTCTTCTAATGGCTTCTTTAACAAGAGGAAGCTCGTATTGAAGGTTAGCGAGTTCTACTTGTAACTTTGCCTCTTTTGAGTGAGCCCGTTGTTCGAATATTTCCAGAACTAGTTGCCATTTATCAATAACATCTATTTTGAGTTCTTTTGTGATGTTGAATGATTGTGATGGTGTTAGGGGATTGGCAAATATTATCCTATCTGGATTTAGCTCTGTTATTAGTTTTTTAATCTCTTGAAGTTTTCCAGGCCCTACATTGTACTTAGGGTGTTCTTCCCTAACTTGCTCTACTATTGCTAGAATTTCATAGCCTGCACTTTTCAGAAGCTCCTCGAACTCTTCTCTATTCACGGCTTTTCTTGGTGAATGTCTTATTACTCCAATTGCCTTCATTGAAGAAAGCTAAACTAGAAGGGTTTATATAGTTTTATATTCTAAAATATCTGATATTTAGGATAAGGTAGATCTTTTTCAAGAGAAATGAAAGAATCATTAAGATTCTTGGAGTTTTAGAATAGCTTCGGCTAAATCTCCCTTTGTTTCTTCTAGCGCTTTTTTAGCTGTTTCGTAATCCGCTCCTGTTTGCTCCATTACCAGTTTGATGTCTTCTTCTGGAATATTGAGGACTTCTCTGACTTCTTCTTTACCAACGATCTGATAACTCTTCTCTCCCATTGCTACTATACTGGTGACAGTGGGATTTGTAATAACAATTTCCTTATTCTCAAATCTTATTATGACTTCTTTGACTCCTTTGAGCTCTTCCATTTTTATTCCAAGTTGCTTCATGAGTTTTTGCATTTGCTTAGGATTCATACCCTTCATTGGTATCATTTTTATCACCAAAAAAGAATTCAAAAAGGAATATATAACAGTTTCTCAAATCCTCTAGAAATCAGTTGTTGGATTCTTTTTCTTCTTCTGGAAAGTTTGAGGTCTCCTCATTAGTCGTCATAATCTTTTTTCTGTACTCTTCATATTTTTGCCTTGCCTCTTTGGCTTTTTCTTTTTCGTCAAGGTAGTCATAAGCCTCTGCTACATGTTTCCACCACATAGGATCTTCTTCAACTTCTTTGAGGCAGTATTCAAGGAATTTTTGATAAGCCTCTTTTGCAAGTTTTTCGTTGCCAAGCTTTCTTGCTATGTTTCCAACGTCCTCCCAGAAGACACCTTCTTCTTGAGCTTCGCCTTTGTAGTACTCTAATGCCTTTCCCCACGCTTCAATAGCTTTTTCTTCATTACCAAGTTCTTCATAGAGTTTTGCTACATCCTCCCAGAACCATGGTTCTTCTTCAGCGTACTTTTCTAAGGCCTTTGCGGCTCTTTCCATTTTTCCTGCTTTTTTCCAATATTCGTGAGCCTCTTTCAAGTAATAAGTATCTTTTTCTTTTTCATAAAGTTGCTCGTATATCTCAGCAGCTTTTTCGTAGTTCTCTGCCTTTTCATAGGCCCATGCAGCACTTTCCATCCATCCCAACTTTTCATACATCTGTGCGGCTTTTAGATAGTTCCCTTTTTTTTCGTACTTCCTTGCAGCAGCTTTATACTTGCCGGCTTTCTCAAGATTTTCAGCACTTCTAAAGCGATCCATTAAGCTCAAATCTGGTTCGCTTATATACCAAATCCCAAAGGCCAGTCCGAAGATAAAGAAGAGTATTACTCCTCCAACTATCTTAAGTTTTTGCCAAGTAATGGTTAGATATGTGGCATAGGCACTAAGACCAGTAGGGATAATTAGTAACCCTGCATATTTCCAGCTTTCAGCATATAGTGTTAATGCGAGGAAAAATCCAAGCATGAGAGTCAAACCCAAGAAACCTAATCCTAAGACTATCCTTACTAACATCCAAAAACCCCATTTATATATTATGCCCGCTACTATCGCAATAATGAGGAATAGGAATCCAATTAGGTAGGCTTTCAATTTGTCCACTTTTTCACCCCCTCAATCTCAAGTAAAAATCTTTTATACTCTCTTTTTGGTGTATAATTTCCAATGTTATTCGAAGCAATTACTCGGTGGCAAGGAACTATTATGGGGTAGGGGTTCCTTTTCATGGCTCCACCAATAGCTCTCGGTGAGCTCCTAAGCATCTTAGCTAGCTCACCATAAGTTATGACTTTCCCTCTTTTAACCTTTTTTGTAAGTGTATCGTAAACTTTCTTCTCAAATGTAGTAGTTCCTTCAAAGCTTAAATACTTGAGACCTTTTTTATTCTCGATATCTCCAATAAGGATTTTGTAGACAATCTCCGGAAATGGACTTTCTTTTTCCTTAAGTTCAGCATTTACTCCTCTTTTTTGAAGATACTGCGTTAAGGAAGTTATTCTTTCCTGAAGGAATTCTCTCCCATCAAAAGAAAATGTTATCCCTTGAATTTTCTTATCAAATATAACTGCTATTAAAATCTCCTTGTTTTTTATCTTGAAAGACTTAATCGTTATCATTTTTACACCTCTCAAGGATCTCAGTGGCTTTTCGTAGAGGACCATAAATTGAATGAACTTCCTTTGCATATATAAAGCCTCTTCCTAAAAACCGTTTAAACATCAACACATAAAATTTCCTTTTTTCTAAATCCTTAGGATATTGAAGGACATCCAAGAATCGTGCCCAGAGGTTTACTGCCCTTTCTCTTTCATCTCTTGTAGATTTTCTCAATTTATCTTTAATTTCAGGAGGTGAGAGTTTTAATCGCTGTTTGTATATCTCGTAAAGAATGATGCCAACTGCGTGACTTAAATTCATCACAGGATATTCTTGGCTTGTGGGTATTGTCACAGTGAAATCAAGCATTTTGAGTTCTTTGTTATCTAATCCTCTGCTTTCTCGTCCAAATACTATTCCAACACTCCCATCATAAAGGAAAAGTCGCTTTGCAAACTCCTCTGGATTTATAGGGGTTCTTTCGGGAATATAATCCTCTCCAGCCAGACCGCTTGTACCTATGGCTAAGTCAGTGCCGTTTAGGGCCTCTTCAAGTGTTTCTACTATTTGAGCATTTTCTAATATTTCTACTGCATGCACTGCAAACTTTCTTGCTATCTCATTATTTGGGCTAACCTTAGGATTTACAAGAATGAGATCTTTTACTCCAAAGTTTTTCATGACCCTTGCAATAGCCCCTAGGTTTATGGTGTATTCCGGTTCGACGAGTATTACTTTTATCTCCATGACTGCAAGATATTTAAAGACAAGCATTAAAATGCTTACGGTGGAACGATGAGTAATGTTGAAGATACTTATGTTTTTTATGTATTCAATTATGCGAGTAGTTTACACTGGCAAATTTCCTTTTGTGAGGTGAACGAGGCATGAGGATTTATGTTCTTGGAGCGGGTTCAATTGGTTCTCTTTTTGGAGCTCTCTTATCAGAGGCTGGTGAAGATGTAACCTTGATAGGAAGATCTGAACATATGAGAGAGATAAATGAGAGAGGCCTTAAGATAGTTGGAATTAAAGAATTTACAACTTATCCAAAGGCACTTACTGAAATGCCCCCTGAACCTCCAGACTTGTTAATTTTATCTACAAAATCTCACTCTACACCATATGCTCTTGAATGTGCTAAGAAGAGTATTGGACCCAACACTTGGATATTAAGCATCCAGAATGGCCTTGGTAACGAGGAAGAAGCGTTAAAATATAGTGAGAATGTTTTAGGAGGGATAACCACAAATGGTGCAGTACTGGAGAAGTGGGGAGTGGTAAGATGGGTTGGGGAGGGAATAACTATAGTTGGCCAATATCCAAAAGGAAGGGAGATATTTGCAGATGAGGTCGTAAAAATATTCAACAAAGCTGGCTTGAAAACAAAATTAAGTGAAAACATTGTCGGATGGAAGTGGGTAAAAGCAATAGTGAATTCTGCAATAAATCCAATAGGTGCAATTTTGGGTATTAAAAATGGAAAAATTCTTGAAGAGGAATACCTCCTAGAACTCGCTAAGAGAGTTGTAAAAGAAGGGTGTCATGTTGCAACCCAACTTGGAATAGAATTCGAAAAACATCCTATTGAATTTTTGATTGAAACTTTGGAAAATACACAAGAAAATTATAATTCCATGCTTCAGGATATCAAAAGAAGGAAAAAAACTGAGGTAGACTTTATAAACGGAAAAATAGTCGAATATGGAAGAGAAATTGGGATAGAAACACCATTAAATTTTGCCCTCTGGAGTTTAGTGAAAGCTAAGGAGAACCCACAAATTAAATAAGGAATTAACAGTCATTATATTGAGGGGAGAGAAAATGCCTATATTTGGGGGTAAAGAAAACAATGTCTTTAAGACAATAGATGAACATCTTAAAGCCGTTGAACTCACAATAGAAAAACTCCGTATATTAATGGAAACCTATCTTGCAGGGGATTTGGAAAAAGCTGAAACTTTAATGAAGGAAGTTGAAGATCAAGAAAGAGTAGCCGACGAGCTTAGAAGAAAAATTGAGGTAATGCTATATCAGGGTGCATTCTTACCTGTAAATAGGGGCGATTATGCTAGATTATCTGAACTTATAGATAGTGTCGCAGATGCAGCGGAGAGTGCAGCCCATGCATTGATCTTAGCCAAGCCCAAAACACCTGTGGATTTAAAGGAAGAAATCTTAGAGTTTGTAAATACCTCCTTGGAGACATATAAATTGTTTGAGCAGTCAGTAAAAATGCTTAATACCAACGTTGATGGAGCGATAGAGTATGCAAAGAAAACAGAGCTTGCAGAGGAAGATGCTGATAGGATAGAGTACGAACTAGTGAGAAAAGTTTTTGAGAGTGAGAAGATAACAACTTTTGCAAAACTTGTATGGAATCAAGTCTTGACTAAAATCGGGGACATAGCCGATAGGGCTGAAGATGCCTCCGATCAAGTATTGTTGATCGCATTAAAGAGGAGGGGTTGAAAATGAAAGTGTTAGTTGCTGCGCCATTGCATGAAAAAGCAATTGATGTTTTAAAAAATGCCGGATTGGAAGTGGTTTATGAAGAGTACCCCAACCAAGATAGACTTAAAGACCTCGTGAAGGATGTAAGTGGAATAATTGTTAGGAGCAAACCAAAAGTTACGAAAGAGATTATAGACGCTGCTCCAAATCTTAAGGTTATAGCAAGAGCAGGTGTTGGGTTGGATAATGTAGATGTAGAATATGCAAAGAGTAAAGGGATAGAGGTTGTTAACTCTCCTGGGGCTTCAAGCAGAAGTGTTGCTGAACTTGCTGTGGCCTTAATGTTTAATGTTGCTAGAAAAGTGGCTTTTGCTGATAGAAAGATGAGAGAAGGAATCTGGGCTAAAAAACAGAGCATGGGCTTCGAACTTGAGGGCAAGACACTTGGAATAATCGGTTTTGGAAGGATAGGATACAATGTTGGGAAAATAGCAAAGACCATTGGAATGAATATTCTTCTCTACGATGTATACAAAAATTATGAACGAGCAAAGGAGATAGGAGCAGAGTTTGTTGAACTTGAATATCTCTTGAAAAATAGCGATGTCATTACAATCCACGTTCCTCTCTTAGAGAGCACCTATCACCTGATTAATGAAGAGAAATTAAAGCTCATGAAACCCACCGCAGTGCTTATCAATACATCAAGAGGGCCAATTATTGATACTAATGCTTTAGTAAAGGCACTTGAAGAAGGGTGGATTGCAGGAGCGGGTTTAGATGTATTTGAAGAGGAACCCCTTCCAAAGGACCACCCACTAACAAGATTTGACAATGTAGTACTTACTCCCCATATAGGAGCATCTACAGTTGAAGCTCAAGCGAGAGCAGGCATAGAAGTTGCAGAGAAGGTCGTCAAGATTCTTAAAGGAGAATGAATCCATCTCTTTTATTCTTATTTCTAAGTTAGAACTTATAAGTTAAAAGTAAAAAGTTAGAGGAGCTTTACTTCTTCAATTGGTTTTATCTTTAACACATCCCTATTGACAAGATTCTCTGGTATCTCCCCTTTAAATATCGAAATTATGTTTTTAACTGCTTGGAATCCCATATCTTTCATAGCTTCTTCTGCTAGTCCAGCATGATGGGGTGTTAACACTGTCTCCCATTCCATCTCGAAAAGTTCACTTTCTTGAATGGGCTCTTTTTCAAAAACATCTGTAGCAAAGCCTTTTAATTTTCCTTCTTCTAGAGCTTTGACAAGTGCTTTTTCATCTATTAGTGTTCCCCTTCCAATATTGACTAGATATTTTCCTTCTAGCAGTTTAAGTCTCTCCTCGTCAATTATGTGATACGTCTCCGGAGTAGAGGGGAGTGCTAGAATTATGATGTTGCTTTCTTTTATTACTTCATCCAGAGGTAGCCACTTTGCATTAACTTCTCTTTCGATGTCCCCTTTTCTACTTCTGCTCCAATAATAAATTTCAGCACCGAGAGCCTTCATTCTTCTTGCTATACTCTTTCCAATTGGTCCCATTCCCAAAATCCCAACTTTTTTACCATAGACAGTTTCTATATCTTTATACCAAGCCCACACTGTTTTATGGGAATCCCAAAGGCCTTTTCTAATGAATTTATCGGAATAAACAATCTTTCTTAAAAGTGCTATTGTAAGTCCCACGGCGAATTCTGCAACTGCCTCACTTAGAACACCACTCACCTTTGTTACGTATATTCCTTTTTTGGTTGCTGCATCAATGTTTATATGATCATAGCCTGCTGAATGAGTACTTATCACTTTGAGATTCTTACCCCTTTCTATAATCTCCTCATCCACAAGATTTAGGGGAGAGACTATTAGTCCATCATATTCTTCAATAATTTCGAGTATTTGGCTTCTCTCCGGATATACTATGACATTTACATCGCAGAATTCTTTCAGAAGCTTTAGGGGCTCAGTTTTCATGTTAAACAGGACTAAAACCTTCGGTCGCATGAGTTCCACCATTAAAATCTTCATCGAAGCATGTTAATAAACTTTTCCTCTTTTATTTGCGAAAGATTAAAAAATATTGGATGATTTTAATGGATAGGTGGTGATTTTATGGAAAATGTTAGCAAAACAGCAAATGTAAAACGAGAGAGAGTGATGAATGAGTTTAGCGACTGGTACAATGAGATGATAGAACTTGCTGAGATACAAGATAAGAGATATCCAGTAAAAGGTATGAACGTATGGTTGCCATACGGCCTTAGAATTATGAGGAATATCGAGAATTTAATACATGAAGAGATGGTGAGGACAGGTCATAATGAAGTTCTCTTCCCAGCACTAATCCCCGAGAGTGAATTTGAAAAAGAGGCTGAGCATATAGCGGGTTTCCATGGTGAAGTTTTATGGGTTACTCATGCTGGTGAAAAACCCCTCGAAGTAAAACTAATTCTGAGACCAACAAGCGAGACTGCTATGTATCCCATGTTTAACTTATGGATTAGGTCTCATGCAGACCTGCCATTTAAAATCTATCAAATAGTTAATGTTTATCGTTATGAGACAAAGCATACCAGACCTTTAATTAGAGTTAGAGAGATAAGCAGGTTCTTTGAGTCCCATACAGCCCATGATAGTTTTGAGGATGCTGAAAGACAAATAAGAGAGGACTTGGAGATATTTGATAATCTTGCCAAGAATCTTGCCCTCCCATATATAGTCTCTAAACGACCTGATTGGGACAAATTCCCAGGAGCATTCTATTCCCTTGGAGCAGAAGTTATAATGCCAGATGGAAGGACATTGCAAATTGGAACTATGCACAACTACAAGCAGAACTTTGCCAAAGCATATGAAATAACGTATGAAACAGAGGAAGGAACTCATGAATATGTTCACCAAACAACATTCGGAATGAGTGAGAGACTCTTAGCCGCTGTCATGGGGATTCATGGAGATGATAGTGGTCTTGTATTGCCTCCAACCATAGCTCCAATACAAATAGTGATAGTGCCAATTCCAATGAAGGATTCCCCCTATGATGTAAATGCATATGCTAAAGAGATAGCCAAAGACCTTAGAACAGCAGGTATAAGAGTTTATGTTGATGATAGAGAGGATATAAGGCCAGGAAGGAAGTTCTACGATTGGGAAATTAAGGGTGTTCCCTTGAGAATTGAAGTTGGTCCAAGAGACGTTGAAGGAAACAAGGCAGTATTTGCTAGAAGGGATACCTTTGAAAAGTTCAGTGTTGATAGAGATAAGATTGTGGAAGAGGCCAGAAAGACCCTTGATGCAATCATGGAAAATCTATATGCACGAGCAAGGGAATTCTTAGAGACTCACATAAAGAGGGTAGATACGATAGAAGACGCTAAGAAGGTCTTCGAAGACAGAAGAGGGGTAGTAGAACTTCCATGGTGTGGCGAAGAAAGTTGTGGCGTGGAAATGGAAGAAATCCTTGATGCCAGCATGCTTGGAATTCCATATCCAGAAGAAACAGCCAAAATTGAAGGAAAGAAGTGCGCCAACTGTGGAAGGGATGCAAAATACGTAGCAAGATTTGCAAGAACCTATTGATCCTTTATACTTTCTTTTATTGTTATTTCTAGTGCTTTTCTTATCATTTCTAAGCTCATTGAGGGCTGGGGCTTTTCTAAAACTTGCTCTGGGATGTAAGGTACATGTATGAACCCTGCTTTTATATTCAAGTTGTTTATTGCTATGTGGTGAAGAGCAACATACATTGCTGTATTGCATACATAAGTTCCAGCACTATTTGAAATCGCGGCAGGGATTTTATTATTTCTTAAACTCTTCACGATTCTTTTGATTGGTAGCGTTGAAAAGTATGCTGCGGGTGCTTCTTTAAAAATTGGTTCATCCTCAGGTTTGTAGCCATCATTGTCCTCTTTTTTTGATTCCATAATGTTTATTGCCACTCTTTCAATAGTAATGTTTGCTCTTCCTGCTGCTTGTCCAGTCAAAATTACAATATCTGGCATTGTCTTGTTTAGAATCTGTGGAAGTTTCTCTTTGATGCCCTTGAAGCTAACAGGAAGTTCTTTTTTTAGGATTTTTACTCCATCTATCTTTTCGGGGAGGTCTTTAACTGCTTCCCAAGAGGGATTTATTTTTTCTCCTCCAAAGGGTTCAAAACCTGTGATCAAAACTCTCATTGTTTGCCACCAAAAACTAAAAGTTTAATTAGGATTTAAAGCTTACACCTTTTTGGTGAGGTTGATGAAATATGATGTTGCGATAATTGGTGGGGGTCCAGTAGGGAATTATTTGGCAAACCTTCTTGCAGGCGAGTTTAAAGTTGCTGTTGTGGAAGCGAAAAACTCTTTTGGAGGCAAAGCCTGTACTGGGATTCTGGGAGCAGAAAACTATGAAAAACTCAATCTTCCAAAAGAAGCCATTGTAAATAAGTTGAGAGGAGCAGTATTTTATTCAAGAATTCAGAGTTTTGAGATAGAACGCCCGGCCTCTCAAGCTTATGTAGTAGATAGAAAGATCCTAGAAAGGAAACTTGCAGAAAATGCTATTAAAAAAGGTGCCGAATATTATATGGGAACTAGGTTTTTAGAATTTAAGAATGGGAAAGCTATTGTCCAGAGGTTTAATGAGAGATTTGAAATTGAAGCAGATTTTTATGTAGGCGCTGATGGTGTCGGAAGTAAAGTAGCTCAAGAAATAGGGGCAAAGACTGACGCCGAGTTTTTGAGTGGATATGAAGTGGAAGTTGTTGGCGACTTTAAGAAGACAGACTTTGTAGAAATCTGGGTCAACAAAGAGATTAATAATGAATTCTTTATGTGGCTTGCTCCTATAGATGGATCCACTGCAAGGCTCGGAACTTTTGGCACATACGATGCTCTTCTTAGATTTGTGAGGCTTAGGCTTCTTAAGGAGACTAATATTGTGGAGATCAAAACAGGCAATGTGGGGTTAGGGGTTAGAAAGCCTTGGGTAAGAGGGAACGTTGCTCTAGTTGGTGATGCAGCATTACAGATAAAACCCCTAACTGCAGGAGGGATTGTCTATGGGATGCTCTGTGCTCATGCCCTTAGGTACTCGATTAGAAGAGGAAACTTAAATGTGTATGAAGATCTATGTAAAGATGTAAAGAAACAGATAACGTTTGGTTTGAGAATTAGACGCTTATTCAAAGCCCTCAATCAAGACCAAATAGAGAAATTCTTCGAAGTATTCTCTAGTAAAGAGGCTAAGGAAGTTATTGAAACTTATGCAGACTTTGACGATCATAAGAAAACCATAACTGCACTTGTAAAGAACCCTAAACTGCTTGCTAGAGGTTTGAGGGTTTTCCCAATGCTTTTGAGGTATCTTGTATAGGTGAGACTATGGAATGGGAAATGGGTCTGCAGGAAGAGTACCTAAGGTTAATCAAAGAAGGAAAAAAGAAAATTGAAGGCAGGCTTTATGATGAAAAACGGAGGCAAGTAAAGCCTGGGGACACGATAATATTTGAAGGGAAACTAAGGGTTAAAGTAAAAGCTCTTCGAGTATACCCTTCTTTTAGAGAAATGCTTAGTGAAGAAGGAGTTGAAAATGTTTTACCGGGGGTTAAAACTATTGAAGAAGGAGTCCAAATTTATAGGCAGTTTTACACTGAAGAAGAGGAGAAAAAATACGGGGTTGTTGCAATTGAAATAGAATCAATAAAAGAATGAAAAAGAAACAGTTCAGTCCAAATATTTCTCTTTTATATATTTGATGAAGTACTCTGGGTTTATTCCTTCTCCAAAGCTCTTCTCTAGCAGTTCTTTTGGTGAATATACGCTTCCGTATCTGTGGACTTTTTGCTTTAGCCACTCTCTTATTGGGGCAAATTCTCCTGTTGTTATTTTCTCATAGAAGTCAGGCATGTCCTTAAGGATGTAGTTCTTAATTTGTGCTGCTAATAATGTTCCAAGGCTATATGTGGGGAAATATCCAACAGTAGCATGGGCCCAGTGTATATCTTGGAGGATCCCTTCTTTATAGTTCTTGGGTCGTATGCCGAGGAGTCTTTCAAGCTCATCGTTCCATAGCTCTGGTAGTTCTCTTGCTTTTACTTCTTCATTTATCATGAGCTTCTCAAGCTTGTACCTAAGGAGAATGTGCATGTTATAAGTTACTTCATCAGCTTCTACCCTGATATAATCTGGTCTTACCATATTGAGGTAAGCATATAGATCCTCGGTAGTATAGTTTCTTATAAAGGGTAGCTTTTCTTTTAATAGTGGATAGATGAGTTCTGCAAATTCTTTACTTCTTCCAATTATATTTTCCCAAAATCTGCTTTGACTTTCGTGGATCCCAAGGGAAACTCCTCTAGCTATTGGTGAGAACATGAACCTTTCATCTACCTGCAGTTCGTATAATGCATGTCCAAATTCATGAACCACTGCAAGGAGAGTCCTCCTGAAGTCGAAGCCCTCATACCTTGTAGTAACTCTAACATCATTAATTCCAAATCCGGATGTGAAGGGGTGGGGAGAAACATCGAGCCTTCCTTTTACTCCGAGAGGATATCCTAATAATTCGAGAATTCTTAAGTTGACTTCTTCCATGGCTTGGATTTCATATTTTTCCCTTTCTAGAGGGTGTTCGTTTGAAATTTTTCCCGCTTCGAGAATCTGCTCTAATATTGGCTTTAGGTCTTTTTCAAGCTTTTCAAAAATAGGCTCGAGGTCCTTTGTTCTGAGTCCTTCTTCATAGAGGTCCAATAACGCATCATATGGATATTCGTCGTAGCCTAAATACTCTGCAGCTTTTTTTGAGAGTTCGATTATCCTGTCGAGCCAAGGTTCAAACTTTCTAAAGTTGTCTTTTTCTTTAGCTTCGCTCCAAGCCATTGTAGCCTTGCTCCTTACTTCGCTGAGCTCTCTAACGAATTCGGGGGGAAAAGCCTTGGCGATTTTTATTTCTCTTTGGAGAACTCTAATAACTCCTTTTTCGTAATCGTTCAATGTTTCTAAAGCGGAAGCTTTCTCAACTAGATCAAGAAACTTTGGGTCTAATGTTAAACTTTGAGCCAAGACAGAAAGTTCTCCTTTGGCAACGCTTCTCTCTGTGATTCCCATCTTGGGCATGTTGACTTCCATGTCCCATCCAAGAAGACTTTGAGCATGTTCTATTGCCCATATCTTTCTATAATGCTTTAAAATATTCATCACAACTTCATTTTGGAAGACTTCTTCTGTCACTTCTATTCACCACTGTATACTTCAGAGTTAAACTTTTAATTTTTTCGATAAATATCTGAACGGAAAAAGATGTTTAGAATATGCCCAAAGCTTTTAGGATTTGGGTAATAATATTATATGAGAAAAATGAAAGCAGTTATTCTTGCAGCGGGTTTAGGCATCAGAATGGGTGAATTGGCAAAGGGGATACCAAAATGTTTAATAAAAGTGGCTGGACGAGAAATACTTTACAGAACAATGAAGCTTCTTGAAGAACAAGGCATTGAAGAGTTTATTGTAGTCACCAACCCTCATTATATGGGAAAGCTAAAAGACTTCTTAGAAAAAAATAGGTTTAATTACAGAATTCTCGTAAACCCATATCCAGAAAAAGGTAATGGGTACAGCTTATATTTGAGTAAAAATTATGTCTCTGGAAAATTTGTGTTGGTAATGAGTGATCACATATACGAGGAGAATTTTATAAAAGCGGCTCTGAAAGGAGAGGGAATTATAGTTGACAAAGTTGGAAAATTCACAAACAACGAGGAAGCTACGAAAGTAAAAATCAAGGAAGGTAAAATAGTAGATATTGGAAAAAATATTGAAGAATATGATGCTTTTGATACAGGATTCTTTCTTTTAAGACCCAATATATTTGATATAGCTGAAAAATTGCTTGAGAAAAAGGAGGTTTTGGAGTTAACGGAAGTGGCCAAAGAGGCTAGATTGAAAGTAACTGAAGTAAATGGATTCTTTTGGATGGATATTGATACTCCAGAAGACGTAAAGAAAGCTAAAAGACTTTTAATAAAGAATGCTGTAAAAGATACGGGAGATGGGTTAGTTTCAAGATATGTAAATAGGAAAATTTCCACAAGAATTAGTGAACTCCTTGTTGATTATGTTGAACCATTCCACATGACTTTCTTTTCCTTTTTAGTAGGGATTAGTGCAGGCTTACTTGGACTTTTCAACCCACCATTTGCAGGGATTGTGTATCAGGTGAGTTCTATTCTCGATGGTGTGGATGGAGAGATCGCAAGGAGTGCAATGAAAAAAACCAGATTTGGCGGCTATCTTGACTCGATTCTAGATAGATATGTGGACTTTTTTGTTCTTTGGAGCCTTGCTATTTATATGAAACCAAGTCCTCAGATGTGGTTGATAATACTGCTTGCTATATTTGGTTCTTTCATGGTGAGTTATTCTACCGAACGCTACAAAGGAGAGTACTTTGTTAGCGCTTATACTTCGATACCTGTTCTGAAATATCTTATTGGAAAGAGGGACGAAAGAGTGTTTATGACAATGCTCTTATGTTTGGCAGGAAGACTGGATATTTTATTCTTTCTCCTAGCATTGATAACTCATTTGAGGGTTTTAGTTACGGTATATCTTATTTGGAGAAAGAAAGAGACTAATTCATAAGGTAAAAATATTATCCTTTGGAAAGTATCTGAATAAAAGAGTGTGCTTTTTTGTTAGAAATCTTTTTGACTTTAGTCCATTCTACACCATAGATGTACTGGAAAGTTTTAAATAATTCCTTGACGTTAATTCTAATGCTATGGTGCACTTTATAGTGCCAACTACAGGAGGTGCCTAAATGAGTGCCATTATGGACTTTATAAACTGGCTTGATGGTATGGTATGGGGCCCCCCAATAATGATTTTACTGGTGGGCACTGGACTGTTGCTAACAATATACCTTGGGGGTATACAGTTCCGCAGACTTGGATGGTCTATAAAGTTTACTCTTTTTGAGGGAAGGAAGAAACAGGGAGAAGGAGACATTACTCCGTTCCAAGCATTAATGGCTACTATTGCTGGAACGGTAGGTATAGGAAACATTGCTGGTGTTGCGACTGCAATAGCGGCTGGAGGTCCTGGTGCATTATTCTGGATGTGGGTCACAGCTTTAGTTGGAATGGCCACTAGATATTCAGAAGGTCTTTTGGGAGTTGCATTTAGAGGCAAATTACCCGATGGGACAATGATTGGAGGTACATTTAACTTCCTTGAGAGGGGGCTCAGCGAAGAAGAGATTTCCCCAACGTTCAGAACAATAGCAGGCATATTTATTATCCTGTTTGCACTCTTCATAGGCTATGAGGCCACAAAGCTAAGTGGTGGACTTATGATACTTGCAGTAATAATTGCAATTCTGTTCTTGATACTAGCGTTATACCTTATCTCCGGACGCTCTCTTCCAAGCCTTGGAAAGACCCTTGCAATACTGTTCGCGTTGTTTGCAGCAATCTCTGCATTTGGAATTGGAAACATGACTCAAGCGAACTCTCTGGCCTTGGGAATGAAGCAAGCTTTCAATGTCCCAACATGGATAACAGGAGCATTCTTCGCGTTCATAACATTCATAGTTATCGTCGGTGGAATTAAGAGAATAGGTGAAGTTGCAGAAGCGTTAGTTCCATTAATGGCAATAGTCTACTTTATCTTTGCAATTGGAGTCTGGATTAAGTATGCCGGTCAATTACCAAGTGCAATTAGTCTCGTCTTCAGAGATGCATTTACTGGCCAAGCTGTGGCTGGAGGTGCTGTAGGTACAGTGATCAGGTGGGGTGTGGCAAGAGGTCTCTTCTCTAACGAGGCTGGTCTTGGAACTGCTACACTTGCTCACGCTGCAGCAAGAACAGACCACCCATCAAGACAAGCACACGTGGCTATGCTGGGTCCATTTATTGATACAATTCTCATCTGTTCATTAACCGGTATCTCAATTGTAGCTACCGGTGCATGGGAGACTGGAAAGACCAGCACTCCATTGACACAGGAGGCCTTCGCTAGAGCATTTGGCCACATAGGTGAAGTAATGGTTGTTATAGGCGTTATCCTCTTTGCTTACTCTACAGTTCTTGCATGGTCATTCTATGGTAGACAGAACATCATGTATTTAGCAAAGTGGATTGAAGGAGATCCAGAGAAGTTTGCAAAGCTTTATCCAAAGCTTCACTTGATCTACAACCTACTGTTCGTAGTGTTCATATTCATTGGTGCAACAACAGCCCTTGAAAACGTATGGACATTCTCAGATATGATGAACGGTCTTATGGCAATACCAAACCTTGTTGGACTACTCTTGTTGGCCACTGTAGTCAAGAGGTACACAAGTGAATTCGTTTCAGCTAATCCGTGATTTCTTTTCTATTTTTGCTCTTTTTCAGCTTTTGTGAGGTGATTTAAGATGGAATATCCAAAATTAGTTGTCAGTCCTCCTGGACCTAAAGCTAAAGAACTCGTGGAGAGGGAGAAGAAAGTTATTTCTCAAGGTTTAGGGGTTAAGCTTTTTCCAGTTGTTCCCGAGAGAGGATATGGAGCACTTGTTGAAGATGTTGATGGGAATATCTTTATTGACTTCCTTGCCGGTGCTGCCGCTGCGTCAACGGGTTACGCTCATCCAAAACTCGTTAAGGAAGTACAGGAACAGGTAGCTAAGATTCAACATTCAATGATAGGGTACACCTACAGCAAAAGAGCTATAGAAGTGGCTGAGATCTTAGCTGAGAAAGCTCCGATAGACAATCCCAAAATTCTTTTTGGTCTTAGTGGCAGCGACTCAATAGACTTGCTTATGAAGGTTGTTCGCTTTACGACAAGAAAACCCTGGATTGTAGCATTTATTGGGGCTTATCATGGACAAACATATGGAGCAACTTCTGTAGCTGCTTTCCAAAGTTCCCAAAAGAGAGGTTTTTCTCCTTTGGTGCCGAATGTGGTGTGGGTTCCTTACCCTAATCCTTACAGAAACATCTGGAACATTGACGGATATGAAGAGCCTAATGAGCTCATAAACGCTTTTATTGACTATCTTGAAAAGTACGTCTTTGCCCACGTAGTTCCTCCCGAGGAAGTTAGTATGCTATTAGCAGAGCCAATTCAAGGGGATGCCGGGATAGTTGTACCTCCGGAGGACTTTTTCAAGGAACTCAAGAAAGTACTTAATGAACATGGAATTTTCTTGGCAATGGATGAAGTGCAGACGGGTATTGGAAGAACTGGAAAGTGGTTTGCAAGTGAATGGTTTGATATAAAGCCAGAGTTTATTTCATTTGGAAAAGGTGTTGCAAGTGGAATGGGATTGAGTGGTGTCATAGGAAGAGATGAGCTCATGGAAATGACAAGTGGGTCAGCTTTGTTAACTCCCGCAGCCAATCCTGTGATTTCAGCAGCAGCATATGCAACGTTGAGAATAATAGAGGAGGAAAACCTTATTAAAAATGCTCTAGAAGTTGGCGAGTTTATAAAAAAGCATTTGCTTGAATTAAAAGAACAGTATGAAGTAATCGGGGACGTTAGAGGAAAAGGCCTCATGATAGGAGCAGAGATTGTAAAACCAGGTACGAAAACACCAGATCCAGAACTCACAGGGAAGATATGCTGGAGAGCCTTTGAACTTGGCTTAATTTTGCCGAGCTATGGAATGTTTGGAAACGTTATAAGGATAACCCCACCACTTGTGATAACCAAGGAGATAGCAGAGAAAGGATTGGAGATAGTTGAACAGGCTTTGAAGGATGCGTTAGCGGGCAAAGTGACACATAAAACAGTTACCTGGCATTAATCCTTTTCTTTTTAAACACCTTTTGTTAAAAACACCACAATTTATAAACTCTCTTATTTAGACTTTTCTGGAGGGGATAGAATGCACGAATGGGCACTTGCCGATGGGATAGTTAGGACTGCTATTGAGTTTGCAAGACAACATGGAAAGGAAAAGGTTCTTGCTTTAAGGATAGTTCTTGGAGAACTTCAGGACGTTAATCAAGAGATTTTGGAATTTGCTATCAACGAGATAAAGAGGGGAACTATTGCAGAAGGAGCAGAACTGGAATTTGTCATTGAAGAGGCAGAGTTTAAATGTAGGAACTGTGAAACCGAGTGGAAACTCAAAGACGTAAAGAGCGGATTTGATGAGAGAATAAAGGAAGATATTCATTTCATACCAGAAGTTGTTCATGCGTTCTTGGCCTGTCCGAAATGCGGGAGCAGAGACTTTGAGGTTACAAAGGGAAGGGGAGTTTATCTAGCAGCAATAAAAGTTGAGGGTGATGAGGAGTGATTGACCCTAGAATAAAGGCCGTTGAAGCCAGACTTGAGAAAGTGAAGAAAATTATTCCAGTAGTAAGTGGCAAAGGTGGAGTGGGCAAGTCAATGGTATCCACGACATTAGCACTAAGCTTAGCCCAAAAAGGTTATAAAGTGGGTCTTCTGGATTTGGACTTTCACGGAGCAAGTGATCATGTTATCCTTGGTTTTGAGCCCAAAGAATTCCCTGAAGAGGACAGGGGAGTCATTCCGCCAGAGGTTCATGGAATTAGGTTCATGAGTATTGTATATTACTCCGAGGATAGACCAACACCACTTAGAGGGATGGAGATAAGCGACGCTTTAATAGAACTCTTAGCTATAACCAGATGGGAAGACTTGGACTTTTTGATCATTGACATGCCTCCTGGAATGGGAGATCAGTTCCTCGATGTTTTGAGATTTCTCAGGAAAGGAGAATTTCTTGTTGTTGCAACTCCTTCAAAGCTTGCTATTAACGTTGTCAAAAAGCTACTTGAACTTTTAAAGGAACAGAACCTCAAGATAGTAGGCATCGTGGAAAATATGACATTTAATGGAGGAGAGGAAATCAGAAATCTTGCCAAAGAATTCAACATCCCTTACTTAGTAGAGGTTCCACTTTACAGAGATTTGGATGCTAAAGTTGGTAACATTGAGGAGTTATTAAAGAGTGAATTTGCGAAGAAGATTGAAGAAGTCATCAAAGCTCTTTAATTCTCCCTATATTTTTGGTGATGGAGATGGAACTTAGGGAATTCTTTTCGGATGTTGAAAAAGTAGTGATATGCGGCATTGGAAACGATACTAGAGGAGACGATGCCTTTGGAGTGTATGTTGTAGAAAGGTTGAAAGAAAGAGTCTTCAATCCTAAAGTGGTTTTTCTTAACTGTGCTGAAATGCCAGAGAGTTATGCAGGGAAAATCATTAGAGAAAGACCTTCTCACGTGGTTTTTATTGATGCAGTGCATTTTGAAGGAAAACCAGGCGAAATAGTTTTAGCAGACCCTGAGGGAACACTAGGGGAAGCATTTTCAACTCATAGAATGCCATTAAAGCTTTTGGTAGGTTATTTGAAGCAAAATATAGATGCTAAATTTCTCCTTATAGGAGCACAGCCAAAGCAGATTGGATTTTTTGTAGAGATGAGTAAAGAATTAAAAGAAAGTGCAAAAAAACTTGTAGATGTATTAGAACAGATTTTGAATGAAATTTAGATTTCTCAGAAGTTTTGGCGGGCCCGCCGGGATTCGAACCCGGGACCTCCGGCTTAGAAGGCCGGCGCCCTATCCTGCTAGGCTACGGGCCCTCGAACTTCTATGGGCCTTAATGCATTTATAAATCTTACGGTTTTTGAAAATTTAAAGAAAAAAAGCTAGGGATATAACCTTGAAGGAGTTCTTGGGAATAGTGTGGCCCATCTTATGTGGTCAAGATTGAGTACCCAAGCCACAAGTCTTTCTAAGCCAAGCCCGAAGCCACTGTGTGGAACTGATCCATACTTCCTCAAATCAAGGTACCATTCATAGTTCTTTGGATCCATACCCTCGTCGAGTATTCTTTGAACAAGCTTGTTGTAGTCATCTTCTCTTTGGCTTCCTCCAATGATTTCACCATATCCTTCTGGAGCCAGCATATCGGCCGCTAAAACTTTTCTTGGATCTTCTGGATCCTCTTTCATGTAAAAGGCCTTAATATGCTTTGGATAACCATAGACGAAAAATGGGCTGTCAAATTCTCCTGTTAAAACTCTCTCTTCATCAGCGCCCATGTCTTCGCCCCATTCTATATTTATTCCTTTGCTTTGGAGGATATCAATGGCCTCATCATAACTTATTCTTGGGAATGGTGGTTCAGTGTTTTTGAGAGTTGTGAAGTCTTTTCTAAAAGTCTCAATCTCTTTTTTCCTGAGTTCTAGAGTTCTTTGCACCATATAGCTAACAAGCTCTTCCTCCACCTTGAGGATGTCCCATAAATCCATCCACGCCCCTTCAAGTTCTAAGTGCCAGTATTCAGTAAGATGTCTCCTTGTTCTGCTCTTTTCGGCCCTAAAACTTGGTGTAAGTGACCATACTTTCTCCAGTCCAAATATCGCTGCCTCAAGATAAAGCTGTGCTGATTGGCTTAGATAAGCTTCTCTCTCAAAATACTTCAATTTAAAAAGTGTTGAGCCGCCTTCGACCGCTCCAGTAACAAGGATTGGTGGGAATACTTCATACCATCCATCTTGGAGGAGCCACTCTCTCGCAGCTTGCATTAAAGTGGCTTTAACCTTCATCACACTAGCTACTTTTGGAGAATGGAGATGGAGATGCCTCACATCTAGTAGGAATTCATCGCTTGCATCCTTTGTGATGGGGAAAAACTCCACATCTTGGATTATTTCAATTTTATCTGCTTGAACCTCAACGCCTGTGGGGGCCCTTGGATCAGCCTTAACTCTGCCTTCTATTACCACACTTGATTCTATTCCCACTTGTTTTGCTCTCCTATATGCCTCTTCACTTAATTCTTTTGTAAATATGGTTTGAATTATCCCACTTGAGTCTCTAAGGACAATAAATACTTTTTTACCAACTTCTCTCTTTCTATATACCCATCCAGCAAGTCTTACCCTTTCTCCTTCCATCTTAGGTTTTACATCTGCACAGTAAATTTTTTCAATCATAATAAAACACCTCCAATCTTGCTTGTGTTTCCATTTTAGCTTTATTAATCTATCCCAGAAGAGTCAATTATTCCATAGGACTTTTGGGAGGAATCTCTTGTCTTTAACTTCGAATATCACAGACATGGTAATCACATTTTTAAACCTAGTTATTGATATTTAAATCATTCGCTTTATTTGTTGTCATTTTTTATGGATTTAAATGAGGTTGATGAATAAATGCCAGCATAACATCACAGGATCATTAATGTGGCAATGGGTGCTTGGAAGTTGTTAAACTCTCTTCTTGGCATATAGTTTAAATATCATGAGGCATGAAAAATTAATCCCGTGTGAGGTGAGAACATGAAGGCAATTGTAGCCGATCATATTATTGATGCTAATACTCATAGGAAGAATTCGGTAGTTTTGATAGAAGATGGAAAGATAGTTAGTATAATTCCCAGCGAGAAGTTAAAAGAATTTGATGTGGAGGTGACTTATGGAGGAAGGGATTATCTTCTCATTCCAGGTCTTATTAATGCTCATACTCATGTGGCCATGGTTAAATTTAGGGGCTTTGGAGATGATATGCCCCTTGATACATGGCTCAATGAGGTAATCTGGCCCAATGAAAAGGAATGGAACGAGGAAGAAATTTATAAATGGGCCTTAATAGGTATTGCCGAGGCTATTGCAAGTGGCTCTACAACTATAAATGATCACTACTTTTTTGCATGGCAGATATCAAAAGCTGCTGAAACACTTGGTGTTAGGGCATTTATTGGTCAAACAATGATGGATCTTGTTGATATGCCAATAGCAGAGCCAAAACTCGGATTTAAATTCTTCAAAAAATGGAAAAGTAGAAATGGTTTAGTAAATGTGATACTTGCTCCACATGCAACTGACACGGTTTCAAGGGATCTGTTGGAAGAAGTGAGAGAGTTCGCAGAGAAGGAGAACGCTTTAGTCCATATGCATGTTTCCCAGAGTAGAGAGGAGGTTCTTAGAGTCAAGGATAGAGAAGGAATGCTTCCCGTTGAATACCTTAAAAGCACGAACATTTTAGAGTCCAATTTTATCGGAGTTCATGGAGTATACCTATCAGAAAAGGAAGTTGGAATCTATGCAAAGAGTAATGCAACTTTGGTCCATTGTCCCATAAGCCTAGCAAAATTAGAAGGTTATGTTGCTCCGATATTGGACCTCTGGAAACTTGGTGGGAATATAGCCCTTGGAAACGACTGTGCAGTTTCTAATAATTCTATGGACATGATTCTCGAAATGAAGTTCGCTGCCATCTTAAATAAAGTAAAGAACAGAGATCCTACAAGCCCTACGGCAAAGGATGTCTTCTACTGGGCAACAGTAGGAGGAGCAAAGGCCTTAAAGCTAAATGCGGGCCTAATAGAACGTGGTTATCTTGCAGATCTCGTCCTCATAAACACCAAAAAGCTTCACTTTTTGCCGAGGGAGAATATGCTCTCTCATCTTGTATACTCAGCTAGGGGTAGTGATGTTGAAAAGGTATTTGTCAATGGGGAACTCATATACGATAATGGAATGTTCATGAAAACTGGTGAGATTGAGAAGATACTCAATGAACAAAAATGAATCTCTAGAAGACTTGTCTCAGATTCTTTATTATTTTCAAAACGGTAGAAATAAAAAGGGAAGATTATCACTCGAGGGCTTCAAGCAGTTTCTCGAGGAACATTTTCTCGGGATAGGCTCCTTCAAATGAAACCTTGTCTTCACCGTTTACTCTGATGACAACCTTGGGAACTGCCATGACGTTGTATTGTTCAGCAAGTCCTGGAAATTCAATAGCTTCTATCATATCACCAAGGATCTTGTCATTGCCTCCAAGGGCATTTTCAATTGCAAATTTGTGGGCCATTCTAACTGCCATTGGACAGTATGGGCATGTAGGGGTAACAAAAACATAGATCTGCACGTCCTTGTTGATCCCTCTAAGTACTTCTTTGGTTTCTTCTAAGAGGTCTGTTTCACCCTTTGAGACATCTACTATATCCTCGAGGAATGATCCAAATTCATGGCCAGCTGGAAGGCCAAAGTATCTAACGCCTAGGTCTTTCCCGTCTTGGGTTATTACAACCGCAGGAGCAACATCTATCCTGTACTTTTCTGCTAGGTCTTTTTCATTATCGAAGTCGTGAATTTCGTAAGTCACAAGATCACTTAACTCGCTTATTTCGTGGACTAGTTGCTTTAACTGGTCACAGTATTGGCAGTTCTCTTTTCCGATGAACACGATTATTTTGACCGGGTTGACAAGTTTTGAAAAGAACTCCTCTTTAATTATCTTCTTATCTCCATCACTAATAAGTGCCATTTCACACACCTCCAATCAGTTTCAAACTAAAGCTTTTTAACCTTCGGGTGCAACCTACATACGAGGTCTTTACAAATTTAGGGTTTTCAACCAGAGGTTAAGATGACGGTATATAAACTTTACGATACAGATTTGGGTAGGTGGGCAACATGTCTGAACCAGATATATTTTACATCTTGGGCAACAAGGTGAGGAGAGACTTACTTAGTCACTTAACATGCACGGAGTGTTACTTTAGTCTGCTTAGCAGTAAAGTTAATGTATCCTCCACAGCGGTTTCTAAGCACTTGAAGATCATGGAACGAGAAGGAGTGTTAAAGTCTTATGAGAAAGAAGAAGGTTTTATTGGGCCCACAAGAAAGTATTATTCTATAGCAGTCTCTAAAACCTTTCTCGTAACTGTTACCCCAAACATATTTTGGTATAAAGGGCTTGATTTGAAAACTCCAGAGAGGTTTGAAAGATTTGAAATTAAACTTGATGAACTTGAAAAATCTCCAAAGGACTTGCATGCTATGGTAAGAGCATTTGTGGATGCAAATAAAAAACTTGAACAGGTAGTTGAAGCATTAAGGACTATTGAAAGCTACAGGAACACTCTCATGAGAGACCTTAAAGATAAATATTTAAGGGAAGTAGGAGACATGACTCAGCTTGCAATTCTCCATTATCTCTTACTTTATGATACTACCACCGTAGAAGAGCTGAGTGACGTATTAAACCTCAAAGAGAGGGAAGTGAGGGAGAAGGTCGAGGAACTTTCCAGAGTGATACCGTTAATCATAAAAGAGGATACAATTAAAATTGACAAAGAAGCGTTATAAGATAGATAGAATGGAGGGTCCTTCATGGTGGAGAAGATTAAAATCATTGTCAATGAGGATAAGTGCTATCTTTGCGGTGGATGTGCCGGGGTCTGTCCATCACTTGCAATAAAAGTGAGCTCGTCTAAATGGGAATTCTTTCAGGACAAATGTATATCATGTAAGATATGCATAAATGCATGTCCGGTTGGCGCTTTGGACTTTGAACCGTTGGAGGGATAAACATGACTGAAATAATGAAATACGATGTGGTAGTAGTTGGGGCTGGAATAGCAGGCCCTATTGTTGCCAGAAACGTTGCTAGGGAAGGATATTCTGTTCTCCTCGTGGACAAAAAACCTGCCATAGGAGCGCCAAAACAATGTGCAGAGGGTATTAACATTAGCATATTTGAGAGATATGGTATCCCATATGACAAACGCTTCATTAACAGGGAAATTTATGGGGCAAGAATATATTCTCCAAGTGGATATGAACTTGAAATAAGGTACAAAAAGGTTAGTGGGGTTATCTTGGAGAGGAAGGTATTTGATAAAATGCTCGCATTTTACGCTGCGAGAAGTGGAGCCGATGTTCTGTCTAGAACTGAAGTGGAGGATGTAATAAGAGAAAATGGCAAAATTATTGGAGTAAAAGCAAAGCATGAAGGGGAACCAGTAGAAATATACGGAGATATAATAGTAGCAGCGGATGGTGTTGAAAGCACTATAGCAAGAAAAGCAGGCATTAATACTTATGCTCCTCCACATGAATTTGATTCTGCTTATGAATATGAGATGCTCATAGATGGCTTCGATCCTGAGTTGATTCATCTCTGGTTTGGAAATGATGTAGCACCTAGGGGATATGTGTGGGTCTTTCCAAAAGATGAAGATCGGGCAAATGTGGGGATAGGGATAAATTCCGATAACCCAAAAACTGCAAAATATTACCTTGATAAATGGCTTAAAGAGAACAACATCCCATCTAAAAAGCTCCTTGAAATTAATGTGGGGGTTGTACCAGTTGGTGGCTTCTTGAAAGAGCTTGCTAAAGAAAATGTGGTTGTGGTTGGAGATGCAGCAAGACAGGTAAATCCAATGCATGGGGGAGGCATGGCTGAGGCTATGAAAGCAGGGACTATAGCAAGTAAGTGGATAGTCAAGGCACTTGAGGAGGAAAACCTTGAGCTCCTGAAAAACTATACTACTGAGTGGTGGGAAAAAGATGGAAAAAGACTTGAAAGAGTATTAAAAATCAGAAAGGCTGTAGAAAGGCTAACTGATGAGGATCTAGATGTATTTATTGAAGTACTAAGTGGAACAGACGCTGAGAAAATTGCAGAGGGCAACTATACAGAAGTGATAAAAGTCTTGCTCAAGCATCCAAAAGTGCTTATGAGTGCTCGTAGAATAAGCCTTCTTAAAGAGCTTCTTTAATTTGCTTTGACTTTTATTTTTAAATAAATTTATGATTTCTTTTTTCGGTTTTTATTGCAGTTCATGTCAAGGCAGACTTCATATTCTCGGTATCGTTCCTTAATTTTTACAATGGGTGCATTTCCACATTCTGGACAAGTTTTTCCAGTTGGTATTATTTTTCCTCTTTGAAGAAGAGGATAAGTTACGTTACACTCTGGCCAATTGGAACAACCCACAAACCTCTTTCCAGTTTTTCTGTTATACCTAACAACTAAGTTCCCGCCACATTTAGGACATTTACCCACTATAATGTTGGGGTTTTTATTATCCTTTTCAACTTCCTGCTTTATTCGGGTTTCTTCCTCTGTCGTTAGCTCTTTTGTATTTTTTGATTTTTGTTTGCTTTTCTTGCTATTTTTCTGAGTGTCAAGAAACGTTTCAAGTAGTTTGGCTCCTATTTCACTTTCTTTGTTTTTAAACTCTTTTAAAATTTTAATCAATGTCTTTTTCGAATCTTCTATGACTTTTTCTTTGGTTAATTTTCTTTGTATTATTTCTTCCATTTTTTGTTCAAATTCTCTGGTAAGTTCGACACTTATTATGTCTGGAACATTGCTTTCAAGGGCTTCGACAACTTTAATACCTAGAGGGGTGACTTTTATAGTTCTTTTTCCTTCTATATATCCTCGCGAGTATAATGTTTCTAAAATTTGAGCTCTGGTTGCTTTTGTACCAATTCCTAGATCTTCCATCTTCTTGATAATGCTAGCTGGTGAGTATCTCGCAGGAGGTTTGGTTTTCTTTTTTTCTCGTTTTATCTGGAGCACGTTTATAGTTTCCCCTTTTACAAATTTAGGAAGGACAATTTCATCAAATTTCACATATTTTCCGTATATTTTGAGCCAACCTTCTTTTATGGTTCTTGAACCACTGAGGATAAAGTGGTGATTATTGGAGTTTATGATGACCTTTACGCTCTCTCTAATGGCCGGATCAGCAAATGCCGCCAGGAATCTCCTAACAATTAAGTCATAAAGGTTTTGTTCTTCCTTGGTCAATTCTCCAGGTTTTGGGATTTCTCCCGTGGGGTATATAGCTGGATGAGCAGGATCATCTTTTTTGCCTTCTACGGGCTTTAGAATTCCTTTCCCCAAAAGCTCATGAGCATGCGGTTTATACTCTTGGATCTTTGCAAGATTTTGGATGATGTTCTTATAGTTTAAGTTCTTTGGGAGCTTTTGAGAGGATGTTCTAGGATATGAGACTAATGCCCGCTCATACAAGCGCTGAGCGATGTCTAATGTTTTTTTAGGGCTATATTTAAAGGCCGAATATGCCTCTCTTTGAAGAGTACCAAGGTCAAATGGATGAGGGGGATAACGCTGTCTTTGTTCAACTTCTACATTTTCTACAAAGGCTGGCCCCTTTTTTGCTTCCTCAACTATTCGTTTGGCTTCCTCTTCATCAAAAATACGATCCTTTTCATAGGTGGCTGTATATTGCTCTCCGTTTTTCTCGAGGATCATTTTTATGACCCAATATGGAATTGGGACAAAGTCTCTTATCTCCCTCTCTCTATCAACCAAGAATTTTAAGGTAGGGCCTTGAACACGCCCTGTAGAGAGGATTACCCACTTCCCACTAGTTTTTCTTAGGGATGAACTCAAGGCCCTTGAGAGATTTACTCCCCAGTACCAATCAAGAATGTGACGTGCTATTCCAGCATCGGCCATTCCAAAGTTTATTGTAGGCTCCAAATTGTACCATGCTCTAATTAAATCTTTTTTTGTAAGGGCAGAAAATCTCATTCTCTTTGCTTTTGATGGGTCAACTCCACAGGCATATTTTAAGGCAGTATATCCAATAACCTCACCTTCTGTGTCGTAATCACACGCTACTACGAACTCATCTGCCCGTTTGGCGAGTTCTTTGAGGGCTTTTATGTAATCTTTTGTGTAACTTTTCCCTTTTTCTGCCACATAGACCGGAACCCAATGAATATCAAAAACAGGATATCCGTAGGTTTTTTCCTTTGGGGCTAAAGAAAAAAGATGTCCAACAGCAGGAGCAACTATTATCTTTTTGCCATCTCTAGTTAGTTCATAGTAAGGGACTTTACCGATACTCTTTCTTATAGGTTTCCCCTCAGCAAGTGCATATGCGATTTTTCTGGCTACATTGGGTTTTTCTGCAATTATCAGTGTAGTCATGGTATCCCTCTCTAAAGTGCTTTAGAAGAGCGGGTATAAGAATTTTTTGGAGAATTGTGGGCCGGCAACAGAGGCCCGCGTTCATTTTTCGCGCGGGTGGATGCACCGGCCCTGTGAGCCTGGTGTGAGCACCCCCACTCATAGAGCCCGATACCTTGTGGAGGCGGGTATACCAGGCCCAACGAGGGTACAATTGTACCCTCGCTGTCGGCATTAGAATATGATCACAGGGGGTTAAATCCTTTACTCTCATAAAAGCCTCGTTCTTTAGGGTGGGGATGTGGGTGAACTGTCCAAGGAAACCTTTAAACTACTGAAACTTTTTTAAACTTATCAACGTAATAAGGCCCGGAGAAACCATTCAAAAACAACTCGTTTAAAGGGGTTTCACTCGTGTTCCCCTGCATGGGAGATGACGCCGTTAGGCGTCCTTTTAGGGATCTCCTTCAAGTGGTTTAGAACTTTAAGGAGTGTCCTCTGGGACGATAACCCCGAACCGCTTTGCGGTAGGGGTAACGAGCCGAAGACCCGGCCCTCGGGCCGAACCGAAACTCGCAAGGAGAGTATGTGATGGGTCCGCAAACCGATGAAAGCCTTGAAGGGTGAGGGTTATGACCCCGAGAGGAGTCCTCGCCCTTCAAGACAGAGAGGAGATCAGCCTTCATGCTGTCGTTATTAGTATAACGCCTGTGACAGCTAAGATCAATCCCAAGATGATCTTCCTATTTGGTGGCTCTTTTAGAAGTGCCATTGCAAGAGCAGAGGAGATAATTGGATTAATAGCACTTACTGGAGCAGATATTTGTGAACCCACTGAACTCACTGACTTTACAAATGCATATTGCCCTATTATAAGCCCCAGAAGTGCTGCCGCTGATAAAAGCGCTATTTCCTTCTTTGTGACTTTTTTTAGTTCCATGGAGTATTTGGGGAGAAAGAGACTAACCCCCATAGCTGCGAAGGCAAGTCTAATTCCAGCAAGGGAAATAGGAGAGATTTGAGAGGAAAGAAAATCTAACAACACTATAGCAATACTCCAGGATATGGGGGCTAAAAGTGCAAAGATAAACCCTTTTGGGTTTAAATGTTCTTCAATTTCTCCCTTTCTCACGATGATAATAGCTAGGAATACAAGAAAGGCTCCAAGAACGATTTGAATATTTATTTGTCTTCCAAGGAATAACCATGTCCATAGTATTGTCCAAAGGGGATACGAAGAGGTTATAGGGACTGTCCGTGAAACCCCCATAATTCTGAGGGCGCTAAAATAGAAGTAATCTCCCACAACAAACCCAAATTGACCTGAAATGAATGCTATTACGATGAGTTTCCATGAAAGATTGACTATCTCTCTATAACTCCCTGTAAATATGAATAGAACTAAATAAGAAAGCACTGTTATATATAATCTTATAATATTCACAGTAATGGCGCTCTTCTTTCTCATTCCAACTTTAATTAGAACTGATGAAGTTCCCCAGCCAAATGCAGCGACCAGTGCTAACAATGCTCCAAAGAGAGTCTCCATGTGTTTGGAGAGGGCAAATCAGTTTAAAAACTTAACGTTTCGAAAAAGATTTGATAGAGCTCTACAACCTAAAGGTATCTTATTTAGGAGAGGGATAATGTCAAAACAGAGAGCTTAAAAACCCAAAAAGTAAAATTTAAGTAGTGATGAGCTCGGCAAACCTGAGCATTGCTATGATGAAGATCTTGAGTACTGAGTTTACCTGACGTTTATATTTACATTTTTGATTTTGATTGGTACATTGTGTTCTTTAGATATTTCCTGAACAGCAGTGTTTAATACTTGAGTAGCATCCTCTATTATTCTGTCATCTGAGACCACACCTATTAGGCTTCCCCTTTTGTCAAAGCTTGCTTCTAAAGTTATTAAGACCTCATTTCTATGAAGTTCCCAATCCAGTCGCATCCATCTGAATACGGAATTTGGAAGATCCTTAAACATGTTTTGCAACCGTCTTCTTAGGGCCTCTATTGCGGGTTCGACTTTAGGTTTTATTAAATTCTCTTCGATTTCTCTCCTTTTTTCCTCAGTTAATGAGGAAAGTTCATCAACACCTACTTCCTTAAGCAGTTTTTCTATTTCCTTTTCTAACTCTTCTTTCTTTGAGAGTATTTGTTTTACACTTTCTGAAACTTCTCCCTCAGTTTCCTCTAGATTGATTTGCACTCGGTGAACTGTAATGTATTTGTTTAGAGCTCTAGAAATCTCTTTTGCATGAGTTTTCAGAATACTTTCCACTATGCTCCTTGCTTGTGAATGAGTCTTACCTGGAGCTTTACCCCAAAGTGTTAGATTGATCTCATGTTCACTTCTTCCTTTTATATCGAGGTGCATTTTCTCTACGTCAATTCCTGCATTCTGTATATCTTGGAGAATTGCCCTGGCATATGTGGAGAAATAAGGCTTAATGCTCTCATGAGCTTCAACTGAGATATTGCTCTCAATTTTACGAGGAGCGATTTTCTTTTTACTTTCTAAAGTTTCCTTCTCTTCTTCAAAAGACTCACCTGGTCCAGTTATTTTTGCTCGTGCGCCGCTTAGAATTGGTTTAAGTCCCGCCTTTCTCCAGATTATTGGGAGATGTTTGTTTATGAAGTATAATACCCTTCTTTCGGACATCTGTCTAGTATTTGGCTCTCCTTCACTGATTCCATAAAACTCTACGTGGAGATATATAACTCCTGAGCCGACTTCCCCCGTTATTTTAATCTTTTGTGGAGATACTCCATTGAGTGTTTGAACTTCTTTCAAAACTTCTTCTGTATACTCTTTGAGAATGGGTTTAAAGATCTCACCACCAATTATTTCTACTGTGATTTCAGGTTTGAGAGTTTTCGTTCTCTTTTTTGGTTTGGATTCTTTTTTAGAGGGCTTTTCTTTTTTAGGTGCTACTTTTTGTTCAACTGTGGAGGGGAGGTTTGATTCTGGTTCTATTTCTTTCTTTTTTACTTCTTTTTTTTTGAGAGCTTCTTCCAAAATTCTTTCTTTCTCAGCAAGCTCTTTGTTTTCAACAATAGTTTCTTCAAAAATCTTGTCAATTTCAATTTTTGGAGTGGCATTGTATATGTCTAGGTTGTCCGTTATTGAAATTTTCAGCTCTATTTCATCTAATCCATACACATCGATGACTAATGGATAGTTTATAATCCTCTTTAATATTTTTAAACTCTCATCTCCAATTACTTCAGTCTTTGAAGAGAGAAGTGACACTTTAGAGGCCAAAAGCTTTCGTTTGTCCATCAATAATGTGACATAGTATTTCTCAGTGTCATCCTTTGCAAATATTTTTAGAAATACTCCGCTAAATTCTTGATTAGACAATGTATTACGGACTAATTCCGAGATTTCGTCTTTTTTCGTACATACAATGTTTTCTTCTATTGGTGTGATTCTTGGAAGTTGCATTTTCACCACCATTAGATATATATATCAAAAACCGAATAAAGGTTAAAGAGACCTCTACTATTAAGTTCCATTCAAGCATATATTTAAGCATTGTTGTCCTTAGGTGAGCGCCATGAGGGTGTTAATACTGGGTGGGGGAACCATCGGAAGGAATGTTGCTCAGGCCCTAAAGGGCGAATTCGAGGTTATTATAATTGAACAAGATGAAATTCGGGCAAAATCTCTCAGTGAAAGTGGCTTTCATGTAATTCATGGTGATTTCTCTTACACTGCCTCACTCTTGAAAGCTGGAATTGAAAAAGTAGACCTTGTGATAATTACTACTATGGACATCACTAAGGTAAAAAGGACAATTCAAGCTATAAGAAATAACAATTCTGAAGTTCCAATACTTGTTCTGCTGCCAGATGAGATCACTGTAGATGATGTTATTTCCCAGATAAAGGACGAGTTCGAAACTGATGTAAAAATTGATTATGCGATTTCTCCAAGGGTAGCTACTATCAAAGTATTAGTCGATACGGTCAAAGGACTTGGAAAAAAGAAAAATGCTACCTTGTTATCTAGAAAGCTCTCCGAAATAAGGCAAAAAACTGATTCTCTTTTAATAGTAATGCATGATAACCCAGATCCTGATGCAATGGCAAGTGCTGCTGCTCTCCAGTATATTGCTCAAAATATGGGGCTTAGAAGCACAATAGTTTATGGTGGAGAAATAACCCATCATGAGAATAGAGCGTTTGTAAACCTGCTTGGTTTGGACATGAGAAAGGTTTCCTTAGGTTCTTACGAAGTTAAACGACATTCTGCAATAGCTCTAGTTGATTGTCAGCCTAATGGGAATCTTAGTATCCTAGATGACGAAGACCTGAAGAGAATAGAGATATTGATAGATCATCATCAACTCCTTCAGAACCTAGATGAAAAGCTTCCTAAAACCACTTTTATTGATATACGATCTGATGTTAACTCTACATCTTCTATAATGGCAGAATACCTCCAAAACCTTAACATGGAGGTCAGTAACATCTTGGGAACTAGTTTGTTTTATGGAATCTATATAGATACAAAGAAATTCTCGAAACTTAGTACCACAGACCTTGAGGCGCTTGAGTTTTTGACTGGTAAAGTGGATTATGAGATTTTGGAAAAGATAGAATATCCTGATATCTCGATAGAAACTGCAGAGATATTAGCAAAAGCCATTTTAAACAGAAAAGCCTTTAAGAATGTTGTTATCTCAAATGTGGGATTCATAACGAATAGAGATGCTATTCCCGAATCTGCTGATTTTTTGCTTAGACTTGAAGGAGTTAATACAGTAGTTGTATTTGGCATAGTGGACGATAGGATTGAAATTTCAGCAAGAACAAGAGACGTTAGGGTAAATGTAGGAAGAGTTTTAAAAGATGCCTTTGGAGACATAGGAAGCGGCGGAGGACATCCCCAATCTGGAGGAGCTAGAATTCCACTGGGGATCTTTAAACTTGCTAAAGACAAAAGTTCTCTCTTAAAATTAGTAGAAGAAGCAATAACAGAGAAGTTTTTGGAGGCTCTAAATGTAAAGGAGGCCTAACCTTTCTTTGCTTCTATCAATATTATATCACCAATGGCAGATACTCTTTCATATGGAATCCCAACTTTTTCTCCAGGGAGACCTAAAGCAAGGATTTTGCCTCCGCCTGCTTCTATCTCAATAAGCACCTCATCAACGTAACCTATATAATATCCGGCGGTATTGTATATCTGCTTCCCATAAATCTTTGATAATCTCATTACCATGTTGCTCACCATTTAGAATTGGAGCTTTATCCTTTTAAATTTTCTTACTAAGCCTTGCAGTGTTTTCAAGAAATGACTTCAAGAGAATAACTACAGTGGCAATCACTGCACCGCTGATTCCAGTGAGAATTATGCTTTGGATTGCCCCACTGATCTCGTACATATTAAAGTCCATAAATATCAAACTGGCTAAAACAAAGCCACCAAAGTATGCAAACGGGACTATAGAGACATCTAAAGTGTCTTCTGCTGATACAAGCCCCATGACAAAGACTACAATTACTAAGAGTGAAAAAGAATATAACATCGAGAACTCTATTTTAATCCACAGCAAATGGAGAATTAAGGTTAAGAGAAAGCCAACTATAAAGGCATATCCACTTGCATTTAGTTTTCCTTTATAGCTTCCTAAAACTCCACCTAGGAATAATCCCAACCCATAGATTGGAAGTAGTGTTCTTGTTGGTGTATATGGTGGATAAACAAGGACTATCAATAAAAAACTCAATGTTACACCTGCTCCGCCGTATCCCAAGGAAGAGAGGAGTTTTTTCTTCACTTTATAACCTCCACTTTAACTCTAGACCCATCTTTCAAATTAAGTTTTTCTCTAAGACATATGGGGGCAATAATCTCAGCAACTCTTGGAGGATGAATTGTTCTAGATGGAACCACTATTGCTCCACTAATCCCATTTATCATTACCTTATAGGCTTTCACATCTCCAAATGTTCTTCCTCCTTTTGAGAAGCCAGGTATTATTATGGGCTCAACATTATAAAGGGCATCGTAGATAGTCTTAGGAAAGACCACAAGGATATTTAAAGTGCCAGGGTAGGGTTCAAATCCAAGATATTCCTTTATCCTGTCTTTGTACTGTTCTACGTAGTATCTCCCTTCTCCAACTCCAGAGACAACTTCCCCGAGAATATAATTTCCATAGAGGATCTTGCCTATGTCTTCGAAAATAGATTCCAGAAATTGTAGCCCATTAGGAGATATCTCAACGAATGTTCTTTTTCCAAGTGTTTCTTTGATTATATAACCCTCTTTCTCGAGAGAGTTAAGTCTTCGCATAACTGATTGGGGCGAGCTACCAACTTCTCTAGAAAGATCTCTCAAGGTTACTTTGATCCTTTCTCCAACAGCTCCTCTTTTTGCAAGTGTTATAATAAGTCTAAGTTCTTCCATTTTTCAGCACCTTTGGAAACTTTATCTGCTATTTTCAATGGTCTTGGATAACCACCTTCATTTATGAGTTCTATTATCTCTCTTGCAGAGTCTAGGTTGATTAAGTTGCCAACACTTACATAAGCTTTTCCAATTTTGATGAAGTTCTTATTGGTACCATGTAGGGGTTTCTTTGCAACTCCAATAGTGGGTTTTCCAAGTAGAAGTCCAATATGAGATGCTAGTCCGTACTCTCTTGGATGGGCCTTTCCATGGCCTTCTACAAGCAACACATCAAAGGTTTCACCTTTCAATAATATCAAGATTGGTCGGGTTTCTCTTAAGAAAAAATATGTAGGAATATAAGGAAAACTAACTTCAATTTCAATGGTTTTTGTCTTTAAAACTTCACATGAAGGAAATGAGCAGAGAACAAAAGCACCTCTCGCTTTATTCTTACGGTATGAAACGTCCACTGCAGCAATGGTTCTGAGTTTTGAAATATCTATGGGCCTTTCCACTATTCGTTTTGCCAGTCTTTTTTGGATTTTGGCAATTTTTTCAAGATTCATTTCTCCACTCCTCGAGCTTCTTCTCGAGACCTCTATTTATTTTGGCTCGGACAAGATCCTCAAGAGTCTTTTCAAGAATATATCGTGCCTGATCTTGTTTCTGTCTTATATTCACTAGACCCTTTGGGTATTCTAGTGTAACAAGCTCGTTGTAGATTTTTTCCATGAAATAATAGACCTCTTGAGCCTTCTCTAGATCTCCTTTCAGCAATAATGTAAGAAAATATCTCCTTAACTCTCCTATAAAATCTCCAATCCCTAGGGCATAATCAGCCTCTGGAACTTTAATTTCTTGAGGGGTTGGAAAATCTTTTCCTAAGAGATAATTATAGAAGAGTGTTGCCTCTACATATTCTTGATGAGCACCTTGCACATATCCGGTAAAATAAAGGTCTCTATGTTCTTTAAGCATCTCTCTCAGTTCATTAACTAGTTTTTCCACTCTTTTCAATCTCTCCTCAGCAGTTTTAAATTCTCCCCTATGAAGTGCTTTTATGGAATCTCCACTTAGGCGAACAATCTCTCTGGTGAGTTTTAGCGTCCTCTCTCGCACTTCATCTTTTCTATCCAGAACGTCTCGTATTTCTCTTATTATCTCAGAAATGTTCATTAGCACCACCCAAAAGTTTTTGATGTAACGAGATAAAAACCTTCGGTTGTGGGCTTGGCATATCCTCTCACCTTCATTGTGGGCCATTTTCGGCCATCTCAGGTGATCCCGGAGACCAAGCCCTGTCCACCCGGCATCGTCCCCAGAATTCATAGCTGCCCTAGAGCTCCTTCGGTCGGGCTACCGGGTGGGTCGGATGCGTATTTAATTTCTATTGCTTGGAATTTTAACTTTTTGTCTTTGATATAACTAGCAGTTATATATTTGAGTTGATATCATGCCGAAAGATATATAAAGGGACCTTCAAAGCTATGCACGTAAGAGTTCATTTGAGGTGATGATCATGGTTGAGAAGAATAGGAACATTGTTGTTGAGGATCTTGTGAGGACTCCAGTTGAGATGCAAAAGGTAGAACTTGTAGAAAGAAAAGGAATTGGTCACCCAGACAGTATAGCTGATGGAATTGCTGAGGCAGTTAGTAGAGCACTTTCAAGGGAGTACATAAAGCGCTATGGAATAATCCTTCACCACAACACAGATCAAGTTGAAGTGGTTGGTGGAAGAGCATACCCAAGATTTGGGGGTGGAGAGGTTATAAAGCCAATATATATTCTCCTCTCTGGTAGGGCCGTTGAATTTGTAGACAGGGAAATGTTCCCAGTCCATGAAGTGGCGATTAAAGCGGCCAAGGAATATCTTAGGAAAACTGTTAGACACTTGGATGTTGACAATCATGTAGTGATTGATTCAAGAATTGGCCAGGGAAGTGTTGATTTAGTTGGAGTTTTTAATAAGGTGAAGGAGAATCCGATTCCATTTTCTAATGATACTTCATTTGGTGTGGGTTATGCTCCTTTGAGTGAGACTGAGAAAATTGTACTTGAAACTGAAAGGTTGTTAAACAGCGCGAAATTCAAGAACGAATGGCCTGCTGTTGGAGAAGATATCAAAGTCATGGGCCTTAGAAAAGGAGATGAAATTGATCTTACAATAGCAGCTGCAATAGTTGATAGTGAAGTCCAAAGCCCACAGGAATACTTAGAGGTTAAGGAAGGCATATACAGAGCTGTTAAGGAGCTTGTTGCTCAATATACCCAAAGAAAAGTCAATGTGTATGTCAACACAGCTGATGACCCTGAGAAGGACATTTATTACATAACTGTAACCGGAACAAGTGCTGAAGCAGGTGATGATGGTAGTGTCGGAAGAGGAAACAGGGTAAATGGGTTGATTTCTCCCAACAGACATATGAGCATGGAGGCTGCAGCCGGCAAAAACCCAGTTAGTCACGTAGGTAAAATCTATAATATCCTTGCTAACTTGATTGCAAAAGACATTGCGGAGCAAATTGATGGAGTTCAAGAGGTTTATGTAAGGCTTCTTAGCCAAATAGGAAAGCCTATTGATGAACCCTTGGTCGCAAGTATTCAAATAATTCCAAAGAACGGCCATAGAGTAGAACAATTTGAGAAGCAAGCATATGAGATAGCTGATGAGTGGTTAGCGAACATAACAAAAATCCAAAAAATGATATTGGAAGACAAAATCAATGTTTTCTGATTTAACTTGTGCTTTTTTTCATCTTTTCTTGCATGAGGATTCTTAAGATTCTGGCCTCTTCGAGCATCAATTTTTCTTTTTGTTTTTTAATAATTTCAAGCTTTTTTTGCAACAATTTGTCATCTCTCATGAACAAATCACCAAGATATATATGCATTTATCATTTAAAAATCTTCCGTTTAATGCCTAGTACTATATCGACAATTAGCGTAAAAAACCATATCTTTAAAAACCTTAAGTTAATAAATTATGTAAGGGGATGAAGAAATGATTATAGCCATAAGTGGAACACCTGGCGTTGGGAAAACTACTGTAGCAAAACTCTTAGCGAAAAAATTGGGGTATGATTACGTTGATTTGAGAGAATTTGCCCTAAGGCATGGAATAGGTGAGATGAAAGGAGAGGAACTTGAGGTTGAGATTGATGAACTCGCATATTATGTCGAAAGGGAGTTAAAGGGGAGAGATTTGGTACTTGATGGTCATTTAAGTCACTTAATGCCAGTGGATCAGATCATAGTGCTTCGAGCTCATCCAAAGATAATTGGAGAGCGTTTAAAAGAGAGGGGTTATAGCAAAGAGAAAATAAGTGAGAATGTAGAGGCTGAGCTGGTAGATGTTTGCCTGCTTGAAGCCCTTGAGGAAAACGAGAGCATTATAGAAATAGACACCACTAATAAGACACCTGAAGAGGTAATTGATGAAATCTTAAATCTCTTTGAAAAAGGAGTGAAAAGAAGATTAGGTGTTGTAGATTGGACTAAGGTTTATGATGAAGTTATCCCCTATCTTGATCTTGGAGGTGGTGACGAATGGGTCTAGGCCTATGGTTAAGAACAGGATTGCTTATGGCTTTCCTCACAGGTCTTTTAATGGCGATAGGGTATGTCTTAGGCAGTGAAACTGGATTGCTCTTTGCCTTCATGTTTGCGTTGTTTATGAATTTTTTCAGCTACTGGTATAGTGATAGGATTGTCTTGGCTTGGTATAGAGCTAGAATCATAGAGGAAGAAGAAGCTCCAGAACTGTACGAAATCGTTAGGGGGCTCGCTCAGGAAGCCGGGATACCAACTCCGAAAATAGCCATAGTACCAACAGACATTCCAAATGCCTTTGCCACTGGAAGGAATCCAGAACATGCTGTTGTTGCAGTAACCCAAGGTTTGCTGAGGATTCTCAATAGAGATGAGCTTGAAGGAGTAATAGCTCATGAACTGAGCCACATAAAGAATCGTGATGTTTTAATCCAAACATTAGCTGCCGTAATGGCTGGAGCAATAATAATGGTGGCAAGATGGGCTGGTTGGATGCTCTGGCTTGGTGGATTTGGAGGAAGAGATCGAGATGAAAGCGCTGGAGGTGCATTAGGGGCAATACTTCTTATAGTATTAGCACCAATAGCTGCAATGTTGATTCAAATGGCAATAAGCAGGGCTAGGGAATATCTAGCCGATGAAACTGGGGCAAAAATAAGTGGGAAACCATGGGCTCTTGCAAGGGCACTTGAGAAGATTGAATATTATGTTTCGAGGAAACCCCTAAAAGGCGGAAACCCTGCAACAGCTCACATGTTTATAGTAAACCCATTCAAGGGAGTTAGCTTTGCTGAACTCTTCTCAACTCATCCACCAACATACAAGAGAATCGAGAGGCTCAGGAGGATAGCAGAGAACATGGGTATTGCATTTTGATTTTACTTTTAATTTTCTTGAAGTTGTCGAAATGAATTTATATTTTCATGAATAACTTTCTCTGATGGAAATCATGAAGCGGATAGTTGGACTAATTGCTATTGTGATCGTACTCTCTTCTGCTTATTATCTCAGTGCGCTTAGGGAAAAACCTCAAAATTGGAGCGAGGAAGATCTCTACCTTTGGAGAGCAAAAATCGAACGTTTAGCTTTAAATCCGGATTATGGAATAGGAGCAGTATGGCTTGGAAAGGACAGCCTAACGAGAGATAATTACATTCACATTGCTATAAGTCCTTATGGGGATAAGGAAGCACTCATAGAGGCCATAAAGGAAGAAGGAATACCCCCAGAGGCAGTTAAAATTGAAGTTTGGGGTGAATATGACGAAGATTTTACGAAGCCTGAGCCGACATGTCCTATTGAATACACCAACACTAGAGGTAGGGAATTGGAGAGGGATGTGACAATATACACGAGTTTTGGAACAAGCGGCATGTACTACCTGAAGCTCCTGGCCTGTGAGGAAGATGTAATCCAGCATCGGTCATGTGTACTGATGATCTCGTGTTTCCGGCATTTGGGATCAGATTTTTGAAGGATTATCAGAATGTCAAAGTGATAATTCTCGCAGATAGCTGGAAAGGGAAGGAGATGGGCATTTATACTTTTAACCTCACATACAAACCCCTCTGGATTCTTTATGAAGATCGGGGAAAAAGAGAGGAGATGTACATTTATAGAGATGGATGGATTAAGGTTCTCTACTCCTCTCCCTCAAAAGAAGCCCTTGAAGCTTTTGGGAGTCCCTATATCCAACTCTATCCCTGGGAACTTGTCGATAAGTATGGTCACAACCTAACAAAACTCAACCAGAAAGTTTTGACAATTGCGAAGAAAAATGGGTACAGAACAGGAGAGGAGAACAAGTTAATATTTGTGTATGTACCGAACTTCAGTAGAGAAGTGCTGGAAAAAGTAAAGAGTGACTTTGGAGAATACGTTCAAGCAATAGTCTTGAAGAAAAGTGAATAGTTGTTCAATATGTAAAGAGAAAGACTTAAATACCCTCTTCCCACCTCAGAACGGTAACCATGAAGAAACTTGCCGATATACTCAAAGAAATACTCAGAGAAAAGGACATTGGAAAGATAGGAAGCTTATCAAGAAGAGTACCGGATAGATCTTCTGATAACCCTCTTCAGGAGATTGCAATAGCCATCCTAGAAAACAAGGGGGTTATTGTAAGGGTTAATGAGCCTACCACAATAGCATGGGACCTTGAAGGAAGGCAAACCAATAAAGCACTCTTTGCTTATGTTCCTTCAAACTCCTCTCATCTTCACAAATTTAAAGTCATAATAAGGGGAAATGATCTCAGAGAAAAAATTTCTCAATCAAAATGCCCTTATTTTATCATTGATCTTATGCACTGGGATAAGCATACAGAAAAGGAAAAGAAAAAAGTTGCCCTTCAGGCTTCCCAAAGTTATGGAGTTATCAGAGACTATCTATGGGGAGATCGCTTAGCTTTGACGTGGGTTAATGAAGAATTCAAAAAGCTTGCAAACTTTCCCCTTGATAAAATTACCTCATATGAAGGTCCAACTGCAGAATTCCTTAAAAAAGAAGGCATAGATGAGGTTGTTCTTCTTGATCCTTGGGCTGAAAAAGATTTGAGTAAAGAGGATTTTTCTACAGGGGCATTTATCATAGGTGGAATCGTTGACACTGGAGGAACGAAGAAAAAAACCACTCCAAAAATTGGTGAAGAATTGGAGAGAGTGGGGATTAAGGTTAAGAGGCGAAAGATATCCTTGAGGGGAGATGTAATCGGAGTTCCAGATAGAATAAATCTGATACTTGAACTGCTGCTTAAGATGGTTGTGGAGGGCAAAGGTATGGATAAAGCAATTTTAGAAGTTCAATCACCGCTACATGCAAAGTGGAGGCTTAGAAAAGAGCTGCCTAAGCATAAAATCAGGTTTCTGATCGATGGAAGAAAGTTTCTAATCGTTGAAAAGGAACTTTTTGATGAATACTCTAAATGGCTCAACATAAGGTGGGAAGATTTTGTTCAAGTTTTGAGGGAGCTTGAGTTTGTAGCTCTGGAAAGAAAGAGAATTCAGCATCTTAACAAAATCTCAATCCCACGAATAATAAACGGCAAGCTTTATCGCGTTATTTTGTTGAAAAGAGCCGAGATGCTTTGCTATAATTGTTAACTCTCCACTTTTTGTTCCTTGAGCCGGTTCTGACATCTTCCCTTTCATTAAAGGAGGTTTGTATATGACTAACTTTTTTGAAGAAATGTCGTTTCAATAACTTCCTATTTTTGCTATAGTGCTTACAAAACTCTTTTATAATTTCAACTCAAATTACCCACCATAGAGTTCATGATAGCAACTGTATAAAAGGAGTCCTATTTTTGGGTTTTAGGGAAGTTATCTTCCTTCGCAATGTATTCAAAGAAAACCAAAGATTGTCAAAGGGAAAATAAGTACCAAAACTTGGTAAAAACAAAATGCCTGCAGAAAGGGGTAAAAAAGCAAAAAAGGGGGTGAGAATAATGGAGAAGAACCAGATGATTGCAGTTTGTGGTCTAAACTGCAGTGAATGCGATATTTTCCGGGCATCAAATAATCCAGAGATAGCCCAACGAATTGTAAATTGGTTTAAAGAAGAGAGACATATAGATGTAAAAATCGAAGATATTCATTGTTTAGGTTGTAGAGAGGATAGAACAAAACATTGGTCACCGGACTGTTGGATACTTAGATGTTGTGTTGATGAAAAGGGATTAGAATTCTGTTATCAATGTGAGGATTTTCCGTGTGAGAAACTTAGTGAATGGGCTAAGAAAAACAAAAAATATGAAGAAGCTTTAAACCGGCTTAAAGAGATGGGGAAGAGACAATAAAAACATTTTAGAAGAAGAGAATAACAGCATCTTTAATTACTGCAGTCTCTACTTCTTCCCCTTCACTGAACACGGCTTTTCTGATAACTATGTCATCCTTACCAAGCTCTACTTTCTGTCCTTCTATCTCAAATTCAACTTTTCCAATCTCTTTGAGAGTCTTAGCTATGTCCTCTGCATTTTCTTTAAGATGTCTGGTAATCTTTGGAACGAGCTTTCCGTATTTTGGCCCCACGTTCTTAAAGTTGGGTTTGATTTCAATGATTTTTTCCTCGAGTTCTGGCTCCCCTTTGATGATTTCGAGTTTTTCAATATTCATTGTACCGGCAATGTCTTTTTCTAGGATTTTGAGTATGTCATAATTGTCTAATGTATAAATTGCGACGTGTTTGAGCTTTGCATTTAACGCTAATCCATGTGAGTTCTTGTATCTTCTCATGGCGCCGATTATCTCACTTGCTAGTTTTCCAAAGTTTTCGGCCTCTTCACTGATCCTATCTTCTCTATATGTAGGCCACTCTAACAAGTGTACACTCTTTGCACCACTTCTTTCTTTGAACATCTCTTGGTAAAGCTCTTCGGTTATGTGAGGTGCTAGTGGGGCAAGTAGTAAGGTTATATTGTAAAGGAGCTCATATAGTGCAGTTTTTGCTTTAATTTTGCTCTCTTCATTTTGTCCATAGAGTCTGTGCTTTATCATTTCGATATATTCATCTGCAACCTCGTGCCATACAAAGGTCATTAATTCTCTAGTGAGAAGGTTGAAGCGGTACTTTTCGAGTTCTTCGGTGGCAAATTTTATTAACCGGTGAAGTCTCGAGAGTATCCACTTGTCAAGGGGTTCAAGTTCTATATCTTTGTACTCCTCGTAATCAAAGTCTTTTATATGCCTTTCTGCAAAACGGAAGATATTCCATAACTTTTGGAGGAAGCGGTAGTTATAGTCCACAGTTTCCCACTTGAAAGGATGATCTTCTCCCGGGGGAGCTAAAGCTGTCCAGAGCCTCAATGCATCGGCACCATATTTTGGAATAACTTCTTCTGGTGAGACTACGTTTCCATAACTCTTGCTCATTTTCCTTCCATCTGGGCCAGCTACCATACCATTGATAAGTATGTCGTCCCAAGGCTTCTCTCCAGTTAGAATGTAAGTTCTGAAGATTGTGTAGAATGCCCATGTCCTTATGATATCAGTTCCTTGAGGCCTTAAGGATGTGGGAAAGTTGTGGTTGAACCATTTCTCATCCTTTTGCCACTTGCTTATTACCAATGGAGTTATAGAAGAGTCTATCCAGCAGTCAAGGACGTCTTTTACGCCTTCTAAATTAGTACTTCCGCACTTGGGACATTTATCTACAGGTGCTCCATTAAATCTTGGATCTACTGGAAGGTCCTCTTCTCTAGCAGGGATTATCTCTCCACAGTCTTTGCATACCCAGAATGGGAGTGGAGTCCCAAATACTCTTTGTCTACTTATTACCCAATCCCAATCCATGCTTTCAGCCCAATCCTTTAGCCTTAGAAACATGTCTGGTGGATGCCACTTTATCTGCTCGGATACTTTTACTATGTCCTTTGTAAACTCTTTAACTTTTATGAACCACTGTTTCTTTGGTAATAGTTCGATGGGAGCCCTACATGAACTTCTCTCAGTGTGTCTAAGGACACGGTGGTGTACTTGTTTCTTCTTATAAAGAAGCCCTATTTCCTCTAGATCTTTTACTATCGCTTCTTTTGCTTGTTCTGCTGTTAGTCCCTTATACTTGCCAGCATTTTCATTCATGGTGCCATCTTCATTTATGGCTATAATTACAGGCAGGTTGTAACGTTTTTGCCACACTACGTCCTGCTCATCACCATAAGTACAATTATAAACTGCTCCAGTACCAAATTCGGGATCTACATCTTCATCAGCTATTATTGGTACCTCTCTCTCAAATATTGGGAGTTTTACCTTTTTCCCTACCTTATCCTTATAGCGCTCGTCCTCAGGATGGACAAACACTGCTACACAGGCAGGCATAAGTTCTGGCCTTGTTGTGGCTATTGGAATGTAATCATCTTCACCAGAGATGGGAAGTTTAATATAGTAGAGGTATCCGTCTTCTTCTACGTAACCTACCTCTGCCTTTGCTAAGCTTGTTCTACATTTCGGACACCAGTAAACAGGATGCTTGTCTTGGTAAAGGAGACCTTTTTTATAGAACTCTAGGAGAGACTTTTGTACCAAAGCCTTATACTCATTGTCCATTGTGTGATATTCTAAGTCCCAGTCTGCTGAGTAGCCTATCCTTATGAACTGATTTCTCATGGCTTCAATGGCTTGCCAGGTCCACTCTATACATTTCTTAAGGAATTCCTCTGGCTGATCCTTGCTTATCCCAAATTCTTTCTCTACTTTAAGCTCTGTTGGAAGTCCATGATTGTCAAAACCTTGTGGAAAGAGCACATTATAACCGCGCATCCTCTTGTATCTTGCTACTATGTCAATCCAGGTATGACTGAGCACGTGTCCTAAGTGAAGGGTTCCACTGGTAAACGGAGGTGGTGTATCTATAGAATAAGCTGGTTTCTTTTCATCTAGTTCATATTTGTATATTTTCTCATCAAGCCAGAATTTCTGCCATTTTGGTTCTATTTCATTTGGATCGTATGTTTTTGGGAGCATTTATATCACCTCTTTTTTGGAGATATCTAACCTATCAAAAGCGGAATTTAAAAAGGTTAATCTTCTTCTCGGTGGTGCATTTGAAAAAGAGTTCACTAACCAGAAAAACAGGGATTTTTTAAGGAGATTAATAAGTGTTTTTCTTCCGATTGACGATATGCACCACCAAAAAATAAAACAAGCTTTGGGTTTAAAAAGTTTAAGGTGTTATTGCAACAAGCCAGTACCTTCTGTCATTTGGATCAAGTTTCCTTTTAAGGTGGCCGTAGATTTTGACTTCATCAAAGTGTTCCTTGGCAAGTAGTCTCATTTCCCTTGGAGTGTAGATGTTAAGTGTGTCATCAACAAAAAATGATTTAGTTTCCCCGTTTGGCTTGAGTATCTGGACAAGTCGCTTGAAGTGTAATTTTTGGAGCCCTGGCTCGACTATTCGCCAATCTGTGATCACTAATTTCTCTCCATCTGTACTTTCGTCCCATACTATGGGCCCATTACTCCCTCCATAGAACCAGCAGGGAAAATCTGCAACAAAAACTCCCCCAGGTTTAAGGGCTTTGACTACTGAGTTGAACAGTTTTTTGAGATCCTTTTCATCAAAGTACATAATGCTGGAAAAGAACATTGTCACCGCATCAAATTCTTGATTAAAGCCTATTTCAAGGGCATCTCCCTGAATGAACTCGATAGTTAATCCTTCTCTTTTGGCTTTCCTCCTTGCAACTTCAAGCATTTCTTCATGTAAGTCTACACCTGTGACTTCATAACCTCTTTTGGCAAGTTCTAGTGTTGGAATTCCTGTTCCACAGGCTATATCTAAAATTTTTCTCACTTCTCTCCTACTATCTGCTTCGAATATTTTCTCAACAAAGTCAATCTCATCTTTAACTCTCTCAGCTCGTCTTCGGTAAATGGCGTCATAGTACTCAGCTAAAACAGTGTAAAGCTCATGCATAGGACCACCTTTAATTTGTGAAGTTTTAATTGCTTAAAAGACTTACTTTCTTCTTTTTGAATTTGCTCTTCAGGAGAAGGAGAACCGAGATCCCTCACGCTTTGGCCAACTTAGGAAATAAAACTTCTTACTGAGAGAATAAAAAAGCAACAAAGCAGAAATTGTAGGGTTTTATGAAGATTGTAACTGATCTGGGAATATAATGGATTTACCCTCTTGGCTAGATCTGAAAAAGTAGCAAACCACTTTAATGACTTGGAGGGATTATGAACGAAACTGAGCTTAGTAGGCTCATTCATATGACAAAGATTATTAACCTCTTTGCCAAATGTTAAACGGTGGTGTAAAAATGTCTCATGAGGAACACAAAGCCAAGGCCCCTAAAAAGTTTAAGTTCGCTGTCATAACAGTAAGCGACACTGCAAGTCTTGGGAAGAGGGAAGATCTAAGTGGATATTACATAATTGAGGAATTGAGGAAAGAGGGGAATGATAACGTTTATTATGCGGTAGTCCCAGATGAGAAGCTTAAGATAATAAAAGCTGTAATTGAAGCCCTCGAAAAGGCCGATGTTGTGATAACCACCGGTGGAACTGGAATAACAAGAAGAGATATCACAATTGAAGCTTTGAGGCCTCTTTTTGATAAAGAACTCGTGGGTTTTGGTGAGATTTTTAGATTGAAAAGCTATGAAGAGGTAGGAACTGCAGCAGTGCTAAGTAGAGCAACAGCTGGGATAATAAGAGACAAAGAGAGTAAAGTCGTTTTTTGCCTTCCAGGGAGCTTAAATGCCGTGAAAACTGCTCTTGAGATAATAAAACGAGAGGCGTATCATATTCTAAAGCATGCACGGGAGTAGTTAGAAGTTATAAGTTAAAACTTAAAAGTTAAAAGGTGAAAAAGATGAGAGAATTTAAGCGCTTAACTCCTTACAAAGAAGCTCTTGAAATGATGTTAAACGATATTGAGGAAGTAAAAGAAGTTGAGGAACTTCCCCTAGATAAGGCCCTTGGAAGAGTTCTTGGAGAGGATGTTACGTCTCCCATAGATTTGCCACCATTTAACCGTTCTGCCGTGGATGGGTATGCCCTTAGAGCGGAGGATACTTTTCAAGCAAGGGAATACGCTCCAATTGAGCTTGAGGTAATTGATGAAATTACTGCGGGGATGGAAAGTGAGAAGGAAGTTACAAATGGTAGAGCAATAAGACTCATGACTGGCAATAAAATGCCCAATGGAGCAAACGCTGTTATTATGCAAGAATATGTAAAAAGAGAGGAAAATAAGATTTATGTACTCAGGCCTGTTGCTCCAGGAGAAAATGTCGCATTTAAGGGAGAAGATGTTAAGAAAGGCGAGGTTATTCTCAAGAAAGGTCAAATACTTAGGCCCCAAGATCTCTCAATGCTTAAGGCTTTAGGATTTAAAACTGTCAAAGTTAAAAGAAAACCAAAAGTCGGAATAATCGTCACTGGGGACGAGCTAATAGAAGAGCTCAACGAAAAGGCTTTGGAGAGTGGGAAGATTTTAGATAGTAATTCAGCGATGCTTAAGGGGCTTGTTAGAGATTACTTTAGTGAGCCAGTTTTTTATGGAGTAATTCCGGATGATGAAGAATTAATCAGAGCAACCTTGGAAAGGGCAAAATGTGAATGTGATCTTGTTTTGATAACTGGCGGGAGTGCCTTTGGAGAAAAGGACTATGCACACAAATTCGTTAAACTTCTTTTCCATGGGTGCACAAACAAGCCTGGAAGGCCAATAGGATATGGAGAGAAGGTTTTTGTTATGAGTGGCTATCCCTCTGCAGTGTTTGCTCAGTTTCACCTCTATGTTAAGTATGCACTAGCTAAGCTCGCCGGAGCTAATTACAAGCCAATAAAAATTAAAGCGACCTTGATGGGCAAAGTACCCTCGTCCCTTGGAAGACATGAATTTGTGAAGGTTTATTACGAAGATGGCAAAGCTTATCCAATACGAAAGAAAGGAAGTGGAATAATAAGTGCTCTGGTAGAAAGTAATGGTTACATAGAGGTTCCAGAGAACAGTGAGGGATATAAAGAGGGAGTAGAGGTATGGGTGACACTTTATTGATTCAGCCTTTCATCACCATCCACACTAAAATCGGGAACACTAATGTAGCATCGCTCCAAATTTCAACATAATCTGCTTTTGCTTTTATTTTACCCCAGCTCACTCCCTCGCTTGGTGCTGCTCCGCTAAGGGAACCGTCCCAAGGTATTGCCGTTGTGATGTAGATAGCATAGTCCGTTCCGCCTCTAAAAAGATTGGCATTAATTATAGCATGCTTTGGAAGTGATCCTCCCAAAATGATTGAGGCTGTTTCTTTTGCCGTTATTGCTAGATTGTTGAGCTTTACTATGTCATTGGCAATATCTATAATGAGCTCCTTGTCTCCTCTCTCTTCTTTGAAGAAGTAAAGCATATCCCCAAATGAGCCATCAGTGAGAGCTGGACAGAAGATCGGAATGTTGTTTTTATATGCCCAGTAAATAATGCTTTTTTCTTTTTCTTTCCCAAGCTTTTCGTCCATATATCTTCCAAGTTCGTAAATAACTTCACTAGCTGTTAAGGGTCTTCCTTCTCTTCTCTCAATCTCCAAGAGTCTCTCAAAAAAGGGGATCATATATTTCTCAAACTCTATATACCGATCATTGGGCACAAAAATATTTCCAATTCTGTTTATGCCTTTTTCTCTCATTTCAGCATCATTTACATGCCAATCTCCCAGGATGAAAGGTTTTAGTGCTTTGATGAAATCCTCTTCAACGCCTCCAGCAGTGGTTACAATAACATCGACCTTTCTATGTTTAACAAGATATGCAATAAGTTCTCTAAGGCCGGATGAGATTATATTAGAAGTATACCCCAAGAATACTCTAACTTCATCACCATTTGCTCTCTTCTTCTCAATCTTTTTCCATATCTCAATAGCCTTCCCTAAGTGAGTGGCCTGAAACCCCAAGTTAGTATATCCTTCAATAACTTCTTCCAGGCTTTCAACGTCTTCAAGCCATGGACCTACAATTGGAATTTCTTCTAGGCCTTCTGTAGATGATTCTTTAAGAACTGACTTTTTAGGATCCAAACTGCTCACCTCTGATGAACATTGGGTGGGAGTCTTAAAGGTTTTATGATTATTCAAGTGAGTTAATGGCTTTTAAAAACCTCTTAATGACGTCTTCTGGAGCGCTTTTCTTAGGGCTTCTCTTCATTAGGGGTTTCTCACCGTTTTTATATCTCTCAAACCACTCGAAAATCTGATCCAAAGCCTCTCTAAAATTGCTCACTGGTTCAAATGGTTCATCGAGGTAGTATACTTCCTCATTTTTCAAGTCATACACTAAGACTGCTGGATAAATTTGATCATCTTTGCATAGACATTCAGAATCTATGCTAACCTCGATTACAAAGTCCTCCACTTCCAGGAGACCTTCCTCTTTAAGTGTTTCTTTCCACCCCATACATTTATGGATTTGAAACCCAAGTTTTAAACCTAACCGCCAAACATTTAAGCTTCTTTGTGTATTCTGTAAGCGGTGAGGAAAATGAGAATAGTTGCAGTAACTGACATTCATGGGAGGGGAACCAAAGCCCGAGAATTTTTAGAGAATATTAAGGAAGAAACTTTTGATCTTCTTTTGATAGCTGGTGATTTAACTCATTTTAGGGGAAGAGAGGCAGCCTATAACATTATAAAGGAATTCATCAACTTGGAAAAACCCTTTTATGCTGTCATGGGTAACTGCGACGGTAGAGATGTTCTTGAAATGCTGGAAGAGTTGAATATAAGCCTTCACAATAGAAGAGTGGAATTTAAAAACGTTGGCATTATTGGAATAGGAGGTTCAAACATCACGCCATTCTCAACCATATGGGAGTTTAGTGAAGAAGAAATCTGGGAGATTTTGATTAACAACTATCAGGAGGGCGATATAATACTCTCTCACGTCCCACCAAAGAACACAAAAGTCGACAAAACCTTTGTTGGGACTCATGCAGGGAGCAAGGCCTTACGGCGATTCATAGAAGAAAATCAACCTCCACTTGTAATATGTGGCCACATACATGAGGCGATTGGGATAGATGAGATCGGAAGAACCCTTATTGTAAATCCTGGACCCCTATCAAGAGGACATTATGCTATAATAGACTTTAATGAGAACGAGAAAAAAGTGAAGGATATAACTCTTGAGAGGTTTTAATAGATGGAAAACTTTTTAAGTTGGCTTTAAAGATAAAGATCGGGATGGGCCGGTAGCTCAGTTTGGGAGAGCGCTGGCTTCGCAAGCCAGAGGCCGCGGGTTCAAATCCCGCCCGGTCCACCATACTCCTTTGGCAAAGTTTCTCGGCTCTTAGGAGAACAGTTTAAAGGATGAAGATACAAACTCTTTTTGGTATATGTTATATCATTCCTCAACATGTGTTTACTAGTGTCTTGTGGAGGAATTATGAATGATGAAAAAAATATTAAAAAGTGAAGAAGCCGTTGAGAAAATTTCGGACAATTCAGTGATTGCGATTTCCGGTTTTAACCTTTTAGTGGCCCCAGAATACCTTATTTTAAAACTTTATGAGAGGTATAAACAAACAGGCCATCCAAAAGGCCTTTTTCTTGAGGTGAATCCAATTCCAACAGCCCCAGGGAGAGTTCTTGATAAAATTGCAACAGAACTATACAATGATCCTGACCAGGAGTTTTTGTCTGGAATTTTGGTTACTTATCCCGGTTGGTCACCCACATTGCAAAAGATGATTCAAGAAAATAGAATCGAAGGGTACACGTGGTCAATTGGAACAGCTTCTTGGTTCTTCAGGGAAGTTGCAAGGGGTTTACCTGGTGTATTAACTAGGGTTGGACTTGGCACATTTCTTGATCCAAGAGAAGATGGAGGATATTTGAATGAGTTGGCTAAAGAGAGAAAGAGGTGTAAAATTGAGGTCATTAACATTCAGGGGAAAGAATATCTGCTATATCAGGCCCCTAAGCCAACTGTGGCTCTTATTAGAGGTACAACAGCTGATGAACTTGGAAATATTACAACGGAAAAGGAAGGAAGTTTCACGGAGATACTTAATTTAGCTCAAGCTTCAAAAGCTGAACCAAATAAAGGCATTGTAATTGCCCAAGTAGAAAGAATTGCTCGATACCCATCGTTACATCCTCAAGATATTAAAGTGCCTGGTCCTCTTGTAGATTATGTTGTTGTGGCTCCTCCTGAGTTCCACATGCAAAGTGCAAATATTTATTACGATCCTAGGGTCTCAGGAGAAATCATTCCTCCAATTATGTCGAATTCGACTTCAAAACCTCTGTTAGATACCCGGAAGATTATTGCACGGCGAGTTCTACTAGAAATGACAAACCTTGTAAAAAAGCTTGGAAGACCAATTTTGGTCAACTTAGGCATAGGAATACCTACTGAAGTTGCTGAAATTGCAATAGAAGAAGGACTTCAAGAGTATGTATTAACAACAGTTGAATCTGGCCCGTTTGGAGGCATTGCACTAAGAGGGCCAGATTTTGGAGCTTCTATTGGGCCTTTTGCCATAATTTCTCAGCCGGATCAATTTGCCAATTACGAAGGGGGAGTAATTGATGCAGCGAGTTTAGGGTTTATGGAAGTAGATGAGAAGGGGAATGTAAATCCCTCTCTGCTCCCCGGTAGGTTGCCGGGTCCAGGAGGATTCCCTGTAATTTCATATGGTTCACCAAGAATGTTTTTTGCTGGCCACTTTACAGCAGGTAAAAAGAAGTTAGAGATAAGAAATGGAAAGCTCAACATAGTGAAAGATGGAGAGATTGAGAAGTTTGTTAAAAATGTGTACAAAATAGTATATAATGCAGCACTTGGATTGGAGAAAGGGCAAGAGGTCATTTACATTACAGAAAGAGCAGTTTTTAGACTTACAGAGAAAGGCCTTGTTCTTGAGGAGTATGCCCCGGGAATTGATATAGACAAGGACATCCTAGACAAGATGCAGTTCCGACCTAAAATTAGTAGAAAGCTAGACGAAATGGACGAAAGACTATTTGAGAGGGGCTCTATGGCACTAAAAGAGGAGATAGAATCAATTTAAGCCAATATTTGAAGTAGTAAGTTTAGTTTTATCTAGGGGAAACTCAACTCTTTTATCAATTTTTCATAAGATTGGGGCAAAACTTTTTTTAGGTGCTTTCCCTTCATGCACTAAGGTGGTGGTAATGGTGAATAAGTATGAGGCTCTTCAAGACTTGCTGAGAAGGAGAGGTTTTGCGTGGGGTAGTTTTGAAATCTACGGTGGAGCGAGAGGTTTTTATGATTACGGTCCTCTTGGAGCTACAATAAAGAGGAAGATTGAGAAGAAGATTAGAGAAGCTTTCATAAGGGAGGGATTCTTTGAAATTGAGACTCCTGATATTACTCCAGAGGAGGTTTTTATAGCTTCAGGACACGTGGAAAAATTTGTTGATCCATTAACCGAATGTAAGAAATGTGGCTCAAGATTCAGAGCAGATCACATTGTGGAAGATGTTCTTGAGATAGACACAGAGGGCTTAAGTGCAGAGCATTTAACTCAATTGATAAGAGAGCATGATATAAAATGTCCCGAATGTGGGGGAGAGCTTTCTGATGTGTGGTACTTTAATCTGATGTTCGAGACTTATATTGGTCCTTACAAAGACAAAAAAGGATACCTCAGGCCTGAAACTGCCCAAGGCATATTTGTAAACTTTAAGCGTTTAAACAATTTTGCGAGAAACCAGCTTCCATTTGGAGTGTTTCAAATTGGCAAAGCTTATAGAAATGAAATCTCTCCAAGACAAGGAATGCTCAGACTTAGAGAGTTCACTCAAGCAGAGGTGGAGATCTTCTTCAATCCAAACGAAACTGAGCATCCACATTTTGATGAGGTGAAAGATGAAGTTCTTCGTCTTTATCCAATCGAACATCAGCTCAAAGAGTTAGGAATGATTGAACTTACCTTAGAAGAGGCTGTTAAGAAAGGTTATCTTCTGAATACTTTCTTCGCTTACTATATGGCGATGGTTAAGAGGATTCTTCTTGATATCGGGATTCCTGAGGACAAGATAAGATTTAGGCAACAATTACCCGAGGAGAGAGCTCACTACTCAACTGACACGTGGGACGTAGAAATTCATAGTGAAAGGTTTGGCTGGATAGAGTGTGTGGGTATAGCATACAGAGGAGATTATGACTTGAGCAAGCATATAAAGGAAAGCGGTGCAGATTTAACCGTAATGATCCATTATAAAGAGCCTAAGAGCATTAGAAAGCTCAAAGTTTCTCTTAACATGAAGCGCGTAGGACCTAAACTAAAAAGCGATGCAAAGAGAATTAATCAAAAACTGCAAGAGATGAGTCAAGAAGAGCTTAAAAAGATAGTTGAGGGTCTGGAACAGATAGGGAAGGTTATCATTGACGAGTATGAGCTTGAAAAAGATGATTTTATTATTAAAGAAGTTGAGGAAAAGATAACTGGTGAAAAAATAGTGCCCCATGTTCTAGAGCCGAGCTTTGGTATAGACAGGCCATTCTATCTCCTTCTCGAGAATTCATTGACTGTGGATGAAGATGGTAGGGTTTATCTGAAAATTAAGAAGGACATGGCCCCAATAGAAGTTGCAGTTCTACCGTTGGTGGCAAAGGAACCTCTCACAACCATTGCCTATGATATCTTCAGGACTCTACAGAAGGAAGGATTTATCGTGGTTTACGATGAGAAGGATACAGTAGGAAGGAGATATGCAAGGTATGATGAGATAGGAACTCCCTATTGTGTGACAGTAGATAATCAAACCCCTGAAGATAATACTGTAACAATCAGGGACAGAGATACGAGAGAGCAGATTAGGGTTAAGATTGACGAGCTTCCAGAGAAGTTAAGAGAGCTTATTTTTGGATGATCTCTTCTTTTCTTTATTGTCTTATACCGAAGGATTAATATATCTCGAAATGCAGTGAATTATCAATGGTCAGAAAAATTCACCTCATTTACAAGCGTGTTCCAAATCGAATTCTTGAGAGAGAAGATGAGCTCATAGCAGATCTAGGTGATATAATTGTAGCAAAGTCAAAATTTGAGGGAATGCTCGTCCCACTTTTTGTAAACGGTGTCAAGGTTATTGATAACGGTTACACAATGATCTATTTTGCCTTTATTGGAGGGAATTATGATGTATTGAAGGTCTATGATAGAGAGGGCAACTTTAAGGGTCTCTATATTGACATTTTGGCTTACACCAAAAGAGAGGGAAATAAGTTAGAGATGCTCGACCTCTTCTTAGACATCTTTATCTTTCCAAATGGAGAGACTTTTCTCTTGGATGAAGAAGAGCTGGAAATGGCCCTCAATTATGGCCTTATTAATAAAGAAACATTTGATTTTGCATATTCAAAGGCAACAGAAATTATGAAAAGGTTTAAGAAAGGAGAATTTCCACCAGACATAGTTTGGAAGTACTCACTTTCTTCTCCAGAGAATGATTAGAATTGTTGCCAAAACTAAAAGGGTCCCCATGTATTTGAGATTCTCTTCTTCTTGAGAGAATGCAGGAGGACTCGTCGAACTCGTTGATAAGATCGATGAAGGAGTTGATGAAGTATTCGAGATGAGTGTTGAAGAATTTGTGATTGTTTTGATCTTCTCTGCTGGTTTTATGATCTTATAATTTTCTGAAGGGAGGGCTAGAGGATAGTGATCTACAATAAAGGGAGTATCAATGATTCCATCACCCTCGGCATCAACTTCTTTATAGGAATCCCAATAATTGCCTAAAAATCCTTCAAAAGTTTCATTTGCAAACTCATAGACAACTTTTGGAGAGTGGAATGTGTTTTTGCCCTTACTTCTTGGGAAGACGTAGTAAAACCCTATGCCCATGTCTATTTGATATGACACTTCTTCCCCATAGAAATCGTTCAAATAAATGCTGTTGTTAACTCCAGAAAGGTATATTCCGTAGACTTCTGAAGCATATTCCATCCCTCCACTCATGGGGAGATAGATAAGATTTCCTACAATTTCATTCTCGTTTGAACGGGTTAGATATATAGCAGCTCCTTTGCAGTATCCACCAAATGCAGCGGAAGGGTAACACTTTATAGAACCTACAAACCGATTATTGTAAATTTTTGAGTTTCTAACACTGACCAGATAGACTCCATATATATTTGAGAAAAGAGACGAGTACGGGACAAAAGAATTATTTATAATATACAAGTTTCTCGAGTAATCAGCAAAAATTGCTCCCCCTTTGCATTCAGCATCTCCCGCGAACTTACTTTTCCAGTAGCAGTATAGATTTCCTTTGAAAATGCTATTGATAATAGTAATGTTCTCAGAGTTGATGAGCTTTATCCCATAACTGCATTTAATCACTCGTACATTCTCAATTCTAACGTTTTTTACATTCTCGAGAATTATTCCTGGGCGCTTATTATCTCCGATTATGCTCAAGTTTCTTATGAGAAGATATGTGGTAGTGTTCTTAACTAAAATACCTGTGATATTGCTTGCATTTATGATCAAATTTTCGAGAACATATGGATCTTCAGGAATACCGGAACCAGGAAGTTCTTTTAGACTCTCGTCACCAATAAATGCTAGCTGTGTTGCATTTGCAAAGGGCACAAAAAGGAGTATAGCAAAAACCACCAGGACCCTCATTAGGCTCCCTCACGTTTAAATAGGCACCATACCTAAAATACCTTATGGTGGTTGAATGATAAAAGAGAGCAAAGAAGGAGTAATACTCCAAATCTATGTACAACCAAAGGCAAAAAGAACTGAGATAGATGGGGTAGATGAGTGGCGCAAGAGGTTGAAAGTTAAAGTAAAAGCTCCTCCTGTTGAAGGGAAAGCGAACAAAGAAATTGTAAAGTTTTTTTCCAAGCTCCTTGGAGCTGAGATAAGTCTCATCAAAGGAGAAACATCACGAGAAAAAGATCTTCTGATAAGGGGGGTAAGCATAGAGGAAGTTAAAAAGAAGCTCGAAATTTATCGATAACGCAGAAACGCTATATAGTAAAACGCAATCCCAATTAAAATTACGCCTCCAATAAAGAGATACAGCGCTTTTTCAGGTTTTTCTCTTATCATGATCGTATAACACCCCTTAGAATATGAGTATTTTATGTTTGCTTTTTTAACGAAGATTTGTTCCTCTTTTACATTTTTCTTCCAAAAGCCTCGGCCTTTGGAGCGGGGATGCAGGAATTCTAAAGCAAGTCTTCGAGCAGAAAAGCGTTACTTTTTTAAAACCTAAGAATCATACTATAACTTGACATGAAGAGGACAGTAACACTAAAACTTCAACCTTCAAAAGAGCAAGAAAAAGCACTCTTCGAGTTAGCCGAGGCTAGTGCAAAAGTTTGGAATGAAGTGAATTATCTTCGCAGGCAACAATTCTTTAACCACGAAATTGTGGACTTTAACAAGGCTGAAAAAATCGTTTATGAAAAATACAAGCGTGAAATCGGTTCTGCAACAGTTCAGCAAGTTTGCAGGAAGAATGCTGAAGCCTGGCGGGATTTCTTCTCGCAAATCAGAATGAAGAAGAGTAAGGAATTGCCAAAGTGGCTCAAGCCAAACCCACCAGGCTATAAAAGGGAGGGAAAACCACTCATAATCCTCAGGAACACCCAATATAAAATTGAAGGGAATAAATTAATCCTCCAAGGCCTTGGAAGATTTAAAAGGCTTGAAGTTCAATTCAAGGGTAGGATTCACTTGAAGGGTAAACAGGGAAGGCTAGAATTAATTTACAATCCTGTTAAGCGGAAGTGGTACGCTCACGTCACCATTTCAAAAGTTGAGGAGAAGTTAACTGAGAATGGCTGGATTAAACTCCCAAGACAATCTTTAGGGAACCTTTCAGCCGGAATTGATTTAGGAGTGAATAACTTAATGGCCGTTTACCTTGAGAATGGTGAATCGTTCTTAGTTAACGGAGGACCGCTCAAGAGCATAGCTTTCTACTGGCAAAAGCGGATTGCAGAGTATCAGTCAAAACTCAACAAGAGTGGAAGTAAAAAGAGCAGAAAACTCAGAAAAATGCATGAGAATGCCAAATTACAGGCAAAGCACTACATTAACACTGCAGTCAGGCAAACTGTCGAGAAACTTTATTCCCTTGGAGTTTCACGGATTGTGGTTGGCTATCCAAAGGGAATTGCGAGGAATTCTGAAAAGGGCAAAAAGCAGAATTTCATTCTTTCCCACGTGTGGCGTTTCAACACTGTTATTAAACGCTTGACTGAAGTCGCTGAAGAGTTTGGTATTAGTGTTGTGGTTGTAGATGAAGCTTTTACTTCAAAGTTTTGTCCCTTCTGCGGGAAGCTCCATGACGGGGCCCGTTTTGTTCGCGGATTATTTAAGTGTCCCGCGGAGGGGCTTGTAATGAATGCTGATTTGGTTGGGGCTTTCAATATTTTAAAGAAGGTTGTTGAAAAGATAACCCCGAGCCTGCTGGGTTTAACGGTGGGTAGGGGTAATTGGGGGAAGACCCTCCCAGAGGGGTTGAAAACCCGCTTTATGTTGGGTCTGAATGAAACCCCTCAAACCTTCCCACCCATGGCGAGGGGGTTAACTCGCTAGAACCCTCGCCCTTTAGGACGGGGAGGAGGTCAGAGTGAATACCTCTTCGCCTTTATGATAAACTTTTAGAAACCCTTCTCGAATGCTTATTTCATAATTTCCAATGTTTCCAAAGCTTCCTTCACAGAAAGTCTTAGATATGGTTTCACTCGGGTAAATAAAGAAGCCAAGTATCAAAAGCAGTCCAACGACAATGAGGTATTCCTCAATTTCCATGATAAAAGATTAGGTAAGAAGGTTAAAAAGCTTTTAGAATTCAAGCTCTCCTTCCAAGACTATCCTAGCTTCCCCTCCGACCCAGGGGTGATTTCCTTCAAACTCTACATACGCTTTTCCCTCTCTCTTTAGGGCATGTCCCTGCTCAAAGATGTAGCTATTTTTCGTTAGCTTGTCCGTGAGTCTAAGGTAACCTGCAAGAATTCCACTAGCGGTTCCCGTTACGGGATCTTCAGGAACACCAACCGCAGGGGCAAAAAACCTTCCAGCTGCATCGAATTTCGAGTCGAGTGTGTAAACATAAACTCCAATTATCCCGTTTTCTTTGGAAAACTCTGCTAATGCCTCCATGTTTGGTTTGATGTTCATAAGTTCTTTAAACGTTCGAATGCCAACAACACCTTCTGGTGTTCCTGTTGTCATAGCTAAGGCGGGCCCTACAAGCTCTTTAACACCGAGAATGCCCTTTAGCTCTTCTATATTGAGCTCGCCAATAATTTTTGGTGGTAGCTGCTTGAGCCATACTTTTCTATCTTTAATAAGGACATCAAGCTCTCCAACCTTAGAAATCATTTTGTTCATACCTTCCTTAGCCATGCCTAAACGCCAGAGCAGATAAAACGTTGCAACAGTCGCATGCCCACAGAGAGGAATTTCATCTCCAGGTGTGAAGAACCGTACTCGGAATCCCTCTTTCTCGGACCAGACAAAAGCAGTCTCTGAAAGATTGAGTTCACCGGCAATGGCCAACATAGTTTCTGCATCCAGTTCAGGACAATCCAGAACAACTGCCGCAGGATTTCCTTTAAATGCTTGAGTGGTAAAAGCATCTACTTTAAATGCCCTACACTTCACAACATCCACCAAAAAGGATCAAAAAGGAAATATAAAAGGGTTTCTACTTCAAAATACCAAGGCTCTTGTTAGTCTTTTTGATACTCTCCCACTTATCAGCCATCTCAAACATTGCTCTTATTGCATCCACATTTTCTGGAACTACGTCACTCTCTTGATGAACCGCCTGAATGTAGAATAGCCTATTACCCTTGATGTTGATGCTTTCCTTCCATACTGCAATCTCATAGAGGTTGTTCCATTCTCTGTGAAGGTCTCTTGCAAATTCTATTAATTGAGCCGTGCTATCAAAGCCTTTTTTCTTCTCAAAGAGCAGAACTCTTGTGGTGTTTTCAAAAATGTCAATTACATCTTCTTTTGTAAGGGGCTTTTTGAGTTCTACCATCACACTGTGTACATGCATTATTGTTGTTGGGACAACAAATGCCGTGGTTTCAATGTTTATTGGAATTACTGTTTGCACGTCTGGGCCATGATGTGAAGGCACTTCAACACTTGGCTTTATCGCATTAATAGGCCCTCTCTTAATATCATTTGGGTCCGCAGCTCTCCTAATCATCACTGCATAAACATACTCAATGTATTCTTTTATTGCATTCAGGGTTCTTGTTAGTCCAGTGGTATTGCATGAGACAACTCTAACGTAATTCTTCCTAATAGCATTTTCATAATTTGCTTGTGCCACAAAAGAGGTCTCAGCAACATTTGCTTTTTCTCCACCTTGGAATATTGCCTTAACACCAACGTTTTCATAAAGGGTTTTGTTTTTTTCGCCCATTCCTCCTGGAGTTGTGTCAATTATTATATCTATCTCATTTAGAAGATCTTCGAGGGTTCCAGCTACTTCAAAATTAGCTTTCTCAAATCTTGGTAAGAAATCATTTGATGCTGCATAGACGGGGATACCAAGCTCTTTGGCCCTATATGCTTCAAAATCTGGTTTTGTCTTCGTCACTCCAATGAGCTCCATATCATCCTGTTTTGTGACTGCATAAGCAACTCTCTTCCCTATAGTGCCATACCCGTTAATCCCAACTTTAACTTTCATTTTCTTCACCGAGATATTTTATCAAAATGAAATACTTAAAGGTTATTTTTCACTGGGAGTGAGAACATCTACAGTACCCTAAACAGCATAATTAGGAAAGAAAAAGCCAAAAATCTCGAGTAAATATTTGAGAAAAGCTTAAATCTTTCGAGACATATCTTATATTCTGGTGATATTATATGAAACTATCTGAGTGGGAAAAAAGAGTCTTGGGAATTAGCGTGGGAATTTTACTAACCTCCTCCATGAGGATCTTTGTCTCAGGAGCTTATGCAAGTCTGGAGAAAACGTTCTTCTACGGAGTCATGTTTCCTTCAGGCCTTGGAATAATACTGTTTTTACTTTCCTCATTCATTGTTGGAAAAATACAAAGGAAAATAGGAGCAATTGTAGTCGGCATTTATGCACTAGCTTCTCTTATAACTGATGCAACGGAATACACACATCTAATTGCAGCTCTTGTTCTCCCTGTAGCACTGGCTGTATTAAAAGAAGCAGAAATTAGGTATGTGCTCATTGGTCTTGTAGGAGATTTAGCACTTAGAATCTTAGCAGTGGGAGGAGAACCTATCGATTTTATTCATACCCGAGTTTTGCTTGTGATATCTATTCTGGCTTTGGCATATGTACTCTGGAAAGAAGAGGGGCAATTAAAAAGCCCTGGATTTGAACTTTATGGGTTCGCCGTGTTGATTAATCTTGGTCTTATATATCCAAATGCAATAATGCGTTATTCTGGGATTGAAACCTATTACTTAACTCAATTTGCAGCTTATTCTTTTGTAGTGGCTCTTGCCATACTTGTTTCTCCCTATCTAACAGGGAAAAAATTTACACCATTTTTGTTGATAAGTGGTGCTCTTACACTCTTTGTACAACCTTTTGGTATTATTGGGATGCCAGTAGCACTTGCTTCTGCGCTGGCTCTGCTAGAAGGGGCAAAGAAAAGTCGTTTTGGGGTTTTGGGGGCTTTATATTTTGTAGTGGTCTCTGTGCTTGCTATAGGAGCATATGTTGGCAGAGATATTGGAATTCCATTTATGGAAGATCATCTTGAAGCATTAATAACATTCAGCGCAATTGTTTATGCTTTTTCTTCAAAATCAGTGTCTATCAAAAGGCCAAATGTAAAAGAAGTAGCAGTTCCCATAGTAGGACTTGTGGTTGTCTCTCTCCTTGTACTTACTACATTTTATCCATCGCCGATAACTGCAGAGAAAAAAACCGAGATCATAGTATGGAGTTATAATCTCCATCAAGGATTCGCTCCATATAAAGGATCTTTTAATGGAAATGAACTGGTAAAACTTCTAAAAACCTATAACTCTGATATAATAGCGAGTCAAGAAGTTGTCGGAGGTATGATAGGAGATGGATACCAAGATGTTCCACTCCTTTTATCGGCGTATTTCGGCTATTACTACGAGTATACACCTGCTGTCGAAGGAACATATGGCGTGGCAACATTTTCCAGATGGCCACTGGAAATTATAGAAGAAAGAAACCTTAAGAGCATTGGTCAGGCTAGACCAGTGCAAAAAGTTAGAATAAAGAGTGTTAATTTAACTTTGGTAAATGTTCATATGGGCCTCTCTCCGGAGGAACGGGCCTTACAAGCAGAAGAACTTTTGGAAGTTGCACTGAACGATCCGATGGCTGATATGATCTTAGGTGATACAAATGCAGAACCTGAAGAGGAAGCAATAAAAATACTTCTCAGGGAGTATTACGACTCCTTCGCTGAAAGACCACCCTACACTTTCAATTGGGGCAATGTGGATATAGAAAACATTGATTATATCCTCATAAGGAGAGGAAGTACTCTGAAGGTTAAAGACTATGGATGGCTCCTAGATGTTGAAGTCTCAGACCACCGTCCAATTTATGTCCTAATTTCAAAATGGTGAACTACCCTGCCCTTGTGAACGGGTTCCATGAGAGTTCACTGGAATTACCCTCACTCCCACGGGCCGGTTCATGTGGCCACTCCAGTTATATATTTAAACACTTCAAACCCTCATCCCCTCCCCTTTCGGAAGAGGCCTTCCCTAAAAATAAAGAGAAACATCAGTCCACGGGGAGGAGGTCAGTTTTTATGTCCCCTCTTTTGACAAATTGTACCGTTACTGCAGCTAATACGAAGAACACAGCGGCAAATGGGAGTAAAGTGTTATATCCGATCACATCTAGGAACGCACCAGCCAACGGGGGAGCCACGAGATTTGCGGCCTGGCTGAAGAAATAATAAAGTCCAGTGTATCCTCCAAGTTTCTCTTCCGTTGTCATGTCCACAACCATTGGTAAGGAATTGACGTTTATTAAAGCCCAGCCAATGCCTCCAAAGAAGAAGAGGACCATAAATCGGAGAACTATTGGATCGGTAAGGGCACTGCTAGATGGTTTTGAGGTTTCTCCAAGATAGTACGCTGTTAACATAACAAGTGTTACAAGTATGAGACCGCTAGTGATTGTTTTCTTCCGTCCAATACGTCCACCGACAAATCCCGCTGGAATTGCAAAGATCATAAAACTTAGAGAGACAACACCCATTAGGAATGCTCCAGTACTTTCCGCAATGTCGAGGTGGTATTTGGCATAGCTTGTGAAAAATGTCTCCACTGAATTAAATGCAATGAACCAGAGGAATATTGAAGTAAGCATGAAAAGCAGGCTCCTTTCTTCACTAATAAAAACATCCTTTAGGTTTTCTTTTAATTCTCCAAAGCTCTTTTTTGAGGTTTCTTTAATTAATTTCCTGATAATAATCTTCTCGCCGGGTACTCGGAATTCCTCTGGTTCTGGTACAAAAAGAATCACAAGGAGATTTGCAAGAAGCATTATGGCTGCTCCTACTATGAAGGGATATGCATAATTCATGTCATAGAGTACCTTTCCTCCAAAATATGCCAGTAATGCTCCAACTCCACCCATAAAATTAATTATGCCATTTGCTTGGCTTCTTTTTTCGCTTGGGGTTATATCGGGCATAAATGCTACAACAGGAGATCGGAAAAGAGCCATAAAGAAATTCATAAGAACTATAACTCCCATAAAAAGAGCAATATTCTCATATCTTCTTGCGAGTGGTATCAATGCGAACATTAGAGCTGCTGAAGGAGCTCCAATGAGAATATACGGCTTTCGTCGTCCAATTTTAGTTCTTGTCTTGTCACTTAATGCTCCTAGAAATGGAAGTAATAAAACTGCAAATAGATTATCGATAGTCATAATAAAGCCTGTAATAGTTTTGCTCATCTGAAATGTGTCTTGTAAGAAAATCGGGATATATGCATTATACAGGGACCATATAATGCTTATTCCAAAAAATCCGAAGCCCAGGAGGAAAATACGTCTATAGCTGAACCATTTCATGCACTCACCCCCTTAGTGCATTAATGCATTAAATACGTACGACGATGAAGGTTATTATACTTTCGCCTATTAAGGTATAAGATCCAAGTTATAACTTATAATTCTCAAGATTTATAACTTCTAACCGCCTTAGGTCTACTATGCCCGTAATAAGTATTGCAAATCAGAAGGGTGGAGTGGGAAAAAGTACCACTGCAATAAACCTATCAGCAGCGTTAGCACTAAAAGGGAAAAAAGTTCTCCTCGTGGACATGGATCCACAGGGGGCTACTACTATTGGCTTGGGACTTAGGGAAGCTACACCAACAATCTATAATGTGATAATAGACGAAGCAGAAATGGAAGAAGCCATTGTAGAGACATCTATAGAAGGTCTCCATTTAATTCCAAGCAACATAGCATTAAGTGGTGCTGAAATCGAGCTTAGTAGTCAAATAGGAAGAGAATATATCCTCAGAAATAAACTTGCGCAAATCAGGGATCTTTATGACTATGTAATTATTGATACACCCCCTTCATTAGGGGTACTTACGATGAATTCTTTAGTTGCAAGTGATGAGGTTATAATCCCCATACAAGCAGAATATTATGCTCTTGAAGGAATTGCACTGTTGCTAAAGGCAATAAGGTTAGTTAGAGATAGACTAGGGATCCCTCTTGAAATCAGAGGTTTTCTAATAACAATGTTTGACAGAAGAACTAACCTCTCTAAGGAAGTTAGAGAGGAAGTAAAAAGAACTTTTGGAGAAAAGGTCTTCAAGACTATGATTCCCAGAAACGTCAGGCTTGCAGAAGCTCCATCGTATGGAAAACCCATATTCCTTTATGCTCCTGATAGCAGAGGTGCTAAGGCATATATAAAACTAGCTGAGGAGGTTGATGGTAGATGAAGAAAAAGGCTCTTGGACGAGGGTTAGAAGCACTTATTTCTGAACCTCTTCCAATTGAGGAAAAACCTAAAGAGAAAACAAAAACAGAGATTCAAGAAGGTGCATTAATGTTAAGCGTTCAAGAGGCCCTAAAAAACCCAAGAATAACATTATGGTCACCAGAGGCTACTGCAGTTCTTCGATATCTCAGAAAGACCGTCCCAGAATTCAGCATATCCAATGAGGCAAGTAAACTGCTTGAAAAAGCCATAAAAGAGAAATATCCAGAAATATGGGAGTCCGTTGAGAAGCACATGAAAAAGTAATGATAACTTTTATCTTTTAACTTTTAAATTTATCTTTTGGGGAAGACCCCTTCCGAAAGGGAAGGGAATGTAAACACTCTAAAGGTGGGCACCGAAAGGTTTAAATACTTTTTACTCTGCTGCATAGTAATGAGTGAGTCCAATGTACTTGACCCAAAAGAATCACTTGCGAGTGGACAAGAAAACCTACAAGACCCTTCGCATACTCTCTCACCTATCTAAGGACCTCTACAACCTCACGTTGTACGTGACAAGACAGCACTATGAGTTAAACAGTTCATTCCTTCCCTTTGTTAAAGCCTACCACCTTGTGAAGGACAGCACCCCGTACAAACTATTGCCAAGTCAAGTGGCTCAACAAACCATGAAAATTGTGGAAAGAAACTACCGCTCATTCTTCAAGCTATTAGGAGAGAGAAGAAAAGGCAACTATCATAGACCAATCCACCCGCCAAAGTTTTTGCCGAAAAACGGGCACTTCGTCCTCATCTTCCCCTACCAGTCCTTCAAGGTGGAAGAGGATAGAGTGATCCTCACTCTCGGGCGAAACTTTGCGAAAAAGTTTGGCATGATGTATTTAGAAATTCCTCTCCCAAAGAATGTTAAGGGCCATAGAATAAAGGAAGTCCGTATAATTCCACGATACAATGCTCTCTGGTTTGAGGTGGAGTACGTTTATGAAGTCCAACCGGAAAAGAGGGATTTGGATTACTCAAAGTACTTGGCCATTGATTTGGGCGTGGATAATTTCGCCACTTGTGTTTCCTCCACCGGGACGGCCTTCATTGTTGAAGGCCGGGGGTTAAAAAGCTTTAACCGGTGGTGGAACAAGAAAAAGGCCAAACTCCAAAGCCAGTATGACAAACAAGGGGTAAAATTCGGCAAAAGGATGGCCCGGCTTTTGAGGAAGAGGAAGAGCGTGATGAATAATTTTATGAATCAAGCCGTGAATTACATAATCAAATATTGCCTGGAGAATAAAATTGGAAGCATTGTTATTGGCGAATTGGAGGAGGCTAAGCAGAGGGCTTCCTTGGGCAAAGTGAATAATCAGAACTTCCAATTCATTCCTTATGGTCTCTTCAAGCGAAAGTTAAAAGCCAAGTGTGAGCGTTATGGGATTAACTTCATTGAAGTTGATGAAGCCTACACTAGCAAGGCGGACGCTTTGGCTTTAGAGCCTTTGGAAAAGAAGGAGGAGTATTGGGGTAAAAGGATCAAAAGAGGGCTTTACCAGTCTTCCACTGGAGTTTTAATTAATGCTGACGTGAATGGTGCTTTGAACATTTTGCGGAAAGTAGCCGGCGATTCGCCCGTCAGGGCGATAGTCGGTAGTGGCCGCGTGAACCGGCCGGTGAGAGTGAGGCTACCGGCAACGGGACGCCAAATGAACTCTCACGAAGCCCCCTCATAAGGGGGTAGTTCACAAGCACATAGAAATTTTTGCTCTCATAAAAAAGGTTTTAATTGTGAGAGAGTTACTTTCAATTTGGCGATAAATATGTCCAGATGGGACGTGAAAAGAATATTGGTTCTTGGCCATAGGGGTTCAATCGGAAAATACCCAGAAAATAGCCTCTTGGCTTTTGTTGAAGCTGTTAAAGCAGGGGCAGATGGAGTAGAACTTGATGTGTGGTTAACTAAGGACAGAAAAGTCATAGTAATGCATGATGAGACCATAAACCGAACGAGTAACATGAGGGGGAAACAAAAAGAGATGACCCTAGAGGAATTACAAAAAGCAGATTTGGGAATGAAACAAAGGATACCAACTCTAGAAGATGTTCTTGAAATCCTTCCTAAAACCGCTCTTGTGAATATTGAGATCAAGGATATTGAAGCCGTAAGCGAAGTTTTAAGAATTATCAATGAGTTCAATGCTGAGGAAAGAGTAATGATCTCTTCTTTCAATGTAAATGCATTGAAATTGACCAGAGAGATGAATGAGAGGCTAACTCTTGGGCTACTGGTGGGAGACGAAAAGGTTATACCTTTAATCCCAAGACTCAAAGAGGAACTTAATTTGTATTCTGTAAACGTGCCGATAGATGGAATATCTGTACTGGGTTTTGAAAGGTTTAAGACAGCTTTAATGTGGCTCAGAGGTTTAGGGGTTAAGATTGCACTATGGCCTGTGGAAGAGGAGATATATTACAGAAAAGACAATCTCAAGAGACTTAAAGGCCTCTTTGATATTGTAATAACTGATGATCCAGAGAGAATGTTGAACTACTTAAAAGAGATTGAAAGTTAAAGAGCGTGAAGCTTAAATATTTTTAACCTCTATTTTCTTTCTTGGTGGTATTATGGAAAAGTTCATCTTGGCTCTTGACGAAGGTACAACCTCTGCCAGAGCAATGATTTTTGACAAGGATAGTAATGTTCTTGGAAGCGGTCAATATGAGTTCCCCCAGTATTTTCCAAAGCCCGGGTGGGTCGAACATAATCCGGAAGAAATATGGAATGCCCAAGTTGTTGCTATAAAAACTGCTCTAGAGAAAGCCAAAATAGGACCTGAAAAAATAGCCAGTATAGGTATCACAAATCAGAGGGAGACTACAATAGTTTGGGATAAAAATGGAAAACCCCTGTATAATGCTATCGTTTGGCAGTGTAGAAGGACCTCTGAGATGGTCGAAAAAATAAAGCATGAATATGGGGACATAATAAAAGAAAAAACAGGGCTTGTTCCAGATGCTTATTTCTCAGCGAGCAAACTTAAATGGCTTCTCGATAATGTACCTGGTCTTAGAGAAAAGGCTGAGAAAGGAGAGATCAAATTTGGGACAGTAGATAGTTTTCTGATTTACAAGTTAACTGGTGAACATGTGACGGATTATTCCAACGCTTCTCGTACAATGCTTTTTAACATAAAAAAGCTTGAATGGGACGATGAACTCTTAGAGCTCTTTGATATCCCGCAGTCTCTTTTACCTGAAGTTAAAGAGTCAAGTGAAATCTATGGGTATACAAAAAAGGAGATACTTGGTCGCGAGATTCCTGTAAGTGGAGATGCTGGTGACCAGCAGGCAGCGTTGTTTGGTCAGGCTTGCTTTGAGGAAGGAATGGTAAAAGCCACTTATGGAACAGGGAACTTTATTTTAGCCAACACTGGAAAGATGATTCTTTATTCCGATAATTTGCTTACTACAATAGCATGGGGGCTGAATGGGGAGGTTAACTATGCCCTTGAGGGAAGCATCTTCATTACCGGTGCTGCAATACAGTGGTTAAGAGATGGGCTAAAGATAATCAGAGATGCAACAGAAACTGAAGAGCTTGCAATCAGAGTGTTATCAAATGAAGGTGTCTATTTTGTCCCTGCGTTTGTTGGACTGGGGGCCCCTTATTGGGACCAGTATGCAAGAGGTCTAATAATTGGAATTACCCGTGGTACTACAAGAGAGCATATCGCCAGGGCAACTCTTGAAGCAATAGCATATCTCACAAGAGATGTAATAGAGGAGATGGAAAAGTTAATCCAAGTAAAAGAGCTTCGTGTTGATGGAGGCGCAACAAAAAATGACTTTTTAATGCAGTTCCAGGCGGATATTATAAACAAGAACGTGATAAGACCAGTTGTGCAAGAAACTACTTCACTAGGAGCTGCATATCTTGCGGGTCTTGCTGTAGAGTACTGGGAGAGCCTTGAAGAGATAAGAAACCTATGGAAAATTGAGAGAACTTTTGAACCTGTAATGGACGAAGAAAAACGAAAACGCTTATATGCTGGATGGAAGGAGGCCGTAAAAAGAGCACTAGCATGGGCAAAGGTTGTTGAAGGCCTTTAACCAGGCAATCGGTGATGAGTGATGAAACGAGTCAAAGTGGCCATAATCGGTGCAGGGATAATTGGAGCTAGTATTGCACGTGTCCTCAGTAGATATGATAATCTTGAAGTGCACTTGATAGAAAAAAACTCTGATGTTGGTTGGGGTGTAACTAAAGCAAACACTGCCTTAATTCATGGAGGATACGATGATGATCCAAAGAAATTCCCACTACGAGCAAAATTATGTATACAAGGAAATCGCATTTGGCACCAATGGGTAAAAGAGTTAGAGATTCCTCATATATGGAACGGAGCCTTGATAGTGGCACTAACAGAGGATGACTTTGATGAACTTGAGACTCTTTTAGAGAGGGGTATTAAAAATGGTGTTCCAGAAATGCGGATTGTAGATAAGGAGGAAGCACTTTCTTTAGAACCGGGTCTTAATCCAAAAGCTCTTGGAGGTCTTTGGATTCCAATAGTAGGCCAGATAGGCCCAATTCCAGCTGTTGTTGCAATGGTGGAGAATGCAGTTAGCAATGGTGTGAAATTACATTTGGAAACAGAAGTTAAAGGGATAAAACTTGAAAATGGAGAAGTTAAAGGGATAGAGACTAACAATGGTCTTATAAATGCTGATATAGTTATAAACGCTGCTGGTCTTTACGCTGATGAAATTTCTAAGATGGTTGGTATAGATTATTTCGAGATTCACCCAAGAAAAGGAGAATACTGGATCTTTGACGACGATGTGCCGGGACCTAGGAGAGTACTCTTTCCCACACCCACTCCAATAAGCAAAGGAGTCGTAGTAACAACAGAGATAAGTGGACACCTTATGATAGGCCCCAATGCTCAAGACTTGCCAAAAGAAGAAAAAGAGAACCTTGCAACTACAAGGGAAGGTCTAAACGAGGTTTGGGAAAAAGCAAAAAAGATATGGCCAAATTTACCTCCAAAAAGTAAAGTTATTAGAACCTTTGCAGGTCTGAGACCCGAACCTACTGGTGGAGACTTCATAATCAAAGCGGAAGAAGAGGTTTATGGATTTATTAATGTAGCAGGAATTCGCTCACCAGGTCTTACAAGTGCACCAGCAATAGCTTATGAAGTTAAAGAGATAATAGAGCGTGACCTCGGGATAGCACTTACTGAAAAATATCATTGGAATCCATATAGGAGAGATATAACTCATTTTTTCATGCTTCCCAGAGAAGAAGCAAACCGACTTATAGCTACTAATCATTCTTACGGAAAGATAGTGTGCAAATGTAACAAAGTTAGTGAGGGGGACATCTTAGAGGCAATTGAAAGAATGAAGTTCATAGGAGTTAAAACTCCAAGCATAGATTCAGTCAAGGTTAGAACAAAGGCAACAAGTGGTACCTGCCAAGGAACCTTTTGTAAGGTTAGAATCGTCCAGATACTGGCAAGAGAATACAAAGTGGAACCATGGAAAGTTACGTTGAAGGGAAAGGGAAGTGAGATTGGAGTTGGAGACGTTAAAGTTCTTCTTAGGAGGACCCATGATGGAGAGTTATGATGTCATTGTCATTGGTGGTGGACCCGCAGGTTTAGCTGCAGCAGTCAAAGCAAAAGAGCTTGGTTTAGAAACTCTCCTCCTTGATGAAAACGAGTTTCTTGGAGGTATTTTACCTCAATGTATTCATCCTGGATTTGGTATCCATTACTTTAAGGAAGAGCTCACTGGCCCAGAATTTGCCCATCTATTTATAGAGAAGATAAAAGATGTTGGAGTAAAATATCAAACAAGTGCATATGTCCTGAATATTGAGAACTACTCAGATTTGGAGAAAAAAATCGTCTTCTCTTCCCCTAGGGGAATTAAAGAAGTATGGACAAAAACGGTAATCTATGCGGCGGGAGCAAGAGAGAAGCATGCTTTTGAAATAGGTATCGTGGGAGACAGAGTTGCTGGTATTTATACTGCTGGGGAAGCTCAGACACTTATGGATATTTATGGGATAATGCCAGGAAAGGAAATCGTTATAGTGGGCTCTGGGGATGTTGGTCTAATAATGGCGCGTCGATTTGCTCTTGAAGGGGCAAAAGTTAAAGCGGTTATTGAGCTAATGCCCTATCCTGGAGGATTAGCAAGAAATGTAATGATACTTCGAGACTTTAACATTCCATTATACCTAAGCCATAAAGTAGTTGAAGTCAGGGGGAAGGCACGAGTTGAAAAGATTAAAGTTGTTAAAGTTGATGAAAACTTTAAAGAGATTCCAAAAAGTGAATTCTGGATTAATGCAGATACTCTTCTAATTTCAGCAGGTTTGATGCCAAATGTAAGGCTTCTTCAAAGAATAGGAGTAAAAATAGATCCCTCAACCGGCGGACCGATAGTAAACGAACTCTTAGAAACTACAGTGCCAGGGATATTTGTTGCAGGTAATGCTCTCTTAATAAATGACCTTGTGGATTACGTTGCAGAACAAGGAGAAATAGCTGCTTTTGGAGCAAAAGAATTCATTGAAAATGAAGGAATACCATCAAAGAAGTGGATAAAACTAGAAAACGGCCAGAACATAAGACTTCTCGCTCCTCACTATCTGAGTGGTGAAAGAGACGTCTATGTATATGCTAGGGTTTCAGCTCCAATGGAAAACGTCAAAATAGTTTTTCCTGAGATAAAGAAGAAACTTAGGTCTCCTATGGTCAGACCAGCAGAAATGCTCAGAATTAGACTTAAAGCTGAAGAAATTAGAAGTGCAGAGAAGAAGATAACTATGGAGGTGATTCCTCAATGAGACACCGCCTTACTTGCATTGTATGTCCTTTGGGTTGTCTCATAGAAGTGAAAGTGAAGAATGAGAGAGTAACGGAAGTTATAGGTTACAAGTGTCCGAGGGGTAGGGAGTGGGCAATTAATGAGATAATCAACCCAAAGAGAATCGTGATGAGTGTAGTAAAAGTGAAAAACGGTAAATTGCCAACAGTTAGTGTAAAGACTACTAAACCAATTCCCAAAGAAAAGATACCTGAACTTATGAAGGTTTTAGCACAGATTGAGGTTAAGGCACCGGTAAGAGTTGGTCAAGTAATCCTAGAAAGCCCTTTAAACTTAGAAACAAAAATAGTTGCGACCAGAGATGTTGAGTCAGCTTGATCTCTTTCTTATTCTTAGAAGCCACTCTGGGATCAAATAGGAGTATGTTATATTTCCTCTAACGACTGAAGTCGCTCTTTTTGTTATATTTGAGTGCAGGTTTATTGTGATTGTTGTTATGTTCAAGGAAAATCTAACTGGAAGGGCGTCATTTACCCATATTATCCCAGTTAAATTTCCAATATACTCATAGTATTTACCCTGTCTTTCCTTACTATATTCAACTCTGAAAACATAGAGGTTGCCATCTTTTTCAATTAACTCTACGCTCCCGTTCTTTAGAAAAAGCGACAAAGTGTGAAGTGGCCATGCAAAGTGATCCTCAATAAAAGTAGTAATATTTTCCGAAGAAACAATAGCTTCAAGTGGATTCTCTTCAGTTATATTCTCGAGTATTTCTCCTTTGTTTTTTCTAAGTTGGTAGTGGTAGTATCTTCCATCAAAAACAGCTGCTCTGTAGATCTCTATTAATTCTCCATCAAAATTATAGGTCATTATTTCTTCAAACCCTTCACGTCTCTTTAAGTTCATACCTCCCTTCATAATTTGAGTGAATGTTTCCGATTCGGTTATCCCGATATTTGCAGAATGGAATTCATATTGATATTCATTTACTTCTTCCATTGCTCTGAGGACTTCTTCTATTGAAGGGACCCTCTCAAACGTAAGACATCCAGAAAAAAGAATTAAGGTAATTAAAGCTACAAAGAGTGACTGCTTCATTCAATCACCTTCTTAATCCATTCTGGTCGTTTATAGTCATATGTAATCTCAAACTTGGCTGAAATTTCTATGGTGGATGTCATGTTTAATCCTGGGCGCTCTATAAATTTCGTTGCATGTATCTCCCCCTTTATTGGAAGGTTATCCTTGACCCACAGTCGAGCAAAGCCCCTTGTTGTTTCTATCCATCTTATAGTTTCGAAGTAGTCTTTTAGATTTTCTGATACGTTCTCTGGCATTGGGGACTCATATTGTCTGGTAAAGTTGAATCCAATTAAATAGAGGCCGTCACCTCTTGCAACTTCAAAGTTTGTGGTGTTTTTTAGGATATCTTTAAGGTAATAAAGAGGATTCCTACTTAAATCGGCTCCCTTTAACATTTGATATTTTAGATCTTCGGGTGTCTCAATTCCTGGCATGAGGTTGTCTTTAAGTTTTTCAAAATATTCTTGTATAGTCGTATTTCCACTGCCTTTTTGGATTACATTTCCATTCTTCTCTATGGCATATGAGAAGTACATGAAATCCCCGAGGATTGTCTCATTAATATAAGTTATCTCCTTTCTAATGACTTTACTCTCCCAAAATGCTTCTTCTCTGTCATAGTTAAAACCTCCCCTGGAGTATATTGTGACATTACTAAATTGAGTCTCCTGATGATACTCAATTGAATAGCTGTACTTATCCACATCTTCAATTTCCTCAATGAGAGCTTGAGGTGTTGGTTCCTTTTGAACACAAGCAGAAAAGCTAATTATCACAAGGAGAATGAAGGTTATTACAAAAGCTTTCTTCATAGTCCCCCACCGAAATATATTACGATATTGATATACTTATTCTTTTCGGTTTAAAAATGATAAAAAGAAAATCTATTCAACAATTTTCTTGACCCACACGGGTCTTTCATATCTATAACTTATTTCAAACTTTACAAGGGCTTCTGTTGTAGTAGTACTATCCAATCCAGTATAGCTTGTTGTTCGTTTTATCTCTATTTCCCCTTTTATTGGCAGGTTATCCTCGAGCCATAGTTTTCCTGTACCTTCAGTTTTTATGTGTTTCTCTACAGAGTCTAGATTAACCTTTTCTTCTTTTGTGAAAGTGAAAGTCACTATATAATTGCTACCCTCTTTGCTCACTTCAAAGGAATCCGCATTACTAAGAAGATCACGGACATAGTACAGAGGGTTCCTAGTAGGATCAGCACCTTTGAAAAGCCATTGTTTAAATTCTTCAACCGTTTTTATTTCCGTACGGCCTTGAAGAATCCGTTCAAAGTATGTTTCTATAGTCATGCTTGTAGTTTCTTGTTGTACTATTTTGTTGTCTTGTTCTACAGTGACGGAATAATAAATGGAATTACCCCAGACAACCTCATTAGAATAAGCTACTAGATCCCCACTTAAAGAGGTAATCTCCCAAAATGCCTCTTCCTTAGTGAAGTCAAATCCTCCTTTAGAATTTATTCGGGTGTCACTTTTGGGTATCGTAGAATACTCAGCAGTAAATTGATATTTCTCAACACTTTCAATAGCATTAATTAAATCCTCCTTATTTAAAGCTTGCATCATGGCTTCAGTTGTGGTTGTTTCTGGTGATGTAGTCGTGGAGCTTTCACTTATGGTTGGCTTAGTTGTTGACGTTGCCGTTTCACTTTTAGAGGGGGAAATGGTTTCTTTTGAAATACACCCAGAAAGGCTGGTTATTATAAGAAAAACCAATATTAAGCTAAAAAATTTTCTCACATCATCCACCAAAATTATTTTGAGCTTCTGGGTATTTATTCCTTTTGTTGTAAGAGAAAGGAAAAGAAAAAGAATCAGATTCTGGAGTTTAAGAGTCTTGAAGTCTCTTTAAGCTGGGAATATCCAGACTCGAGATAAGTGTCTCCTTCCTTTACGTATCCGTCAGCATAAGCACTCCATGCTCTGTTTAAGTGTCTCTCTGCCTTGCTGAAGCTTGTCATGACTTCCCCATAAAACCTGATGCCTTCAATTCTAAGTGGTTGGGCCTTCTCTGCAAAGGTCTCCAAAGTTTCAAGGATTTTTCCTAAGTGTTCTCTTGCCTTTTCTAAGTCCTTCTCTCTTTCTTCCATTATTTTTTCAATTTCTGCAATAGCGGTCTCCAGTGTTCTCTTGAGTTCTTCTTTTCCACCTTTGCCTTGAGCAGCACTCTTGTGGAGCTCTTCTTTTTCTCCTTGTCTTCTGAGCAATATTCCAACTCCCATGATAGCTAAACTACCTCCAAGCGCTGTCCAAAGTGGTGGATTTCTAGCTGAGGCTATAGCTCCTCCAACCAGTCCAACTGTGAGCATTATATTTCCGATAAATTTTTTCATTGTTATCACCTCATGGGTGTAGTACTCCAGCTACAGTGAGCACTGCAAATAGTAATGTCATAGCAGCTTCTCCAACCATTAAACCTGCTGCAAATGGGAGGACTTTCTCAACGATGAATTCGTAACCCTTCTTTCTCTTTGCAACCTCGTTCACAACACAACCAATTCCGTACGGAATGATATAGAGCATTGGAAGGTACATTGAGAGTCCTACTAGTACTCCAAGTCCGGGAACTCCACTAAGGGATAGGAGGAACCCGAGTAGTCCACCTGCTATGAACTTGTCTATTGGTACACTTCCACCAAGTACTGCTTCTACCATTGACTTAAGGGCCATGGCCTGAGGAGCTGGGACTTTGTCGTTTCCAATACCATAAGCATTCCAAATAAGACCGACAACTGTTAGTGCGATTATTGGGCCTAACCAGCCAGTTAGGAGCTCGACCTTTTGTTGTCTTGATGGAACTGCACCTACCATGTGTCCAGTCTTAAGGTCTTGCATCATGTCTGCGGCTCCTGAAATGGCCACACCAACTGTTGCACCCATCAGGATTGTAAGTGGAACGTTCTTGTTGGTTAAGTAGAGAAGTATCATAACTGAGACGAGAGACAAACCTGAAACGGGGCTCCAGTCAGTCATTCCAGTGGACATTGCTACGAGGAGTGATGCAATGAAGATCCATGCGACACCAATGAGTGCTGTGATGAGGCTTCTTCCTAGACCCAGGTTTCCAAGCTTGTAAGCTGTTACTAGAAGCAAGACAAAGGCAAAAATAGCGCCTCCGATTAAGTAATGAATTGGAAGTTCTTCGTTGTGCCCGTTCTTGTCTTTAAACTTGCTTGCTTGTGCAAGACTTTTCATAGCCACTGCAATGACAGGTAGAGAAAGTATCAAACCGGCTATTGAACCTCCAAGGAGCATACCAATACCTAGTGGTCTTGTCATTGTACCATATACATAACTACTTATCGCACTTCCTTGAACCTCTGCTGGAATCCACCCAAGGCTCTTGACGACTGGAGTTATAATGTAGTAAGAGAGCACACCACCAGCAAGAACTATTAGACCATTTCTTCCTGTAATTAGACCCATACCAAATACCATGAGTGAGAGGGCGATTGTTAAGTTGACCCATTCTGGGAGATGAAGTGCTGCTCCTAAGTCCACAACTTCAGGTATAACATGGGGCAACCCAAATATTGGGAACTGCTGAATGAGATAAATTACTGCGCTAAGAACCATACCAAAGAACAAAAGCCTTGCCTTTTCTATTCCACTTCCAGGAGTCTTAAGGATAGTAGCAACTGCAGTCCCTGTTGGGAACCTAAGTCTGTCTATTTCGATCATCTGCTTTCTAAGTGGAATTATGAATGTTATACCCAAGATGGCTCCAGCTGCAGTTGCTAGGAAGAAGTACAGGGTATTTATCTCTTGATGGAGTGACATTATGTAAAGTGCTGGGATTGTGAAGATGACACCGGATACTGAAATATTAACTGCTGAGGCAACTGTCTGGACAATATTATTCTCTACTACTGTACCTTTCTTTAGGAGACCTCTAAGAATTCCCCAACCTACTATTGCGGCTATGGCAGAGCCTCCTGAGGTAAAACCCATAATCATACCAGCATAAGTAAAGCTTGCAGCCATAAATGCTCCCCAAAGAACTCCTAAGACTATCGCAGCAGGTGTTACTTCTCTATAACTTTCTTCCCTCTTTGAGAGAGTTTGTCCAGCATATCTCTCCATTTTTCAACCCCCTGTACATTTTTGTACATGTTGCTCATCCTCTATACTCAAGATACAAAAGCAAGACATCTTGTCTTTTTTGAACATATAAAGTTTTTCAGACCGTTTAAATCCATTGAGGAGAAATAAAACTCAGCGGAACTACCAAAAAAGCAGTTATGTAGGACTTTTATCATGGAACCCATGAAATGCACAGGAGGCCAGAGAAGGTTACGTGAATGTAACTTCACTAATAATAATGTTCATTAGTATACAACATCTAGAAAAAATATTCTATAGATTACCAGGTCTAATCGAAAAATTTTCAAAAAAGTGAAAACAAGTTTAGTTTCAAATACTCGTAAATTTCTGCAGAAAAATCTTGAGGTCTGTCTTAAAAGGTTCCTCTGTGCTTTGGATCTCCCTCTCCAGAAGATTAACAAAGCTTTCTTCGTCCTGAGTTATCGAGCTTAGTTCTCTAATTTTTTTCTCTAACTTTTCATAATATTCAATATAAGGTCTCGTCTCAAAAAGTGCCTTTTCAATCTTTTCTATCATGTTTCCTTACCTCCCACAAACCAATACCACCATACTTTTTCAAGATCTTCTTGTTGGCCCAATATTATGAAATATCGTACTAAGGCTATATTTATGAAAATCAGCAAGATCGTGAAGATATAGTATGAGGGGATGGTAATACTAAGAAATGCAAAATAGTCCCAAAGGAAGTGAAGTAGTATTGCTAATGCAAAGTAACTAGAAAGTGTTTGAAGTTTACCTTCGGCCTTTAATCCATAGCCCACTCCTATTATTGCGCTCCATGTAGCATGGGCAAATGGTGTCAAAAAGCCCCTCACTATAGTAGCTCCAACCCCAAAGCCAATACCATATAAAAAGTTTTCAGTTGCTGCAAAGCCCAAGCCGGCTGCTACACCATAGACTACTCCATCCATAATCCCATCCATTTGTCCAGCTTTAAAAGGTAATCTAATGGCCAGAGCTTTCGCCGGTTCTTCTACAATACCTGCTATTAATGCCATTGAGAAAGCAGTTGCCGGTAAGAGGGCATATCCAAACTCACCTTCCACTAGGAAGGCCTCTAAAACCATTGCAACGCCAACTGAAAGTGTTGCTCCCAGGAGGAATGTGGCAATTACGAATCTTTTGGGCTCTGGCTCGTATTTATCCTCATGATAGAAATACCACAATAATCCAAGAGCAGGAGCATAAGCAAAGAAGACTATTGTGCTAAAAATATCCATGTTATCACCAAAAGAATTAACTTCATTAAGAATTTTAAACTTTTGTGATTATTCACATTCTTCGGAGGGCCTCTACTAGTTCACTCAGCTTTCCAAAGCTTAATAGTTCTGTCTCTAAGGGAACAAGAACTTCAAAGATTGCGGAATTTAGGTCTCTTAGAAAGGGGGAGACTATTTCCCTGAGAATGTCGTTTCCATAAGCCCAAGGTGAGAATGCCGGGAGGACTAATAGGTCCTCACCCTTCAAAAAAATAGGTACCTTTATCAAGGCTCCCACTTCATCTCGCAACCTTATTGACGGATGCTCATGTCCTATAATGAATCGGTCGCCTTCTACAAGTTTATGACCATGAACAACTTTCCATTCACCAATCTCAACCTCGTCCAGAACCTCAATTCCCAAGCTTTTTATCCAAAATATACCTACATCATGATTTCCCCTTATTACAATTACCTCTCTTACTAAAGGCAAAATTTCATTAAAGAACGCCTCAACCTCGATTTTCTCTCGTCTAAATGGGACAAAAGAGTGCTTGAGATCGCCATTTATGATAAGCTTTTTGGGTCGTTCCCTTAATACTAAACCTTTAAGCAAAGTGAGCATTTGATTAAAAGCCTTTGGAAGATAGATGCCTTCTTGAGCCAAACTCTCTTCGTAACCTAAGTGAAGATCTGCTATTATCAGGTTGTCTTTAATTTTGATAGCTTTCTGGGGAAGAAGTTCTATTTTCATGGTAACAGATTATACAAATGTGTTTTTAAATTTTCAATGTAAAAAAGTTGAAGAAAAAACTAAACACCTCTTTTTTGCTTTACTCGTCTTACTACATCAAAAATATTCCAGAGATCCTGGATTACATGGAGATGGGGAATTTGATTTAAAACCTCTTCACTTGCATATTTTGCTGTAGGAGGGAAATAATACCATACATACTCAGTATTCTCATCCCCACGGCCTATGAATCTCCATGGTTTATCATCTACCCATATAAATATCTCATCTCCATACCTCTCCCTAATAAGCTGAAACGCTTCACAAAGAGTTATATTCCTTCCAAAGACTATTATATCGTCAAAAAGCTCATAAAAACCACCAATTTTCAGTCTATATTCTTTCATTCCATCTAAAAAGTCTTCAGCAGAGAAGGAAATAACTATATGTCCTTCTTCTCTAAGTTTCTTTAAAACTTCTTTTGAGTCATCTATAGGTTTTGAAAGCTTAGCCCTCTCCTCAAACCACGTACGCGCAAATTTAGTTTTAAAAAACATCGGTTGTTTTATTCTACCAGAATGTTTTCCGAACTTAGGTCTTTCAAAGTAAAGTTCTAATTTGGTAAGTATAGTAGCCCAAAAGCCTTTGAATGGAAGCCAAGGAAAATGTTTCTCTAGGGCCCTTCGGAAGGCTTCATTTATAACTGAATAACTGTCAACAATTGTACCATCAAAGTCAAAGCCAATTATCATTAGTCTTTCCCCCTCTCCTTGTTTGACTCCTCACATTAACCAACCATTACCTACCTTTAAGTTTTGCTCTCCATAAAGCATATATTTTAGTGCGACGAAATGTTTAGATGATGATTTCAAAAAGGTGATAAAAATGGGGAGACACTATATCCCAAACTCGGCCCATAAGGAAGAGATGCTCAAAGAAATCGGGTTCAAGAGTATCGAGGATCTCTTTTCAGATGTGCCTAAGGGATTCGTAAAGGAATTCAACCTTCCAGAAGGCAAAAGCGAATACGAAATCTTTCTTGAGATGAATGAGATACTCAATAAGAACAAGACTATTTTAGAGATGCCCACTTTCCTAGGTGCTGGTGCGTATTTCCACTACGTACCTGCTCACGTAAAGTACCTCATTGAGAGGAGTGAATTCATAACTTCATACACTCCGTATCAAGCCGAAATAAGCCAAGGGATGCTACAGGCCCTTTTTGAATACCAGAGTTTAGTTGGAGAACTTGTTGGTCTAGAAATAGTTAATGCTTCTATGTATGACTGGGGAACAGCCATGGCTGAGGCAGCGTTGATGAGCGCTCGCGTTACAAAAAAGGAGAAATTTATAGTTCCAACACATCTCCATCCCGAAAGGAAAAAAGTTCTTCACACCTACACTGCAGGGCCAGGTCTTGAGATTGAATATGTTAAGTGGAATGAAAGAGGACAATTAGATGTAGAGGATCTTAAGGAAAAAGTTGAAAGCGCAGCAGGAGTTTACATTGAGATTCCAAACTTCTTTGGATTGATTGAAGAACAAGTAAAGGAAATTGGAGAAATTGCTCATGATGCTGGGGCTTTATTTGTAGTTGGTGTTGATCCAACTATTCTTGGAGTAATTAAAGCACCAGGAGACCTTGGAGCAGATATTGTTGTAGGAGAGACCTCATTTTTAGGCAGTGCCTTGAACTTTGGAGGTCCAAGGGCAGGTATTCTGGCAGTTAAAAATGAGAGGAAATTGATTAGACAAATGCCTGGAAGAGTAATAGGAATGACAAAGGACGCAGAAGGAAAGAGGGCATTTGTCATGACCCTACAAACCAGGGAACAACACATTAGAAGGGCCAAAGCGACCTCAAATATCTGTTCAAATGAAGCTTTGGTGGCTGTTGCAGCAGCAATACACATGGCGACACTTGGACCAAAAGGCCTACAACAACTTGGCGAGATAATTTTGAAGAATACTGCTTACTTTAAAGAGCGTATAAGTGAAGTGGCTGAGATTCCTTTTGATGGCATCAATTTCAAAGATGTACTCGTTAGATTCGAGGTGCCTTATGATATAATTCATGAAGAGCTTTTGAAGAGAAACATTCACGGGGGCTTCTACTTAAGACCTCACTTCCAGGAGTTGGGAGAAAGTGCATTGTTTGCAGTAACTGAGACTACAAGAAAAGAATGGGTCGAAATTCTAATCGAAAACCTAAAAGAAATAATAAACATGGCGAGGTTATGAGGTGATAAAAATGTTTAGACAAGCAAAATGGAAAGAGCCCCTTATTTTTGAGCTCTCTAAACCCGGAAGGGTAGGTTTCACACTTCCAGCTCCCATTGAGAATATCAAAATCCAAATTCCAGAGCATTTGAAAAGGGATCAACTGGAATTACCCGAATTAAGTGAACCAGAGATAGTTAGACACTATACCCGACTTAGTGAAATGAACTATGGTGTGGACAGTGGCATGTACCCACTTGGCTCATGTACTATGAAATATAACCCCAAGATTAATGAAGAGTTTGCAAATCACCCAAAAGCAACCCTTATACACCCATATCAAGATGAAAGAACAGTTCAAGGTGCTTTACAAATAATGTGGGAACTTGAACAGTGGTTAAAGGAAATTACTGGAATGGATCGTTTTACTTTGCAGCCAGCTGCTGGAGCAAACGGTGAATTTGCTGGAGTCATGATAATAAGAGCTTACCATCTAGACAAAGGAGAAACGCAAAGAAACGAAATAATCGTGCCGGACTCTGCTCATGGTACAAACCCTGCAAGTGCTGCTATGGCTGGATTTAAAGTTATAGAGATTCCTTCCAATGAGCAAGGTATGGTGGATTTAGAGGCCCTAGAGAATGCGGTTAGTGAAAGAACTGCAGGGATAATGCTTACAAATCCGAATACTCTTGGGATATTCGAAGAGGATATCCTCGAAATAGCAAAGATAGTTCACAAAGCTGGCGGTTTACTTTATTATGATGGCGCAAACTTAAATGGAATATTAGGAAAAATAAGACCTGGAGACATGGGATTTGACGTTGTCCATATAAACCTTCACAAGACATTTTCAACACCTCACGGAGGAGGAGGTCCTGGAGCTGGTCCTGTTGGAGTAAAAGAGCATCTTGTAGAGTACCTTCCAGTACCACTCGTTGAATTTGATGGAGAAAAATACTACCTTAATTACGACCTTCCAAAAAGTATTGGGAAAGTTAAGGAATTCTATGGAAATTTCACTGTCCTAGTTAGGGCCCTAACCTATCTCAAAATGATGGGAAGAGAGGGGCTAAAAGAAGTCTCCGAAATTGCTGTTCTCAATGCCAACTATCTTACTCAAAAGCTAAAGGGAACCAAAGGATACGAACTACCCCACAAAGAGCTGAGAAAACACGAAGTAGTGTTTTCCGCTGAACCAATGAAAAAAGATACTGGCGTAAAGACTTTGGATGTAGCAAAGCGCTTACTTGACTTTGGGCTACATGCACCAACGATTTACTTCCCACTAATAGTCCACGAAGCTTTGATGATTGAACCAACAGAAACAGTAAGCAAAGAAGATCTTGATGCTTATGTTGAAGCCCTTAAGCAGATAAGCAAGGAGGCTTACACTAATCCTGAAATTGTAAAAACTGCACCCCACAACACTGCTGTTAGACGCGTTGACGATGTTTTAGCAGCTAAGAAGCCTATAATTACGTGGCGCATGTACAAACAACTAAAAGAGAAAGGAGAAGTAGATTACTAACTTCTCTTTTTTCTTTAGATATCTCCAAAAAGGATATAAACAAATCTTAGTCTCTTCTTTCGGGAAGGTGTATGGAGATTGAGACACTTGTGCGAAAAGCTGAAAAGCTTGCTACTAAGTATAAAGTCAAATATTATGAAGTAAGGATAGCTAGGGTAAATGCCACTCACATTGAAATTCAAAACTCTCACTTTGAGGATATCTCTTCTAATATGGAGATTGGTATTGGAGTAAGAGTTTTTGATGGTTCTTGGGGCTTTTCTTCAGCAAATGATCTAAGGAGAGCAGAAAAAGCCCTCGAAGCTGCAATGAAAATTGCAAAAACAAGTAAAGGGAACTCAAAGATTTATCTCGGTGACCCTCTCACAGATGAAGCTGAGATTAAAGTGAAAAAATCATTTCTTGATGTAGACTTAGAGGAAAAAATAGAACTTTTGAAGACTCTTGATTCTCTCCTAAAAGGAGATCATATTCCTAATAGGAAAATAACTTATGGAGATGGTATAAAGGAACAGTTTTATTTCAACTCTCTTGGAAGTGAAATCAAAACTATAGTTCCCAAGATTCGATTGAGTTTCTCTGTTACTGCGAAAGAAAATGATGATATGCAGACTTACTGGAAAGTCTTTGGAGGAACAACAGGCTGGGAAAGTATAGAGGATATAGATCTTGAGTATTGGGCCTCTTTTGTAAAGAACAAGGCAACATCACTTTTACAGGCCAAGTTACCGCCCTCTGGGGAGTTTGATATAATTATGGATCCCGAACTTACAGGTGTTTTTATCCATGAGGCTTTAGGCCATGCGGCAGAAGGCGATGCGATCAAAAATGGAGAGAGCATTTTAGAAGGAAAACTTGGTCAAAATATAGCAGTAGATGAACTAACCGTTGTTGATGACCCAACGCTTAAGAAAAAGTTTGGATCTTATATCTATGATGATGAAGGAATAAAAGCAAGAAAAGTTGAGATTATAAAAGATGGAGTTCTAAATGAGTACCTCCTAGATAGAGAAACTGCAGCATTCTTTGGAACCGAATCAAATGGGCATGGAAGGGCCCAGAGCTACAATTACCAGCCATTAGTGAGAATGAGTAACACATATATAGAGCCGAGAGACTGGAACTTTGAAGAAATGATTGAAGAAGTCAAAAATGGTCTGTATCTAATTGGAGATAAAGGAGGACAAGTAGATATCGCTAATGGAACATTTATGTTTGGAGCTAAAGAAGGATACCTAATTGAAAATGGCAAGATTAAGTACCATATAAGAGATGTCGCTCTTTCAGGAAAGATTCTGGACATTCTCAAGAACATAAGAGGTATAGGAAAAGACCTCAAAGTGAACTTCCCAGGTTATTGCGGGAAAGGACAATGGGTTTCAGTCGATGATGGAGGCCCTCATATATTGACTAGAGCTTTAGTGGGAGGTCTTCTCTAATCCCCAGATTTTCACCTCTATTCTTGCCCAGCTCTTCCATCCGTTTTCTCCAAGGGCTACTATGTAGATGTAATACGTCTCACCAATTCTCACGTTTTCTGTCTTTATTTTTATTTCAAAAGTTGCATTTTTGTTTTTGGAGATAGTGGTCTCTTTTGGGGATATCTCAACACTTATATTTTCGACTTTTCTAAGTCTGCTTTGAACAAAGCTCCAGCTGTTTGAAAAGTTTGACTCTCCTAAGAATGCTTTAAGTTCGACGTTCCCTTCGTAATAACACACTTTTTGATTCACAGTGTACTTCTTGGCAACTAGGAGACCCTTGACAGTGATAGTGTTATTAGGTGGCATGAGAAACGCCAGGCTTTCTTTTAAACGCTCATGATCATCGACTAAATTGAAAAAGAGGTTCTTCGCATTAAATTCTCCGTACCCTGGCCTGATACACGATGCTCCTGATGTCTCTTGGGAGGAGGATATAATCTCTGAAGATTCCGGAGCAGATGACGTAGATTCCGAAAGAGATGAACTTGCTTGTAAACATCCGCTTGAAAGGATTATGAAAATTAAAACAAAAGGTATAACCCTCATTTCTTTCACCTAAGATAATTTCATTAAAGATATATATACCTTTCTTACCAAAAAACTTTAATTCTACGTCGGTTAGCGAAGAACGGTGGGAAGATGGTAGATGAACTTATTAAAATTTTAAATCGTGAGAACATTGAATGGGAGGTTTATTGGGAAGTTGGGAGAGGGAGTTCTTTTAAAATCGAAAAATGTAAACTTAAAAGAGCTCAAAGAAAATATCACTCTGGAATTGGGCTTAGGATAGGGTACCATGGAAAACAAGGCTTTTCATATATAACCGGTATAAATCACGACAAAAAAACCTTTGAAAATTTTGTGAAGAGGACAATAAAGCTTGCAAAAGTGGGCGAGGTTAAATTTCATGGTTTCCCAGACAAAAAGCCCATTAAAAAAGTTCGCGGAATTTATGATAAATGGATCAGCAATTTGACTTTTGAAGAGGCCTTTGAGTTGGGAAAAGAGATCTCCCAAAAGGAGCAAGAGCTGAGAAATAAATTTGGTCCTGAATATACTTTTTCTGGAAGACTTGCATTCGGTTTTGCTAAGGATGGAATAGTCAATTCTAATGGTATTAACGAAGAGGAAGAGGGTACTGCAATGAGCTTTAGCATTTACATAGTTAGGAAGGGCCACCGAACTGGAACAGGAGACTATTACAAAGGCTCTAGACAGATGATAGACTTCGAAAAAGAGCTTGAAACTGGTCTTGAAAAGGCTTTGGAAGAAGTTAAGCTCAGTTATGAGGCCCAGAAACTTGAACCTTATGAGGGAGAGCTTGTATTAGAGCCTCACTCAGTGGCATCACTAGTAGGATTATTCCTTTCAAATTTAAGGGGAGATAGTATCTATTATAAACGAAGTAGGTTTAAGGAAGTAGGGGAGGAAGTCGCGAGTGAGGCATTTACCTTGATCGATGATGGTACTCTTGAGGGGAAATTAGGAAGTTACTCATTTGATGGAGAGGGCAATCCTAGTCAAAGAACTATTTTAGTGAAGAATGGAGTGTTATCGTCATTCATTCTAGACGAAACTTATGCACGCCTCTTTGGAATGGAAAGCACGGGGAACGGTGTAAGGGACTTTCGAACACCTCCTCATATTGGTACAAGCAACATAGTAATAGAAGGTAAAGAGGAAGATTTAGAGGATTTTGAAGGTATAGTTGTAAAAAAAGTCTTTGGAGAACACACTGCAAATCCAATAAGTGGGGATTTTTCACTAACGGTAGAGCTTGGATATCTTGTAAAAAATGGAGAAAAAATTCCATTCAAAGACAATATGTTTGTAGGAAACATCTTTGAATTTGTGAAGTCTATACGGGCCGTTGGAAAGAAAAAAGAAGAACTTGGTGCATTTATCTCTCCCAGGATCTTAGGTTTCGGAAAAATAGTGTGAATGACCTTCTCGCCCTTCAGGGAGAGGTTTTTAGGTGATAATATGAAGAATTTACTCCATTAGCGGCTCAGGAGGTTGACCCTCATCATTTCTCAGATACCCTAGAGTTCCTCATTGCCTAAAATGGTTTTAGAAATAGAAGTTATAAAATTTTGTATCAAAGATCCTAGCTTAAAGAGTAAGGCTTTCCAAAGGGCAAAAATAAAAGGGAAAACTATGTGTTGTTTGCCTTTTTCTCTAAATACTCTTTGATGCTCTTTGCAGCCTTTCTTCCATCTCCCATTGCTAAAATTACCGTAGCTTCGCCTCTAATGGCATCCCCACCAGCAAAAACTCCGGGAATATTTGTCATCAATTTTTCATCTACTTTTATTACTCCATATTCATCAGCTTCTATTTTTGCCATCGTCATTCTAAGGAGTTTGCTTGTTGTTTTTCCAATTGCTATGACAACTGTATCTGCCTCCAAAACAGTAGTATCTCCAGTAGGCACTATTTTTCTTTTTCCTTTGGAGTCCCTCTCTTCGAGAGCTTTCATTTTCATGAACTTCACTGCCTTGACTCTTCCATTTTCATCTCCTATAAACTCCATGGGACTTAAGAAGAATTCAAACGTTACCCCTTCTTCTTTAGCATGTTCGACCTCTTCAATTCTTGCTGTAATGTCTTCCTTGCCTCTTCTGTAGGCTATAACCACCTCTGCACCTAGTCTTCTTGCAGTTCTTGCTGCATCCATTGCAGTGTTTCCAGCTCCAATCACTATGACTTTCTTTCCGATCTTTATTGGAGTGTCATACTCTGGAAAAGCATAAGCCTTCATGAGGTTAACTCTTGTAAGGAACTCGTTTGCAGAATAAATACCATTTAAGTTAATCCCGGGAAGACTTGGAAGTTTTGGTGTTCCAGCACCGGTTCCTATAAACACCGCATCATAGTTCTCGAGAAGTTCATCAAGAGTAACAGTTCTCCCTACTATGTAATCAGTTTTCATCTCAACACCAAGTTTCTTAAGCTTCTCAAGTTCTTTTTCAATGGTGTCATTGGGAAGCCTGAACTCAGGGATTCCATAAACAAGAACTCCCCCAGGTTTATGAAGGGCTTCAAATATCGTAACTTGGTATCCATCCTTGGCTAGTTCAGCAGCGCAGGTCAAGCCAGCTGGACCTGCTCCGATAATAGCAACTTTTTCTTTTTTCTTTTCAATTTTTGGAATAATCTCTTGAAGGAGTTCTTCATCTATCCCCTGTTCTCGTGCATAATCAGCAACAAATCTCTCAAGTTTTCCAATGTTTATTGGTTCTCCGACTTTGCCCATCACACAAGGAGCTTCACATTGATCCTCTTGTGGACAGACTCTACCTGTAATGGCCGGTAGGGTATTGCAGGCCCAGATGACTTCCAAGGCCTCTTTAACAGCTTTTTTTGGATCTTCTTTATTCTCACGAAGCTTTTTTATGAACCCAGGGATATCAATATGAACTGGACATCCTTGAATACATGGGGCGGGATTACATTGAAGACATCTTTGTGCCTCTTGAAGTGCCAGTTCAAACGTATAACCAAGATTTACTTCCATGAAACCTTGAAGTCTTTCTTCAATTAGTCTCTCAGGAGTTGGAATACGTTCTTTAATAATTGCCATTATTGAACACCTCCTTGTGCAAGCTTAGCCAAATAATCTTCCATGGCTCTCTTTTCTAAATCCGTGTAAAAGCCAGATCTTGCAATAAGCTCTTCCCAATTAACCTCGTATGCATCAAAGCTAGGTCCATCGACACAAGCAAATTTAACCTCTCCTCCGATGGTAACTCTACACGCGCCACACATTCCAGTGCCATCCACCATTATTGGATGAAGATCAACCTCCATAGGAACGCCATATTCTTTAACAACATCAAATATTGCTTTTTGACCACCTGCAGGTCCTACCATGAAAATTAAATCGGGTTTTTCTACTTCAATAAGTTCTTTCACTTTTGCTTGGCCCCTAGTTACTAATTCCTTAAAAATTTCAGGCATTCCCATTCCTTCTTTTAGAGGGAAGCTTTCAACTATATGTCTTGAAACAGCATTCTCAAGCTCTTCTCTGAGTAAGATCATGGGTTCTGGTACTATATGTAGGGTTATTACTTCATTTCCAAGCTCTTGCCACGCCTTTGCTATGGGGTACACTTCAACGATTCCGGTTATCATGCCTATTGCCAGTATTTTCCCAAATCTCTTCATAGGGGCAGGGTTTCCAAGAGGGCCAGCGATGTTAAGAATTTTGTCTCCTTCTTTGAGTTCCATGTTCATTCTAAGTGTTGTTTTTCCCCTACTAAATACTACCAATGTTATCCAACCTTCCTTTCGGTTCCATGTCACTGGAGTGAGGGGAACCCTCTCTCCATTTTCAAAAGCCCTAACAACTACAAATTGTCCAGGTTGAACTTTTTTTGCTATGTGAGGAGCGTGTATCTTGTACATAACATTTTTTGCAGCAATCTCTTTTTTCTCGAGTATCTCATACATAATGCACACCTCCGTACGTAGGTCCAAATTTGAGCATCTATCCTTGTTGAGAACAAATAGTGTTTATAAAATTATTGTAAACCAATGGTTATAGATATACACGAGGCTCTCACAAATCTTGTCCTTTAAAAAAGACGAGGGGAAATTGGGAAAATAGAGTTCAGATCATGAGAAAAATTTCGAAATAAGCAATAAAACATCCAAAAAAGCTAAGCTTTCCTAACAAAGGTTATATAACCAGTGTGTGCTAACATTGTGGTTCGTGGTCTTATACAGTCTGGTTTAACTTCTTGGTCTCTCACCAAGCATTCAATAGTACGGGGTTTTGTAAAATGCTTTTTATATTCTCTCAGTTTTTTATAGAGTCTATCTACTTGGTTTATGCATGGAGTATATGCAACGAGGAAGCCTCCTGGTTTCAGAGCTTTTACGGCATGTTCAACAACATTTTCAGGTTGAGGAAGATCCAGGATTATATGGTCAATTTCTTCTTCATCTATCCCTTCATATATGTTTTTTAGCTTTATTTCCACTCTGTCAGAAAAGCCTGCCCATTCTACGTTTCTCCACGCAAGGTTTGCAAAGTCTTCTCGTATTTCATAGCCTATTATTCTCCCTTGAGGCCCAATAATGTTGGCCAAGAAAAGGGTTAATGCTCCACTCCCAACTCCTGCTTCAATTATTACATCCCCAGGAGATATTCCAGCAAATGCCACAATCTGAGCAGCATCTTTTGGATGAATTATCTGTGGGCCCCTTTTCATCTTATCAATGTAATCTACTATCCGTGGTTTCAGTACTCTAAATTGATACCCCTTGTGAGACTCTACAAGTATCCCGAACTCTTTATCCACAAGTTTCTCCAAGTTTATTATACCAAGATCCGTATGAAACTCCCCTTCTTTTACGGTTATTAGATATCGTTTTCCCCTAGGATCAAGTAATACAACCTTATCACCGAGTTTGATCATTTCTACCACCAAGTTAGTCTTCGACTTTTATTCTGTATGTTCCTTTCTCTTTTTCAATTTTTAACTGCCAGCTGGCAAGTTCTCTCAAAACTGCTAGTTGTTTCTCATCTAAAATGTCACTATTCACGAAATAAATTGAACTCCAATCTTCAAACGGTAGAGTGCTTCTCGTAAACAAAATTGCCCTTAATCCCTTTTCACCTCCAAAGTAAAGATACTGAGAGATACCCACGGTTATGGAGTATTCCACTTTAGCAGAAACTGAAAAGAGATTCATTAATGCATTGTAATAGCTCCTCATAAATTCTGAGACGTCATAAGTGATGGGGATTTCTTCTACTATGGAGGCATAACTAGTCCTTCCAGGCCCTATTCGTATTGCTCGAATCTTTTTTGTGGCCTCTATCGCTTTTTTATATTCTTCTGGGGAAGCCTTTCGCAAGTAATCTCTAAAGAGGAGATCACCAATTCCAAAAAAGTCATCTATTAATACTTCTTCCTGTGGGATCTCCGGTATAAGTCCCCCCCAGAGCAATTTTGCAAGTGAATATGAAGATGGATACTCTACAATAACAAAGTCCCCTAAACTCACATTTTTTTTCAAGAACTCAAGGATTGGGCTTACCTCCATGTTCTCACCAAAGAATTTTTAATCTAATGGCTTTTAAACTTTTTAGGTGTTCAAGATGAAGAGATTTGTAATATGGACAAATGAGATAGATGCAAGGATACCACGGAAATATGGAAGAGAAGTCCCAAAGAACCTTGCGATAGATAAGCCTACTCTACTCGAGATTGTCGATGCAGCTAAAACCATCGGGCTCAATGTGATAGAAATCGATGATAAAGCTTTAAATCCACGGCTTTCAGCATTAGATGATACTCTCAAAGTAAGAGGAAGAATTATAGTAGAAAGCAAGCATGGTAAGTCAAAGACACTAAAACTAATAACTCAAAAGGTTAGAGAATTTAGAAAACAGCACAGAAAAAAATAAGGGTAATCACTCTGTTTCTACTACTATGGCAGTTGTAGTGTCAATTACTCCATCTATATTGTGGATATCATGGAGTATTTTTCTGGTAAGTTCTCCCAAATCTGAGGCCTCAAGTTCAACTATTGCATCATATGGGCCAGTTACAGCGTCGGCCTTTACGACTCCTGATATGGCTTTGATTTCTTCTATTACCCTCTCTACTTTTCCAATTTCAATTGTTAACAAAACGTATGCCCTAACCATTCACATCACCAAATTTTGTTGTCAAGTTTTCTTAAAGATGTTCTATAATTTAAGGTTTTCGCATTTATTCTTCTACATGCCTTAATCTAAAATTATTCGTTATCTAATGTAAAAATGTTGCTCAATATAAAGAACAAACACGCCAATACTCGTTACTTTTGGAATCAGCATGTTTTCTAACGTCGAAAAGTTTATTAAACTCCTTTGATTAAGACATTAATGCTCTACTCTGTGGAGGTGTGCCAATGAAGAAGCAATTGGCGACACTATTAGTGATAAGCGTTTTAGTTTTTGCAGTAGTTGCAAGCGGTTGTATTGGTGGTGAAACCACTACACAAACAACTTCAACCCCCACTGAGACTTCTACCGAGACCCAACCAACTGGCCCCACTTACGAAGTAATTGAAACGGATAAGAGCGTTATATTAGTTGGTCCTGAAGGAGCTCAAGTCCCTACTTCTCTTCCCAGCGGAAAGAAAATTATAAAAGTCACATATGTTGTTGATGAAGCCAACACTCCAGCAGTCCAACAATTAATGGAAGAAGGCCAAGGATTTGGTGCTATTAACCCAGCATTCTTTAGAGACACTACTGTAGATGCACTTGTAATCGCTGCAAGGAGAGAAACCAACCCAGAGATAAGAACTGAGCTCTTTAAAGCTCTTTACATCCTTGGAAACAAGTATGTACCTGAAATCATTCTCGGACAAAACAGGCAACTTCGTGTTTATTGGGAATGGGTTAAGGGCAGATATTACCACCCGACATTCCCAGAGAGGTATGATTTAATCTCGGAAGATGCTAATGCACCAAGTGTCCCCATTGGAATTGGAGACTACAAGAACGACGCTCAAACTTACGTTATAGGCACAATCGGATGGCCAGAGAGCTTTGATCCAGCTTGGACATATGAGACTTTTGGATGGGAAATTTGGCATGAAGTTGGTGACACTTTGGTTACCTACTGGAAAGAAGAAACTGAAAAAGTAACTCCAGATTTAGCTGTCGCATGGGCACACAATGAAGATGGCACTGAATGGTACTTTGTTATTAGAGGAGGAGTTGTTGCCTACGATCCATGGAATGATAAGACATACCCCATTGACGCTGTTGATGTTGCCTTCACATTCTGGCGTGTCCAGAGATTAGGACACAGCGTTTCATGGATGGTCTCCAGCTTTATGGACGTTAGCAAATCCCAAGCTCTAACCGAAAAAGAGTTTGAGGACGTTCTAAAGGGCAAGAAACTTATTGCTGAGTACAATGGAAAGACTGTAGAAGTTAAGTCTCTCCAAGACTTGTTGAACGTTTTTGGATACAATGGAGAGACTGCTGGTGTCTTTAAGCTTGTCTTGCCAGCTCCATACGCCGCAGTTCTTGGTATACTAGCAGATCCATTCCTTTCAGTAGTCCCAATGGAGTACCTTCTTGGTGACAAATACGAAGAGGCACTAAGCGCTTCAAACAATGGAAAGAGCCCAGACGCTTGGGAGGCTTACATAGAAGAAGGTGAACAAGACCCAACCCACCAACTCATGCATAAGCAACCTGTTGGAACTGGGCCATTCTATGTAAAAGAATACAAAGAAAATGCTTACATAGTTCTCGAGCGCAACCCATATTACTGGGACAAGAGCATAAAACCAGGACATGAGAGAGTAATTTACGTTATAAACAATGATGCTGTTTCAAGAATCCAACTCTTCCAAACCGGAACAGTTGATGCTGTTGCAACACCACCAGAGAGAGTTAATGACGTTAAAGGTCTTGAATTCCAAGGATTCAAGTCAGTAGTCCAAACAGATATTCTACAACCAATATTAACATTCATAGTCTTCAACACCCAAAAAGAGCCATTTAACAATCCAAAAGTTAGAGAAGCTCTAGCCTATGCAATACCATATGATCAGATATCCGAAGTAGTTTACTCCGGATTGCTTGAAAGAAACTGGGGACCAATTCCAAAACCATGGCCTGGATTTACTGAGTATGGAATCACCAAATACACTTATGATATAAACAAGGCCCAACAACTCCTCCAAGAAGCCGGAATTAACCCAAGTGACTACAAGATTGAACTCATTTACAACGCTGGAAACAGTGCTCGTGAGAAGATCATGACATTACTACAAAACATTTGGAGCCAACTTGGATTCCAAGTCACAGTAGGAAGCTATGAGTGGCCAGTATACTTAAGCAAGACATCCAAAGGAGATTACGATGTCTATGTTGTCGGATGGGTACCAGATTACCTTGACTCAGATAACTGGGCTGGACCATTCCTATATGGTGCAACCGAATTCAGTAAGATTGAAATTTCAGTTGAATCGTGACTTTCTCCTTTTTTTAATTTATTCCACAGATAAAAACAAAAGGAGGGAGAAAAATGGCTGAACTCAAGAAATTCTTGATAAGAAGAGTTCTCACATTTATTCCTACAATAATTGGTGTCACTTTAATAGTCTTTTTAATAGCCTATGTAATTCCTGCCGACCCTGCTAAAGCATGGGCCGGTGGCGAAAAGGCCTCTCCGGAAGCTGTTGAAAGAATTAAAGAAAGATACCACCTAAACGATCCTTGGTACGAGCAGTACATATTCTTAGTAAAGGGTATAGCTACAAATACCTTGATAGATCCAAGAACTTCAAATCCCGTACTTGATGATATAAGGGATAGATTTCCGGTAACTTTTCAGTTGGCTATAATAGCCTTTATATTTACGCTCATTATTGGAATTCCGTTAGGATTAATCTCTGCCCTTAAGAGAAATAGTATTGTAGATACAATAGTTAGAATCTTTGCCCTAATTGGTGTTTCGACTCCTGTTTTCTGGCTGGGATATCTTCTGATTTTTGTGTTCTTTGTGAAATTTAGAATAACAAACTTGGCTGGAGTCCCTCCAACCCCGGCCACCCAGATAACACATGTTCCTATAATAGATGCCCTCTTAACGGGAAATTTTGTGTTGTTTAAACAACACTTAGCTAGATTCTGGCTCCCGGGATTTGTTCTTGGATTTATGGGAACTGGAGTATTAGCAAGATTTGTTAGAAACTCTTTCCTAGAGGCGATAAGTGGGGATTACATTGGGTTCCTAAAAGCAAAAGGTGTTCCAAAACTTAGAATCTACAGACATGCTTTGAAAAACGCTTTAGTTCCCATAGTCACAGTCCTTGGTCTGCAGTTTGGAGGTCTACTTGGAGGAACACCAATAACAGAAACTGTTTTTGCTCTTCCGGGTATGGGAAGCTATGCAATACAATCAATCCAGAACTTAGATTTTCCTGTCATTGTTGCAATAACCTTCATTTATGCCTTGATATACGTCACCGCTAATTTAGTTGTAGACATTCTCTATGCAGTAATAGATCCAAGAGTTAGGTATTAAAGAGGTGAGAAAAATGCAGGACGAGTATAAAAAGAACATATTTGACAAAATTGCTGATAAACTAGTTTATGGCCTTGGTTCATTCATAAGCATATTCAAAAAAGACTGGAAAAAGAAAAACAAATCAAAAATGGAAGAATGGAGGTTAATGCTTTATGCTCTTAACAGATCCCCACCTGCTTTAATAGGGGTTTTCCTGGTTGTAATATTCATTCTTTTAGGTATTTTTGGACCGAGACTTGCAACATGGAGGTATAATTACTTTCCCTCATTATATACCATGAATTTCACTCAAGTAATCCTTGCTCCACCAGGAAGTGAGGCTCATTTAGAATTTGCAGATACAACAATAACCTATCCACTAGGCGCTGACCACTTTGGAAGAGACTTACTAAGCCTAATTTTAAGTGGAGCAAGAACATCTTTCGTTGTCTCGATAATAGTTATCTCTCTTGGAGTGCCTATCGGAGTAATCTTGGGCCTCTTGGCAGGATACAAAGGGGGCAAAGTTGACGAGCTCTTAATGCGTATAACTGACATGTTTTTAGCATTTCCAGCTCTAATCCTGGCAATTGCACTATCTGCAGTACTCCCTGATAGAATTCAAGGCTTTATCGAAAGTCATGCATTCCTTCAAAAGTTTGTCTTATGGTTATTTGCATTGGATGTAAGGGAAGCCGGTAATTTGGGGAGATTACTTTCAGTAATTCTAGCAATGATAATAGTCTGGTGGCCAGTTTATGCTAGAATTACAAGAGGATCAACGCTAACAGAAAAAGAAAAACTGTACATAGAAGCTGCTAGAGCTATTGGTCTCAGTTCATGGACTATAATGTTTAAGCACATCTTACCAAACATAGTGGGTCCAATATTAGTGTACATAACCTTAGATTTTGGTAGCGTGGTTCTAATGGAAGCAGGATTAAGCTTCTTAGGGCTAGGAGCAACACCCCCAATTGCAGATTGGGGAAGAATAGTATATGATGGTGCTCAGTACTTCCCAAAGGCCTGGTGGTTAGTCTTCTACCCCGGTCTAATAGTCATGTTTGTAGCACTCGGATGGAATTTGCTTGGAGATGGACTTAGAGACATCTTAGATCCAAAAACAAGAAGGAGCATAGAGTTCAAGGTTAAAAAGAGCAAAAAGGAGGGAGAGGAAAATGCCTGAGCCCATACTCCAAGTTAGAGACCTAACCGTTCACTTTTATACATATGCAGGAATAGTAAAAGCCATTGAAAAAGTCTCCTTCGATGTTTACAAAGGTGAAACTTTTGCCTTAGTAGGAGAAACAGGATGTGGAAAAAGCGTAACTTCAAGAGCTTTAACTCAACTTATAGAAAGTCCTGGAAGAATAGTAGGTGGTAAGGTAATCTATTATTCGGAGAAAGGCCCTGTTGATTTGTTGCAATTAAGCGAAGAAGAAATTAGGGAGATCAGAGGAAACGAGATAGCGTACATATTTCAGGACCCCCACGCCTCTCTTGATCCATTATACAATGTGGGTTATCAAATAGCAGAGGGTATGGAGGTCCATGGAAGAATAAAAAATATAAAAGAAGGTGTCAAAAAGGCTGTTGATATATTAAGATCTGTTCTAATCCCCGATCCAGAGAAGAGAGTTCACAACTACCCCCATGAACTCAGTGGTGGTATGAAACAGAGAGTTGTTATCGGAACCGGAATTGCAAATAATCCAAAGGTACTCATAGCTGACGAACCTACAACTGCACTCGATGTAACGGTTCAGGCCCAAATTTTGGATTTGATAAATGAGCTCAAAGCAAAATACCATGCAACTGTTATCTTAATTACCCATAATTTAGGTGTCGTTGCAGAAACTGCTGATAGAGTGGCAGTCATGTATGCAGGAAAAATTGTGGAAATAGGAAGTGTGAAACAGATATTTAAGAATCCGCTGCATCCATATACAAAAGGTCTTCTAAATGCTGTTCCAAATCCAATGACAAAAATTGAGCGCTTAGAAGCTATTCCTGGAACAGTACCAAACTTAATAACTCCTCCTGGTGGATGTAGATTCCATCCAAGATGCCCATATGCCATGGAAGTTTGTAAACAGAAAATACCTGAATTAGTGGAAATAGAAGATGGGCACTTTGTTGCATGTCATCTTTACTGAGGTGATATCATGGAGAAAGTACTCGAAGTTAAACATTTGAAGAAATACTTCCCAGTTAAGGGATTATTCTTCACAAAGGGCTATGTGAAAGCAGTGGATGATATAAGTTTCGAAATTTACAAGGGTGAAACCTTTGGGCTAGTGGGAGAAAGTGGGTGTGGAAAAACAACAACCGGAAGGACAATATTGAGGCTCATAGAGCCTACTAGTGGAGAAATAATATTCAAAGGAAAAAACATTACAGAACTTAAAGGCGAAGAGCTCAAACAGTTCCGTAAGGACGCCCAGATAATGTTTCAAGACCCATACTCCTCCCTTAATCCAAGACAAACTGTTTTTGAAATTATAATGGAACCTGTAAGATTTCATGGAATTCATGTAGATGATCCAGAGGAATTTGTAGTTAAGCTTTTAGAAAGTGTTGGATTGAACGAAATGCACTTGTATCGTTATCCTCATGAATTTAGTGGAGGTCAGAGACAGAGAATAGCACTAGCCCGACTATTAGCATTAAAGCCAGAATTTATCGTGTTAGACGAACCCACCTCAGCACTTGATGTTTCAGTACAAGCAAACATCCTAAACATGCTGAAGGACCTTCAATCCGACTTTGGATTTACATATCTCTTTATTTCTCATGATCTTGGAGTTGTTAAGTACATGAGTCACAGAATGGGCGTGATGTATCTAGGAAAACTTGTAGAAGTTGGCCCTGCAGAGAGAATCTTCGAGAATCCATTACATCCATATACCCAATTCTTGCTCTCAGCAATACCAGTTCCTGATCCAGAGCTTGCTGAAGAGTTAAAGGCCAAAAGACAGAAGGTTAGTGGAGAACCCCCAAGTCCAATAAACCCGCCGAGTGGATGTAGATTCCATCCAAGATGTCCCTACGCAAAAAGTATATGTAAAACAGACGAGCCTCCATTAGTAGAAGTAGAGAAAGACCACTACGTAGCCTGTTGGTTGTATTCAAAAGCATGAATAGACCCTGCAAACCCACTGTCTCTCTCCACAAGTTCCGTATAAATTGGGTCTTTTTTTCCTTTTTCATTGTATATACCATCTTCTCTGATTTCAATTGTGTAGTATCTCCATTCCACAGCTTTTATTTTCACACTCTCAAGTTCCTGTGGGTTTTTAATTCCAAGAACTTTTTGAAGAAGTGCCAGTGCCAAAAGACTTTCCCGATTTTCCCTTGCCAATTCTTCGTCTTTCTCTTTATGTCTCTTAAACCCGCTTGGAATCCCAAATAGTCGGAAAAGATTCCACTTGCGAATATGGCGAAGTCTTTTGTCTAGTTTCTTGCCTGAGCGGTGATATACCTCTTTAAAGACATCCTTAATAAAATACTCCACATTTTCTTCATCAATTAAGTTTGGAAGCGGAGTACGTGGGTCTTTACGTAGGCTTCTGTCAAATTTCTTAATAAGGACACTGACATGTTCGATCTTTTCGACTTTCTTTGAGAAATAGGCATCTATCATAAAGAGCTTCCCATTAATATCAATCACTAGGTATGGTATCTCGATTTTCATGGAAGTCACTACATCAAAAAGCTATATAAACGCTTTTCTCATAGGCATGATGATGGTTATGGAGGTTAGTGAACTTAAATCACTTGGAGTAGACGAAAGGATAATAAGGCTAATTCAGGAGAGAGGCATAGAAAGACTTTATCCTCCCCAAGCAGAGGCCTTAAGAACTGGAGTACTTAAGGGGAAGAATTTGGTCCTAGCTATCCCAACTGCCTCTGGAAAAACCCTTGTTGCAGAAATTGTCATGATCAACAAAATCCTTCACGAAAAGAGTAAAGCTATCTATCTTGTTCCTTTAAAGGCCCTAGCTGAAGAAAAATACAAAGAATTTAGATTCTGGGAAAAATTGGGGATCAAAATTACTATGACTACTGGAGACTACGACAGTACCGAGAGTTGGCTTGGAAAATATGATATTATTATAGCTACTTCTGAGAAATTTGACTCACTCTTAAGACATAAATCCCCATGGATAAAGGATATTAGACTCGTAGTAGCCGATGAGATTCATCTTCTTGGTTCCTACGACAGGGGAGCAACTCTTGAAATGATTCTCTCTCATCTAATGGATAAAGCCCAAATCCTTGGTTTAAGCGCCACAGCGGGGAATGCAGAAGAACTCGCTGAGTGGTTAAATGCAGAATTAGTTGTGAGTGAGTGGAGACCAGTTACTCTAAAAAGAGGTGTTTTTTATCATGGTCAACTTTTCTGGGAGGACGGAAGCATAGAGAAGTTTCCAAGTCAATGGGATTCTCTCGTTCTTGATGCCGTAAAGAAAGGCAAGCAAGCATTAATTTTTGTTAACACCAGAAGAAGTGCTGAAAGAGAGGCCCTCCTTTTGAGTGGAAAAATATCAAGATTTTTGACAAAACCAGAGGAAAGAAGGTTAAAGCAATTGACAAATGAACTTGAAAATACTCCAACGAATGAAAAACTTAAAGAATCCTTGGCAAAGGGTGTTGCATTCCACCATGCAGGTTTGGGAAGGGCAGAACGTTCAATTATAGAGGATATGTTTAGAGAAGGACTTATTAAAGTAATAACAGCAACTCCGACATTAAGTGCTGGACTTAACCTTCCTGCTTTTCGTGTTATTATCCGGGATACCAAACGTTATTCAAATTTTGGATGGACTGATATTCCCGTTCTTGAAATCCAGCAGATGATGGGAAGAGCGGGGAGACCAAAATATGACAGGGAAGGCCAGGCAATTATAGTGGCAAAAACAGAAAAACCAGAGAACATCATGAAAAGATACATTATGGGCAAACCAGAAAAACTCTTCTCAATGCTCTCAAATGAGGCATCTTTTAGAAGCCAAATTCTAGCGCTGATAACCAATTTTGGAGTTGGAAACTTTAAAGAACTAATTAACTTTCTCGAAAGAACTTTCTATTACCATCAACGAAAGAACCTAGAAGCACTTGAGGGTAAGGCAAAAAGTATAGTATACTTCCTTCTTGAAAATGAGTTCATAGATATTGACTTAAATGACCACTTCATGCCACTCCCATTTGGCATTAGGACTTCTCAGCTGTATCTTGATCCATTGACGGCCAAGAAATTCAAAGATGCGTTTGAAATGCTTGAGAAAAAGCCAAACCCATTGGGAGTTTTTCAACTTTTGGCTTCAACTCCTGACATGACGTCTTTGAGGGTAAGGCGAAAAGAACAAGAAGACATCCTGGATTATGCCTACGAAATGGAAGAGTACCTATACCAAAGTATCCCTTACTGGGAGGATTACAAATTTGAAAAGTTTTTGGGAGAGGTAAAAACTGCAAAACTCCTCCTCGACTGGATTAATGAAGTAAACGAAGCGAAAATCCTTGAAACCTACGAAATAGACACAGGTGATCTTTATAGACTCTTGGAACTTGTAGACTGGTTAATGTATTCTTTAGTAGAACTGTATAAGCTTTTCAATCCCAAGTCCGACGTTATTGACTTTTTGAAAAAGCTTCACATACGAGTTAAGCATGGAGTTAGGGAAGAGCTTCTTGAGCTTATTACCCTACCAATGGTGGGAAGAAAGAGAGCTAGGGCTCTCTACAATGCTGGCTTCAAAGGAATCGAAGATATTGTAAAAGCAAAACCAAGTGAACTTCTCAGAGTAGAGGGCATTGGCCTCGGAGTTTTAGAGAAGATTTATCAACACTTTGGGGTTGAATTACCAAAGGTTCGAGAGAAGAAAAAGGCCAAGAAGGGGACTCTAGATGCGTTTTTCAAATGAGCAACTTTTTTAAGGCTTTCCACTTTAGATGGGTGTGGGCAATGATAATCTGTGTAGTAGGAATGCCAGGATCCGGAAAAGGCCAAATAGTAAGAATTTTTGGAAAATATGGTGTGCCTCACGTTTCTATGGGAGATATTGTAAGAGAGGAAGCTGATAAAAGAGGGATGCCAAGAACACCAGAAGGCATGAATAGTGTGAGCATACAGTTAAGGCAAGAACTTGGAGACAATGCAGTAGCAAAACTCACAGTACCTCGAGTAAAAGAACTTTTGAAAAATAATAAGGCTGTTATAATTGATGGAGTACGCTCTTTGGATGAAATCCAAACGTTTAAAGATGCATTTCCTGAAGAGAAAATCGTCATAATAGCGGTCCACTCTTCTCCAAAACGGAGATTTGAACGACTTAACAGAAGAGGACGAAGCGACGATCCGAGAACATGGAATGAATTTGAGGCAAGGGATTGGAAAGAACTCAAATTTGGCATTGGAAGTGTTATCGCTCTAGCGGATTATCTAATTGTCAATGAAAACCACATAACAGATTTTCGTAGGGAAATAGAAAGGCTTGCAGAGAATCTTGGGATAAAAAAGAGGCCTTCATCTTCTAAGCCACGCTTCTAGGCCGGTTTGCTTTGATCTTTGATATCTTAGATCCTCTTTTTTATAGCCAAACGCTTCAAGTATCCTTAAAACTGCTGGAAGGACTTGGTTATCTATATAATAGTCAGGGTCATATTTGTGCTTTCTCGGGTCGTATTCCGTAAGCAAGACTACTCTATCACTTATCTTTCCTCCTCCCTTAAGAACAATGTAACTTATTATTGTACCGGGTTTCACTTTTATACCCTTCGCTGCGAGCCTTTTTGCTATTGCCACGTGTGGACCAATTGCCTTATAGTCTTTTAACTCTCTTGTAATCTGTTCGTGAATGACAAGCTTCTCAAGAGGCACTTTATATTTAGCTATTCTCTCTACAACACTTTTTACTATTTCCACAGCTTTTTCTACACTTCCTTCCCTGAGTATTGCTTCTAATACTTTGGCTTGAGTTTCCTTGGCTATTTCACTCCAATCTCTTCTCACAACTTCGAGACCTCTTGTAGTTATTCTACCATCTTCGTCAATAACTGCATAGCGTTTCTTTGTCACAAAGAATCCCCTCAAATAGAAACCCTCGTATTCAAGTTCAAGTAAACCAGGAAGCTTTGAATTTATATAATCCAAAAATTCCTTGGCCTTCTTTTTAATGTTGTCAGGTTTTTCACCTGGTATTGTGGCATAAAATCCATCTGTGTCAGCATATAAGACTTTAAAGCCAAATTTTTCCTCTATTTCTCTTATGCTCATCTCTATATAGTGTCTTCCCCATGCTGTAACACTCTCTGCACACTCTTTTGAGTACCATCTTGCTTTTGGATATCCTTGGTAACCATAATAACTGTTTGCCAGGATTTTCAAAGCTCTCTGCCGATAATCAAGCATTTTTCTCTCAACTGGATCAGTTGTGGATTTCATCCTCTTTTTAACCTCTTGTCTTGTTTCTATTAGGTTCTCCAATATTGATGGAATAAATCCAGAGAAATCTTTGCAGAATCTATACCCTACTATTGGGGCAACTTCATAATCTTGGCATCCTTCTCTTTCTAATGTATCAGGAGAGACGTTGTGAGTCACTATTATTGAGGGGTATAAGCTTCTAAAGTCTAAATAAACGATATTTCCCCATAAACCCCTCTCAGGTTCCTTAACGTATCCCCCAATATATGTGGTTCTTAAACGTCTTTTGTATTCTTCGTCACTTGGTTTATTTGGAGCTAATTCATTTCTTTCATAGGCTACTCTTAGCATATACCATTCTACAAGATTTCCAGTGCTCGATCTTGAGACATCCCAGACACTTTGACCAATAACCTTTGCCAACTCTGCTTCCATGGGGAAAAATTCCCGTCCCAGCTCATAAGTTGCTTTTGCATCTTCCATTGAGTATTGGGCAAGCTTTTTCATGCCTTCTTCTGTTTCCCATATAGCGGCTATTTCTTCTGCTCCAAGTTTAGTTTTCTGTTTTCCTAATACCGTTTCATATACTGCTTCCAAGGTATAAGTGGGAAGATTTACTGTCCTTCGTACAACTGGGAAAAGGTCAAAATGTATCCTACCTTTAATTTCTACTGCAAAACTATCTCCCATTCGCTGGATTTTAGGTTCAGGATGCTCTTTGTCTCTACCCAAAAGCAGACGAACTCCAAGTTTTTCCGCTCTCTTTATGAGATATGGCAGATCAAAATTATCCCCATTATAAGTTATAATTACATCTGGATCTTTTTCTTTAATTATTTGTACAAAACGCTTTATCATTTCTCTTTCATTAGAAACTACGTGAACATATGGTAGATTAATTCTTTTCCAAGTAATGACTCCTGCTTCCTCGTCGTCTGCATAGCTGATCATGATTATTTCTCCTTTACCAAATTCATCCCCCTCATGGTAAAAGGTTTCTATGTCAAAGGCTAGGAGTTTGAGATCTTCCTCTCCTTCCATTGGGACTAAACCTTTGTCTATCAGATATCGCTTTGCAAATGGTATATCATACTCATAAATATCCACAACAGCCGGGTGACTGCGTATCTTGCCTCTCATGGCTGGAACATCTTGTGGGTGTTCAAATATAAGTTTCCAGACTTCTACAGGCCTTCTTAAAAACTTTTTCTTAACTTTTATTGCATCCACTATTCTCACGGTTTTCCCATGTCTCTCTCCTTTTATCTGCATAATCTCTTCAATTGCAGAATCATCACGGAGAAGAGCATAAATATAAGGCCGAAAGTGAGGATCTAGTTCTATCTTAAACTCTCCATTTTCTTTTTTAAAAATTCTAACTATTGGCTTACCATCCTTTGTTATGTAATCAGCAGCGAGTATCATAAAACCACCAATATAAACTTGAACTCAAATTAAATAAAAGTTCCGCCAAATTTTTAAACCTGTTATCAAATCCAAGACCATGGAATTGTTTTACAAAATAGCCCTTCATGAGCTAATTGCTGACATACTTACCATTGTAGATGAACGGGAGTACTCCTCTAAAAACGCATTAGAGAGAGTATTTAAGAGGGTTAGTGGGAAAGATAAAGAAAGAGTGAGAGGATTAGCACATGCATATGTTTTTGAAATTGAGAAATGGAAAAAGAAAATTGATTTTATTGGAAATTCTGTTCTCAAAGGCACCAAAATCGAAGAGCTTGAGCCATATCTTGCCAATCTCCTCCGAATTGGAATATTTGAAATGAAGTTCAAGAAAATAAACCCTGCCATAGCAACAGACTCTGTAGTGAGAGTTGTAAAGGAAAGATATGACCTAAATAGGGCAAAATTCATTAATGCGATTTTAAGGGAGATTGAGGGATTTAATGTTGAGAATGCACTTAAGAGTCTTAAAGAGAGAGATAAGACAGAATATCTTAGTGTTAAGTTCTCCCACCCCCGCTGGTACGTCGAATATGTAATAGATCTTCTTGGATATGAAAATGCCATAAGGCTCTTATTAAGCAATAATAAATCCCAAAGGTATTATATCCGAGTGAATCCGCTGAAGAGTGATGTAGACTCTCTTAGTGAATACTTAGAGGAACATGACGTCCGAGCAGCACGAACTCCAGTTAGTGATGTATTAAAAGTTCTGGATTACGAGACTCCAATAACACGCCTTGAATGGTATAAAAAGGGTTATTTTGTAATACAAGACTTAGCAAGTGCATATGTAGCTCATGTCCTTGCTCCAGAAAAAGGGGAAAAAATTCTCGATCTAGCAGCAGCTCCTGGGAGTAAAACATTCCATGTTGCACACTTAATGGAGAATACAGGAGAAATAATCGCTGTAGATTATTCTCTTGAGAGACTTAGAAAAATGGAAACAAAAATGAAAATTCTGGGTGTAAAAAATGTCAAACTCGTGCATGCTGATGGCATGACGTTCAAAGATATGAGAAAATTCGATAAAATAATTCTTGATGCACCATGCTCCTCTTCTGGAACCTACCGGCAGTTTCCAGAAGTAAAATGGCGTTTTAATGAGGAAAAGATAAAGAAAGTGATCCAAGTGCAAAAGGCTATGATTAGAAATGCATTTAAAAATCTGAAAAAAGAAGGAGAAATGACATATTCTACCTGTTCAATAAGAATAGATGAAAATGAAGAGAACATAAAGTATGCAATAGAAAAAGTAGGGTTTAACCTAGTTGCTTATCCATTTAACTGGGGGGAAAGGGGATTTACTGAAATCGGAGAGATGGTTTTCAGAAGCTTTACCCATTTACACGATTGCAACAGCTTTTTCATCGCAAAATTAAAAAAAGAGTAGATGTCACTCCAAAGCATCTTCGAGGGTATCTACAGCATCGCTAATGGCAAAATATGCTTGTCTCAATGATATAAAGACTCTAAAACTATTTAGATTGGTCGCTATTGGCCCATATTCGCCTGCTTTTTCGTAAAACTCTTCAGCTAGAGTTTTATAGTGTAGTGCCCCCTCCAACGTTTCGTTGCTCAGTTCACCCGCTTCTGGGCTGTTATAGAGTTCGTTAAATCTTGCAAGCTCTCTATGATACCTCGTATTGTAGATGTAGTTCAAAAGGAAGTACTGTGATGGTCCTATTCTGCCTGGTGAAACTGGAACTGGTGTGGGTTTGTAGCCTAAATTAGTCTTTATCATCCACTTTAAAAAGTCTACCCAGACCGCTCCACTGTACTTCACACTGTATTCTATTGTGAGGCCAGTGACCATAACCTGGCCGTTGCCCAATGGATACGATATTGTGCTGGGTCTGTTGTAGTTGGGTGTGGCTCCATTTCCTTGGACGGTTATTACATTTGCACCTGTTGGTACATTAGTTAGGTATCCGTGACTTGCATATGTGCTATAAAGCCAGGTTCCATTTTTCACTAAATAGTCATAATACGAATAGCTTTGAAGTATTTCAACGCCTCCAGGCAAGGGAGTAGTCCAAACACCACCATGCCATCCCCAATTGGCAGCATGAATTTCGAGCGCTCCACCAGCCCTTGCAAAGTCTTCCAGTTTTGACATTTGTGGGCCTAGATCGTTATAAAACGTCTGATCCTGGTCACTTACTATTAGGATCATGTCATAAGTATTTATTAAGTCAGAAAGACTTAGAGAGTTCAACTGTGAAGCCGTCATAACGTCATAGGAAATCCCCATTTGGGTTAGTACCATTTCGTTTGCATTGGAATTCCATGCATTTACATTTTTCAATATCAAAACCTTTTTTCCACTAAAACTCTGGGCTGCAGAAAAACTAAAACTACTCAGAATGAATATGAAAACAACCAAGAGTCCCAATATTTTCTTCATATAAAAGCCTCCTCACGTCTATTTATATGTTAATTTGGACAAAATAGTATATATGTAATTGGCCATTACCATTATGTTTTAAGTAAGAAAACGAATGAAAAGAAGAATGGAAGGTTTAACAGAGTGGTTTTCTCCTGACTGGACCGTTTGGAGATTCTTCTTCAAAAATTTCAGCTGTGAAGCGGTAAACCTCAGTGCTTTCTTCCATCCAACAATCCGGCGGAAGACCCGCTTTCCAACATGTCTCACTTAAAAACTCTTCTTCATCCCAGTTCCACTCGATGGGAACTTGTGGTAGGAGGAGCCCACTATAAATTCCCTTTTTAACTATTAGTCCATCTCTTCCAACTTTTATCTTATTGGGCCTCTCGTGGGGAGGGCCTTCCACAGGTTCGGGAGGGGTTAGAACACTGACCTCAATCGTAATTTTGTCCAGTTCTTCAATACTAACTGGAGGAAAACGTGGATCATCTACAGCAGCATAGATTGCCGCTTTTATTGTGGCTATAACTAATGGATAAATCGGATAAGGAAATCCTATACATCCCCTTAGTGCTTGTTGAGGGGGCACGTTATATCGGTTTAATGTAACGAATACTCCCATTTTCTCCCAAAGATCCGATGGAGTGTCTTGAGGAGGTTCAAGCTCTTTACCGCTCTTTAAATATTCTTCTATTGCCTTTCTAGCTAGTTTTATTAAGAATAATCCCCACTCGTCTTTTATCTTATACATAAATCTCACCAAGAATAGTTTCATCTAACAACAAATAAGGTTTTTCCACCGTTAAGCTTAAAAAATTGTCGAGCATAATTTAGCCAGGTGTCGAATATGAGTATTATAATCGAGTTTGTAATTATTCCACTTGGTGAGAAAAGTCTGAGTAAGTATGTAGCTCAAGTAGTAAAGCTTTTAGAGGAGAAAAAAGTAAAATATCAATTGACCCCTATGGGGACAATCATTGAAGTATCCTCCCTGAGAGACGGATTGAAGGTAATAGAAGAGGCTCATGAAATGATGTTTAAACTCGGGACTGACCGAGTCGCTACTACAATCAGAATTGACGATAGGAGGGACAAAGAAAGAGTGATGGAGGATAAAGTTAAATCAGTTTTTGAAAAACTCCGGGGGGAACAAAAATTAGAGTATTGATACTTGCCATTGATAGAGATAATGACTTTGGTGAAAAAGCTGGGGTTAAAGGGCCTGTTATCGGGAAAGAGGCATGTATAGATGCTGCTTTAAAACTAAGTCTTGCAGATCCTGAAGACAGCGATGCCAATGTTCTTTACGCAGCGATCAAATTGTATGAAGAACTTAAAGAACGTGGCGAATTTGATGAGGTTGAAATTGCTCTTATAACTGGACATTCAGAAGTTGGTATTAAGAGTGATATTGAACTAAATAGGCAACTGGCAGAGGTTCTGGAGGTATTTCCTGCACATGGAGTAATTCCTGTCACAGATGGGGCTGAGGATGAGCAGATTTTTCCATTGATAACTTCTAGGCTCCCTATCATAAGTACTCGAAGAGTTGTTGTTAAACAGAGTGAGAGTATTGAAACTACTTATTACATCCTTTATCGTTACTTGAAAGAAATTTTTAGCGATCCCGAGGCCGCAAAAATATTTTTCGGATTGCCAGGAATGATACTTCTTATTTATGGCATCGCACGGTTATTATCTATTAAATATCAAGAAAGTGTTACTATAATCTCCTCAACCGTTACAGGTATTATTCTATTCCTTATAGGCGGTTATTTCTTTGCAAGAGCCTTTAGATTAAAAGAGACCGTGGGGCACTTGCTCACTAGAGGGTTCATACAATTCGTCTCTGCAATAGCTGCAGTATTTGTACTATTTGCAGGTGCCGTAAGTGCTTATTTAAACCTAGAAAGCATAGCTCTTCAACTTACAGGTAGATATCCTGGAACAGAGCTGTTAGGGATAGTTATATTTCTAAATGCAATAAACACATCATTTGTTGTCGCTTTAGCTGTTTTGATGATTGGCAAAGTAGTCCACGCATATCTAAGAAGAGATCATCACATCTGGTACTACATAAGTGGACTTCTCCTCCTTCCAGCTCTTTGGGTCACGATAGATGTCACCACTCTTTATGCACTTTCAATTCTCTCTTTCTACTCAATGGAGTTCCTTAAGAGAGGTATAATAGCCTTAGGTGATATAGCACTTGCAACATTGGTGGGAATGTATTTGAGAGACAAATTAAGAGGATGGGAAAGAGTTGAAACTGAAAGAAGCACTGCATAAATACGAAACAATGAAAGAAAAATCTGAGAACGAAATAATTAGGATAGCAGAAAAACATACAAAAAATGCAAAAGTTATTATCTCAAAGATCTTAAAGTACTTGGAAGAACTCAACAAAAAGGAGATCTCCAAGAACGTGGATCCTAGACTTGCAAAGATCGTGAAAATGGAAAGAGAGACATATATTAGGGCTCTTCAAAACATGCTTGAGAAAATACAAGACATTAAAGACATAGAAAAAATACTGCCTGAAATATCGAGACTCCATATTGCTCATGGGAGGCACTTGCTACTTGTCTTTGAAAAAGATGTGTATAGAATAAATGCCCTTCTGAAGGATCTCTCCAACGAATACACTGCATATCTATCTGCCCTTAAAACACTACAATTCCCAGAGATTGAAACAAAAAGACTGTTAAAAGAGATTGAAAACCTCAGGAAGCATATAGATGAGCAGGAATTGCTCTTAAAACAGTTTATTGAAAGTTTACATAACCTCGAAGTCGAGAAAGAACAACTAGAAAAATTGCCCGAGTTTAGTATTCTAAAAGAAAATGAAGAGAAACTTAAGAGGGAGATCCTAAGCAGAGAGCTTAGTGCACGCTCCAAGCTGTCTAAATTACAGAAACCAATAAAAAGAATGAGATTGCCAGATAAACATGCTAACGAGTTCTTAAAAAACAGTGGCTATGCATTGGAACATCCTCAAGCGTTTCTGGAAGTCTTAGAAAAAGTCGAAGGGAAATTGGACAAAAAATACAAAAAGACTTCCGAATGGGCCAAGAGAAATATTGTTAAAGAAGCCCAAACTATCAAAGAGCTTAAGGAAGAGTTAACAAATGTAGAGAGAAAGCTAGCACATTTTAAAAGCAAAGAAGAGTCTATACAGAAGGCGTTAGAAGAACTAAAGCAGAAGATAAAACAAAGAGAGGAGAAAATAAAAGTCCTCAAAGAAGAACTCCAAAACTTAGAGAAGAAACTAAAAGAGAGTATTTCAGAGCTTGAACGTATTGTTGGAGATAAAATAGACGTTGATCCTTAGCCTAAAGTTTTTATATTTTTAGGGCTACCTAATTTTAGGTGATAAGAATGATAAAGCTCAGGCGATTGAGATTTGGAACTGCGGGAATACCCATTTCAACCCCTAAACCATCTACAATTACTGGAATAGAACAAGTTAGAAAGCTGGGTCTAGATGCTATGGAACTTGAATTTGTTAGAGGAGTCAATTTAAAACCTGAAATGGCAAAAAAGATCGGAAAAGTTGCTCAAAAAAATGACGTGCTTCTGACAGCTCACGCACCTTATTACATAAACTTAAATGCAACTGAGAGAGCAAAAGTAGAAGCGAGTAAAAGAAGAATAATTCAAAGTGCTGAAAGACTCTACGAAGCTGGAGGATGGAGTGTAGTTTTCCATGCAGGTTACTATCTCAAACAAGATCCTGCTAAAGTATATGAAAAAATAAAAACTGAAATAAGAGATATCGTAAAGACTTTACAGGATAAAGGAGTGGAGGTATGGGTTCGACCAGAACTCACCGGAAAACCCACTCAATTTGGAGACCTAAAAGAGCTCATACGCTTAAGTCAAGAATTGGAACATGTTTTACCCGCAATAGATTTTGCACATTGCCATGCTAGAAATAGAGGAAGGTATAATAGCACAGAAGAATGGAATGAAATGCTCTCCCTAATTGAGCAAGAGCTAGGACGAGAAGCCTTAGATAACATGCATATTCATATAAGTGGGATAAACTACTCTGAAAAAGGTGAAAAAAATCACCTAAATCTACAGGAAAGCGACATGAAATGGGAGGATCTCCTAGCTATACTCAAAGAATTCAGAGTGAAAGGAGTTGTAATAAGCGAGAGCCCAAATATAGAAGGCGATGCCATACTAATGAAAAAGAAATACAAGGAAATTAAAGCTTAACTAAGTTCTTAAAGAGATGTTCAAGGAATATCTCTACTTCGTCCATGTCATTGTATAAATGAGGGGATATCCGCAAGCCATAATGTCCAAGAACTCCTCTATGGCTTATTTTTATGCCTTCATCTAAGAGTTTTTGATAGATCTTTTTTTCTTTTTCATAACCCAGTCCAGTTTTTACTGTTATTATAGAAGACCACTCATGTTCATTATGATCTCCAATAACCTCAAGTCCAGCGCTTAATATTTCATCTCTAATTCTTGCTATAAGCTTCTTATTATGGTTCTCAATTTTTTCAATTTGGAGTCTATTTATCAGCTCCAATGATGCCCCTAAGGTAACCGCTAGAAGATATGGGGGTCCGCCTCCAAAATCCATCTTTTTTGCATCTTTCCTTAATACGAAATCTCCCCATGGATTTTTCTCTGGGATACCCCACCAGAGCCCCCACTCACCTGTTGGAGCCTCCATATTCAGTAGACCTGGAAGTGGGGAGAGCTCCTCTAGGATTTCATCAGAAAGATACATGAGGCCTGAACCCACAGCAGGATTTAAAAGCCATTTTTCACCACCAGCAACAAGGGCATCTACCCTTTCTCTCTTAGGGAAGAGAGTTAAGCTTCCAAGGTGTTGGACAGCATCTACAATAAGCCATGCTCCATGTTCATGAACTATTTTCGAGAGTTCTTTAAGATCAATCCTTTGTCCTGAAATCCATTGGATTGAGCTTATAACTACAGCAAAAGTTTTGTCATCTATTGATTTTTCAATCTCTTCAATGGAGTACCAACCGTTTTTGTTTTTAACAACCCTAAGTTCAAGTTTATGTTTCTCCGAATAGCTCTTCAAAAGACATGAAAGGGAAGGAAATTCCATATCGAGAGAGACTATATTCATCTCTTCTTTTGGCGTTAGAGCCATTAAAATCCTTCTCAAGCCTTCAGTGGTCTGAATTGTCAGCCCAATGTTTTCCTTCTTAACCTTCATCAGTTTTGCTCCCTCTTCAAGTGTCTTATTAAGAAACTTCACGTCCAAAACATCAACAGAATCTGAACCTTCTCTAAAGTCTATAATATAGTTTAGGAAATCTAAGACACGTTTTAAAGAAGTCAAAGGAAGCATTCCTGCACTTGCAGTGTTTAAGTATGCTCTAAATTGCTCTAAGCCGGGGAACAAGTGTTTGACTCTCAAAATACCCACCTAAAAATAATTTCAGAAAGAACATAAAAACTTAGCTCCTCTCAAGTCGTCCATATTTCTCCATGATCTCTAGAACTTTGTCTTTGGGGAGAGCATGCCTTATATGGCCATCCCTACCTATCATCGTTTCTGCCTGAAGTAGAGAGTTTATTATGGCTTCTTCTACTGCTTCAGCGGTAGCTTTGAATAACATGGAAAGGGAACTATCAGAAAGAACATCTAGTTTTAAAGGTTTTTCCATGTGATGGGGAATTTTTTGGGCTGTTGAAAATGCAAGGGTGATATCCCCGCTTCCATTGTAAGCGTAACCTCCAGTTCTCGCAAGTCCAACAATAGCCCTCTTTGCAACTCTACCTAGTTGTCGGGAATTTAATGGAGCATCAGTAGCAATTACCATTATAATACTGCCTTTTTCGTTTCCACCTCTTCCAGGCCAGTCTTTTAATTCCATACCAACGGGGACTCCAGCTATGGTTAAATCCTCCCTTTTCCCAAAGTTACTCAGAACCAATGCCCCAACATTATATTCCTCTCCTGCTATCTCAACAATCCTAGAAGATGAGCCAATTCCCCCCTTAAACTCAAAAGCACTCATCCCAGTCCCAGCTCCAACTGACCCTTCTTTAAAATACTTATTAGCGCTTTCAATCGCATCAAACGCGTGTTCTTTTTTCACGTGTCTTCCTCGGATATCATTTAAGTATGAGTCATTACATTCCATGACAATAGGGTTAACTGATCCTGTGGTTACTCCAATATCTTCATTTTCTTTTAGCATATATTCAATAAGAGCATCTGTAACCACCCCAACACTTAACGTATTTGTTAGAAGTATTGGAGTTTCAATGGTTCCTAGTTCCATCACTTGGATGAGTCCTACTGGCTTCGCATACCCATTCATAACAAAAACTCCTGCTAAAACCTTTTCCTTGTAAATATTGCCATCATGCGGAAGTATAGCAGTTACTCCTGTTCTAACAGGACCTTTTCCAGGTATAAGCTTGCCCTCTCCCCAAATTAATGTAACATGCCCCACTTTGACCCCCTTAACATCAGTAATAGAATTCATTTTCCCATGTTCAAGAGTCCCTATTCGGATTCCAAGTTCTATGGCCTTCATAACCTCCCACCAAAGAAAGTGTAACAACAAAAGATAAAAGCTATTCCATAATGGATAAATACTCCAATACTAAGTTAAACTGGTGAAAACCGTGGGAGAATGGAAAGAAAAACTGGGTCTAGTCCACATCTATACAGGGGACGGAAAAGGAAAAACCACAGCTGCATTGGGCTTAGCCCTTAGAATGCTTGGGAATGGGGGAAAAGTCATTATAATACAATTTTTAAAATCTCCTAGTGTTTATGGCGAACAGAAAAAAGCCCTAGAGTGTGGAATTGTATTGGAAGCTTACGGACTCCCCAAATTCGTCCATGGAAAGCCCGAACCTGAAGAAATTGAAGCTGCAAGAAGGGCATTAAGAAGAGCAAAAGAGGTTGTGAGAAGTGGAGAGTGGGATCTCGTAATTCTAGACGAAATATGTGTGGCCTTAGGTTTCAGGATGATTAAAGTTGATGAGGTTATAGAACTCATAAAAGAAAAAGCCTCAAACACCGAAGTAGTACTCACAGGGAGATACTGTCCAAAAGAGCTTTTTGAGACTGCAGACTACGTGACCGAAATGAAAGAAATAAAACACCCATACCAAAAAGGAATATCGGCCAGAAAAGGTGTTGAATACTAAAAACACCGAAAAGGTTTTAATAACCAAGGTTCAATATATGGTGGAGAAGTTTTAGTTACCGATTCTTATTAAATCGGGGGTGAAAAAATGAGTGACGTAGAAGTAAGAATTCAACAAATTGTCCAGGTTCTGAGGGAACAAGTTGTCCAAGACACAATAGTACCTAGAAATATTAGAAGAGCCGCTGAGAAGGCTATAGAAAGCTTGATGGACACTAATAAAGAGCCAACTGTAAGAGCTGCAGATGCAATTGCAATTCTTGAAGAAATTAGTGAAGATCCCAATATGCCGATGCACACAAGAACGATAATATGGGAAGTTTTAGGAGCTTTGGAGCAAATCAAATGATTTACATGCCTTTCTCTTTTAAATACCATAACTTTGCGCTTTCTTCCACTAATTCTACCTTATAATACGCCTCTCTTAAACTCTTTCCCACAGTCACTACTCCGTGATTCTCCATAATAACTGCATCATACGTCTCCAGATATTTTGCCGTTTCTCTAGCTAATTCCCAACTCCCTGCAGGTTTAAACGGAACTATTGGTATCTTCTTCAGATATACCTCAGCTTCGGGTGTTATTATCAGAAGCTCTTCCTTGACTTTGGTTGAGGAGATTATAGAATAAGGGGGATGAAGATGTGCTATTGCTTTAACGTCTTTTCTTCGTTTATACACTTCTACATGAAGCTTCCACTCAGAAGATGGACGAATGGGATTCAAAGGATTACCTTCTAGGTCTATTATTGCTACCTGTTCTGGGGTAAGATCATCCATCACAGATCCCGTAGCCTTTATGAATATTTTTCCATTGAATAGGATGCTCAAATTTCCCCCAAAAGCTGCAGTTAGACCTCTTTCATGTGCTAAATGGGAATATTTCTCTATAATGCTTTTGACAAGCCTACTCATATCTCATCACCTTTATCCCAAATCCACAAGACGTACAGTAAGCTTGTTTTCCTTTCCACACTAGGTTTTTAGCTCCACATATCGGACAAATGTCTAGTTTTCCACTCTCCTTCCAAATTCTATAAACATCCTCCTCCACTATTAAAAAGACTTCATCTCCCTCTTCTTTAAAATATCCTAATACCGGAGTGCTCTTTAATTCGAATGTATCGGCATCTACAATAACGGGTTCTAGACCAATATTTCCTTCAAACCCTAGTTCATTGGCTGGAATAATCTCAATTATATATGCCTTAAGGTGTTTGTCGTGATATACAGCGACTTCTATACCATCGCTTAAAACGCCTGAAAGAGGAAGAATATCAACTGTGATATACTCTTTTAGAAGGAAAACAATTACCAAAATATGTTTTCCTTTATAGATATGCAATTTTTTATCTGAACAGAATGGTTTGAGACCTAACTTCTCTAGAATTTTCTTGAGTTCCCCTTCAGTGGGGACCCTTTTAGTTTTTATAAGATGGGTCTTCACTTCTTCTGCAAGCGGAATTGCGAGCATTATAGGTTCATAGATTATCATTCTCCTCACCACAGAAAAATTACACTTAGAGCTTTTAGAGTTTATTCTTCACAAAAAATTCTGGTTCTACTTAAGGAACAAAAAATAGAATAAGGGGATTGGTGAAATTTATCCTCCTCTCGATAGGGTCTTTATGAACCATAGGACTATTTCCGGTTTTAGAATTATAATGACTATTGCTATCACTTGCAATACGATAAATGGAAGCACTGCTTGATATATCTCGTCCATTGAAACTTCATCAATAGCCCCTTTAAAGTAGTATAGTCCAAGCCCTACTGGAGGAGTAAGATACGAGACCAGGAGCATTGAGGTAAATGCCACACCCCACCATAGAGGGTCATAGCCCAAGTTAGTAACTGCTGGTGTTAGTATTGGAGTCATTATCATTATGATTGAGACTGGATCTACGAACATTCCAAGGAAGAATATTAAGGCTAGTGAAAATATTAGAACTGTAACTTTTGCTGCTGGAAGTGACATAAGCAGATCAACCACTAACCTCTTGCCTCCAATTCCACTGAAAACTGAACTAAATGCTGAGCCCCCAGCCATTATCCAACATGCCATAGAAGTCACTTTTAATGTAACCAGCAACGAGTCCTCCATGACTTTCCTATTTAGTTTTCTTCTCACAGTAACATAGATTAGACTCAAGAATGCTCCTACACCAGAAGCTTCTGTTGGCGTTGCTATTCCTGTGAATATTGACCCAAGTACACCAAGTATTATAGCAAGCGGCCCAATTAGGTATTTAAGTGAGATTATCTTTTCTTTGAGAGTGATCTCCTCCTCAGCAAATACTGGTACTTTGTCTTTGTTTAAGTGACTCCATACAAGCACATAAATACTGAAGACCAAGGCCATGACTGTACCGACTCCAAGTCCACCAGCAAAGAGTTTTCCAACAGAAACTCCAGCAACAGAACCATAAACGATCATATTAAAACTTGGAGGAACCACTTGGGGAAGTGTACCAGCTGCTAGTATTGAACCTATGGCGAGCTTCTTATCGTATCCATGTCTAACCATAAGAGGATATATAATTAGTGCCAAACTGGCTATGGCAGCTGCTATAACTCCGGACATTGCCCCAATAGTATAACCCAAAATTATCGCTATCACTGCCAAAGAACCCCTAATTCTACCCAAAAGCTTATAGAAGGTAGTAAATAACTCATCAGCTACACCACTCTTCTCAAGAAGCGCGGACATGAACACAAACAGGGGTAAAGCTACAAGAGCCCAATTATTCATTAAGCTCCATACTCCTTGAAAAGTGACATACAAACCATTCCATCCCCAGAAAATCAACCCAAATACCATCGAAGTGAAGAACAGTGCAAAAGCTACCGGTACATTTAACAATATAAGTCCAAAGAGGAACAGGAACATTACAAATGGCATAAGCATGTTAGCCATGATGAGTCACCTCCATTGCTTAATCTTCTCTAACATCATTGGAATGGTTTGGAGCGTTATAAGGACCACTGATATTACAGCAACCCACTTGTACCACCATATCGGGGGGGCAAAAACTATTCCCAAACTAGAGTCTACTTCTCTAATCATGAATGATCTCCATGCAATTGGGGCTCCTACTAGAACCAATATAACTCCAGAAATGAACACTATACCAATATCCACGATATCTAATATTTTTCTAAGTGTTTCTGGCACTTTTCTATATATTATATCCACTGATACATGCCCGCCTTCTCGTAGGGTGTATGCCCCTCCTAGAGCAAATAACATTCCATAAAGCCATACAGAGACAAAGATAGCTCTAGAATCTGCTCTGTGCAAGAAGTATCTCGTGCCCACTTCGTATACTACAACCAGGGTTATAATCAACGTAGAATACATAATAAAAAAAGAAAGTTTGGAATTAATCCTGCTTATTAGATCCAAGGTTAATCACCTCTTTTTAGCCTTGCTTTAAAGCGGCATCTAATGCATTAGCCCAGTCCTCGTGACCCAGTTCTCTCCAGATTTCAACAAGTCTGGTGACGTATTCACGGGCCTCTGGGCTCTTTTTGGCATATTCAACATATAAGCCCATTGCAGTTTCAATTACCTTTGCATTGTCTTCAGGTGGTAGTCTGGTGATTGTAGCACCTGCTTCAACCCACTTGGTTCTGTACTCTCTGTTTAATGAGTTAACATAGTGGCTACCCCAGAGGTAAGTCTCCATGTTGGCAGCTCTAATGATCTCCTTCAAGTCTTCTGGGAGTTTCTCCCATACTGCTGGGTTAATTATCAAGTAAGCGTGGATGGTTGCTTCGCTGTGCAAGTTTACACCCGGAGTTGGCTCAAGAACATACTTAGCAACCTCATGGAAACCCATCTTATAATCGGCAGTATAGTCTGTCCACTCAAGACCGTCTATTGTTCCAAGCTGTAGAGCTTGGTAAAGTTCTCCAGAAGCCATCATCATGGCCTGAGCACCGAGGGTATTATAAAATACCGCTGCCATACCAGAAGACCTTAAGATTTTACCATTTAGGTCATCGAGTTTGTTTATAGGAGTTGTTGTAACGAGAATTTCTGGCTCTCCATATATCATTGGTCCTATATAAACCACTCCAAACTTTTCAAATGTGGCTTTAATGAGGTCTTCAACACCTTTTACTTGGAAGAAAACCTCATATGGGTTTGAGAGTGGTCCTGGTTTACCTCCAGAAAGAGCCATAATTGGGTCTTGAGAGGCTAAATAGCTACTATAGAATATAGCCATATCAACCACGCCATTGGCTGTGGAGTCCACGATTTCAGTTACGGGGAAACCAAGCTCTCCTGCCTGATATACCTCAATTTTTATCCTGCCATTGGACATTTTTTCAACTGTGTCAGCAAAATGTTGAGCAATTTCAAATCCTGGGTCACCGGCTAGATAGAACGTAGCCATTTTGAACTCATACGTTTCTGTCGGAGCAGTTTGGGTTTCTGAAGGTTGTGTTTGTCCCCCAATACATCCTGCCACGAAGGACAGGACCACCAAGGCAATCAATCCAAATACCAAATTTTTTCCAAAAGAGATTTTTCGCAACATATTTAAACCCTCCAGTAGATTTTCGTCATATTGTTGCTATTACTAAGTATTTAATTCTTTTTGCATATTTAATTGTCATAGTGTCAGTACTCAACTTTGGTTATTTTTAAATATTGGCACTATTTTTGAAAATATTTAATACTCAATAAATATTTGATAAATATCAAAATAATATAACCTTGAATTTAGAATTCGATGACATATTGAAAGAGTTATCGAATTTTTGAAAAAAACTTCTTTAAAGCTGTCAATAAATTGAAGATATTTCATGAATATTTGAAAATTGTAAATGTGACAAGAGATTTTGAAAACCTAGGAGAAAAGCATTCGAGCATATTAATGGTGCGGGGGAGGGGATTTGAACCCCTGAACCCCTACGGGAGTGGATCTTGAGTCCACCGCCTTTGACCAGGCTCGGCAACCCCCGCGCATTTCGCAGGGTTCATTTTTCTATACATCCCCTTAGTTTTAAAAAGATTATGGTCTTTAAATTTGAATATGAAAAAAACTTCTAAGTTTCTATCCCATAGCTATGTGTTTTACGTAAAAACTTCTAATTTGTAACTTATTCTTCCTTTAATGTGGCGATTTCAATAGAGACAAGAAGACAGGATATTTTTCTTTTTCATACAGTATACAAAAATTGTTAAATAAAAGGAATACTTAACCCTATAAGATGAACAATAAAGGAGGCAACCACTTTGTCTAAGGATACTTCAAAAATAAAACTCATAGCAGGATTACTTATACTATTGATTCTTCTCTCTTTTAGTGCATGGTACTTTACAACCAGAACAAAAGGTGAGACAAAAGAGCCGCTGCCGACTTTAACAACCTCAACCCCCTCCCCCACTACCACCACTACACCCTCACAAACCACTATAGAAACCACAAGCACAAGCATCACTACGACTATAACTACTATAGAAACTACTACTCCTTTACCTGAGAGCACCTGTCCCAGTATTTGGAGATACATATTCAAAGAAGCCCTAAAATGTGGCTTAAGTTCAAATGAACTAACAAAAATCTCCTATCTTGCAATAGAGTTAAAGGGGCAAACTGTACAAGAAAGTGCGTGGAGCATTCTAGAATGGCTTCAGAATAACATCGAATATGACCACTACAAAGCCTCCCTCCCAGCTCCAATAATACAAATTTCTGAAAACGGGACTATTATTGGGGTTACAGGGGGAGAAGGAACAGAAATCCAAACTCCATATGAGACTATCAAAAAAGGGAAAGGAATATGTACAGATTACACAATCTTAACGCTAGCTCTACTCCTAGAAATGGACTATTCCCCAGTATATGCATTTGAAATTAACTTTGAAAACTCAAGTACAAAACATACAGCAGGAGCAATTAAAATCGATGGCGAATACTTCCTTTTGGATCAAAATTTGCCCCCCATGGATCTGGGCACATATTACAATAAGTGGGCCCTTTATAGAGAAGAAAAACTGCTTATTTCAAACGCTACAGTGTACGAAATACAGAAAAGTGGCGAAAACCTCACAATAAAGATAATTGGAATAATGCTTGCTGAAGACTTCAAGAATAGAAATTATGACTTCACATCAGCAAACCTGGCAGTAATGGCGAACGATCTAATGGAATTATTTCTCGAAAATTACCCAAACCTAAGCAGGGATTTCTATATCTCTGATATTGATAAAAAAGTTCATCTTCCATATGGCTATGCAAATAGAAGTACTTGGAAGCTTGAACTGCCTAATTTCATAGATTATTACACCCCCACATTTCACACAGAATTTGTGAAGTACTTTTACAGAAGATTCACAGAAAACCCAGAAGTCGTCAAAGATTTATCAAAATTTAACCGCTTATGGATCCGGGTAGAGAGGGACCAAAATACACTTAGAATTGTGCTAAACTTGGCAGAAAGAATAGAAAGTTAAGTTCTTTTATTTTTTAGTTATTTAAAGAATTCATCTCTCTAACTTTTTGACACCCTCTTTTGTGCCAACCAGAACAATATCAGCAATATCTGCAAAGATACCGTTTTCCACAACCCCAGGAATATTGTTGAGTTCAATTTCCATGTCCAGAGGATCCTCAATCTTTTCAAACTTTGCATCGAGGATAAAGTTCCCATTATCCGTAATTATAGGGCCATCCTTCTTAGTTCCCATTCTGAGTTCTGCTGTTGCATTAAATACTTCTAACTCTTCTTTAATAGCCCTCCAAGCAGCAGGAATAACTTCAATTGGCACCGGTACCCTCTGCCCGAGATACTCTACTAGTTTGCTCTCATCAACAAGTACTATGAAAGTTCCAGCTCTATACTCAATGATCTTCTCCATTGTTAATGCTGCTCCTCTTCCTTTAATCAGATTAAGGTGTGGATCAACTTCATCAGCTCCATCAACAGCGATATCTATTGCATCAACCTCATCAAGACTTACCACAGGAACACCGCTTTCTAGGGCCAAAAGGCGAGATTGGTGAGAGGTTGGAATACCATAAATGTCCTCAAGTTCTCCTGTCATTAGCTTTTTCCCAAGCATTTGAATGAAATAAGCAGTGGTCGATCCCGTACCTAGACCAATGATCATGTCGTCATCAATAAACTTCAATGCCTCTTTTGCAACCAGTCTTTTTAGCTCTTCCATGTATCATCCCTTCGTTATGTTGTAAAGAAGTGATTGATTTGAATAAAACTTCGGTTCTGGCTGGATGATTAGATTGTAGCTAAACAACGTGAAGTAGAGCCAGAATAACAAGAATCCCCACATTCCCTTTCTAAGAAGGATTCTATCATCTTTAAATTCCTCAGGAAGATCCTTAACAACAGCCATAACTATTTTCGGTGATACTAAGTATACTAGTAGCCCCGCAAGATACCCCATTTGAGCCTGAGTTGAGAGTACTCCGCTAATAATCCCTGCCACTGCGCCAATTGTATAAAATATGAGTGACATCTTGTTTTCAACATTCACCCTTTATCACCTAAAACTTAGTTTAAAGATTCATTTAAAATACTTTCCATTATTCCTCAAAGTTCTCAAGGAGTCTTTGTCCCTTTTCAGTAAGTCGGTAATATGTCCTTCTTCCACGTTTATAAGCTTCTTCTATTAATCCCAGACTCTCGAGTTCTTTTACATGCTGATAAACAGCTTGGTACTTTATAGGTTTCTCTAGATTCTCCCAGACTTCGTATCCATACATCGGCTTTTCTCTTAGCAGCTTTAGTATATTCAATTTTGTGCCACCTATTGAAAACCGTTCCTTTTCCTCCACATAGTAACTCTTAAGCCCAGAACCGGTTATAACTAATGCTATCTTGTCATCCTTCTCGAAATAACCCCCCTCATGAAGTTTAAGCAAAGCAGGAATTACCACTGCTGAAGAATACTCTGCAAAAACGCCCTCTTTGGCAAGTACTCTTTCCCCAAGATCGAGCTCGTCTTCTCTTATTACTACTGCAGTCCCTTTACTTTCTTTTATAGCATTTATTGCAAGTTCTTTGTTGATAGGATCCTTTACATAGAGACCAAGGGCTTTTGTAAAATCCCTCTTTGCTGGTATGTCTATTATTTCCGCTGCTATTGGGGAACAGTTCTCAGTTTGTACTGCAATTAACTTTGGAAACTCCTCGATAACACCTATCTCTAAAAGTTCTTTGAAACCTTTGTATATACTGTAAATATTACTCCCACTTCCTGTAGGAACTATGACATGAGTAGGATTAACTTCCTCCCAGAGTTCGAACGCAAGAGTCTTCTGACCTTCCACTCCAATTATATTATTTTCAGGAGTTATATCATAAAGGCCATTTAATCGGGAGAGTTCTGATGCATATTCAATGCACTCGTCCACGCTGTCACCATACCTTATAATCTTTGCTCCAAATGCTATCATCTGGATAAGCTTCCCACGATCTACCTTTTTAGGGACAACGACAAATGCTTCTTTATTTGCCCTAGCAGCATACGCTGCCAATGATGCCGCTGCATTTCCATCACTCGCCACAATAAACCCATTGTTACTCCAAGGAAGGCCATAAGAAACGCCTACTGTTGCTAACCTATCTCTAAAAGATCCCGTAGGGTTTCGGGTCTCATCCTTAATAAAAACCTCAAGTCCCACTTTCTCCCCAAGCTTAGCCCTTACTAAAGGTGTCCCCCCCTCCTTAAGAGAGATTACTTTTTCAACAGGAGGAAGAAGCTCTTTATATTTCCAAACTCCTTTTTCCCGGGATTTCCATTTATTTATTTTTACTTTGGAATAGTCATATCTAATCTCAAGTGGAGTTCCACATGAACATTTTGGAGGGAGGAGAGAGGTATATTCCCTTCCACACTTGGGACACTTTATCATATTTACTCACCAAAAAATTAAGGAAAGATCACTTGAGTCTAATTGCATCCAAATTGTTAGGAGCCCTTGTTGAGATACCAAATTTCTTGTGAATGCTTGAAGCCAAATCTAAACACTTTTGAGGTTCTCCGTGTACAGTAATTACCCTCTCTGGTCTTGGTTTTACCCTTGCAACATAGCTCATTAACTCTCTTCTATCTGCGTGACCGGAGAATCCATCTATTGTGTGGATCTCCATGTTTATCTGGATGGCTTCTGTTCTTCCACCCTCTCCAATCATTGGTATCTCTCTAAGACCCCTCTGAACTTGTCTACCTAGAGTGCCTTCTGCCTGATAGCTCACAAAGATGAGAGAATTCCTTGGATCTGGAGCTAAATTCTTGAAATATTCAACGCTCGGACCACCCACTAACATACCTGAAGATGCTATGATTATAGCAGGCTCCTCACTCTCTATTATATCTTTTCTTTCACTAGCATTGGCAACAGGTTTAAAGATCTCGTTTAGGAAGGGATTGTAACCTTCATGGAATATCTGATTCCTCAGATTCTTGCTCAAGTATTCTGGATACGCTGTATGTATTGCCGTGGCCTCCCAAATCATTCCATCAAGATAAATTGGAGCATCTAAACCCCCAACTCTGGCGTATTCCTCCAATGCTATCATGATCTCCTGAGACCTTCCAACGGCCATGGCGGGGATTAAAACTTTTCCTTTGCGTTTTATTGTTTGCAAAATTACCTCAATAAGGCGCTTTTCTGCCTCTTCTCTTGGCATTTGGTAATCTCTACTTCCACCATATGTGGACTCCATGATAAGAGTCTCTAGCCTGGGAAACTTTGCATTCGCTGGTTCAAAGAGCTTTGTTGGAACAAATTTGAAATCTCCAGTTACGGCAATGTTGTGAAGTCCATTTCCAACATGAAGATGAGCTATTGAGGAACCGAGAATATGACCAGCATTATGTAAGGTAAGTCTAAGGTCCGGTGAGATGTCTCTAACTTCTCCATAATCGAGGGTTATAGTGTGCTTGACGACTTCCTTAATATCCTTCATTCTGTAAAGTGGCTCAACTCCATTACTTTGCTGAATTTCAATGAAGTCTTTCTGAAGGAGAACCATCAAGTCCCTTGTTGGGGGTGTTGCATAAATGGGACCATCAAAGAGGTTATATCTAAATAGATACGGCAATAAACCAGAGTGGTCTAAGTGAGCATGAGTAATTATTATAGCATCAAGCAGGCCCTCTTTAAGGACATATGTAAATTCTGGGGCCTCAAAATGAGGAAGTCCTTTTTTGGGGTCATTAAGCTCAGCGACATTAACTCCAAAATCTACTAATACAAAGCTTTCATTTGTTTGAAGTAACAAAGCGCTTCTTCCAACTTCCCTAAAACCACCAAGACCCGTTATTCTTATCCAATCGCTTTTAAGTTCTGGCTTTCTGTATATGTTTTTCCCTACTTGTCTCAAAAATTTCCTTCTATCTTTGCTCTCTGATTGAAGTATTCCTCTAATTGAGTATATTGTCTGAGACTGTAAAGGAGGTGTTCTAATAACTTTGGGTGCCCAATAAACTTTTTGTGTAATCTCTCTAAGGGTTTCTCCATTTTTTCCGATAACTAATCCCGGCTTTTTAGCCTCAATTATGACTTCCCCAACAGAAGGATCAAAACTGATATTGGTTATCTCCGCCTCAGAAGGCACTATCTCCTTGATCAGTTCTTCAGCTCTCTCCGGAGCCAAAAGAACATCTGGGTCAGGCCTAACACTAATCCTCTTTTTTAAAACTTTAGCAAGGTTTTTTATGAGCTCACCATCTTGCATTACAACCTCAGGGTTTTTAACATAGATAACAAGTTCTGGTCCTTCAAATTCAACTTCAGTTATTCTAGCTTCTCGTGGAATCATCTGATTTATAATCTCTCTAATCTCCTTTAAGATCTCATCAACACTTGTTTCTCTTTTTATCACCGTAATCACCTCTTAGAATTAAAGTTTCTTGAGGATTTTCTCCACTTCTTCCTTAGAAAGCTCTTTGTATCCCTCTTTACTTATAATAACTACCATTATCCCATCTCCAGTAAAAACATCTCTTTTTATTGCTGTATTTATAGCTTTTATTGCAAGCTTAACACCCTTTTTTAGAGTAATTTTTTCATTATATTCATTATCTAAAACAGAATACGCAAACTCCATACCAGAGCCTGCAGAAACATACTTATCTTCGGTAATCCCCCCAGCCATATCAATCGAATAAAGTTTTGGGTTTTCATCATATCCACCAATTAAGAACCAGCCAAAATAGGGGAAGTACCTTCTGCCACTCAAAACGTTGGATGTTAGTGTCGCTAAGGCCTTTGTGCTCATCTCTTTGCCAACTTTTGCCTTGTATAACCTTGCTTGTGCTCTGAGAACTCTAACAAGGCTTAAAATGTCACCTACACTGCCTGCTCCTGCTAGGACTAAATGGTCATCTACTTGGAAAATTTTTGTAACCTCCCTTGAAATAACCATGTTGCCTAATGAAGCCCTCCTGTCCGCAGCTAGGACTACTCCATCACTACAAACAATGCCTACTGTTGTTGTGCCTTTAATTTTGTCCAAAGCCCACACCCCTTAGGAATATTTTCTTAGCTTGAGAATAGAAACAACTGCTACAGTTGGGCTTTGATTACGGTAGTATTTAAAGTTTTCGCAAAAATGTTGGCTTTTTTATTTCAAAATTTAAACATGGAAAACAAAGAAAAATATTTACTTTTTTCTTTTGAAAGCCTTGCTCTTCATGGCAGAGAGGAGGTCAGTTTCCTTGGGAGGTCTGTACCTTAGGGAAAGACAAGGCTACTTATGCATATTCACTAGTGTGCTAGAGAGAACGCTCTTCATATGAGAAGAAAAGCTTTTATTCCATGAAATGTTTTACAGTAGTGTAACTTCAGGGGAGGTATGAAGGATGGGTGTCGAAAAAGTTCCAAAATACAACATTCCAACAAAAAAAGTTGAATACGTTTTTATTGAACTTGACAAAATGAAGCCTCACGAGCAACTTGTCCAAAAAGAGCTTGAGGCGTTTATTGAAAGTGTAACTGGCTCTGGAGTTTTCTGGAAGCCTATGCTTTTGGCCAAAGTTCCAGGAGAAGATATGTATCTAATAGTAGATGGCCACCACAGATGGGCAGGTTTACAAAAACTTGGTGCCAAAAAAGCACCCTCAGTAATCCTAGATTACTTCAGTGATGATGTTAAAGTCTACACATGGTATCCTGCTTTTAAGGGAGACCTTGAGAAGGTTCTAGAAAGACTAAAGAAAGAGGGATTAGAAATCATTGAAGACTCCGAAGCTGAAGAAAAAGCAGAAAGAGGAGAAATAGCATTTGCTCTAATTGGTAAAGAAAAGAAGTTCTCCATCCCTGGAGCCATTAATGAACAGAAAAAAGTCAGTAAAGTGCTTGATGAGATGAGTGTTGAAGGAGAAATAGAACTCATATACTATGGACTTAAGGAAGATGCAGGAGAGGACATGGAGAAAGGTGAAATCGATTATGTCTTCATAAGAAAGGCTCCAAGTAAAGAAGAAGTCATGGAACTCGTAAAGAGAGGAGAAGTTTATTCTCCAAAAACTACAAGGCACGTCCTACCATTTAACCCAGATAAAATTGATGTGAAGCTTGAAGAACTCTTTTGAAGAACCCGTTTAACTCTGTTTTATCTATTTCCCTATATTTTACTCCCTTTTTGCTACCGACTTTGAAATGTACTTCAAGCAACATTTATATACATTCTAGATTAGGTTGTTAACTAGGTGGTCTTGTCATGAAGGTAAAGCCCTTTCTTGTTGAACGATTTATGGGAGAGCATGAACATAATGTAGAGGTAAACATAGCTGAAACCTGTGTGAAACCCTTTACTCTTGGAGAATTCCTAGAGTTCATAGGAGAAGAAGATTTTTTAGAAGAAATTAAAAACCTAAGGCTCACTTATGGGTATGTTGAGGGACTTCCAGAATTAAAGGAAGGATTAGCAAGTTTTTATAAGCATGTAAGTGCAGAAAATGTTTTCCCAACTCATGGAGCCATAGATGCTAACTTTCAGATCTTTTACAGCTTGGTTGAACCAGGAGATACTGTCATCTCAATCTTCCCTACATATCAGCAGCTCTACAGTGTGCCCGAATCTTTTGGTGCCAATGTAAAACTCTGGCACCTTTATGAAGAGGATGGATGGAGGCCCAACCTTGACGAGCTAAATGAGTTGGTGGACAAAAAGACAAAGCTCATAGTAATAAATAGCCCTAACAATCCAACTGGAGCCCTGTTGGATGAAAAAATGCTAAGAGAAATCAGCGAAATTGCTGAGGATGCAAATGCATATGTCTTGAACGACGAATCATATAGAGGCCTTTATATAAATCCTCATGACTACGTTCCATCGATAGTTGACATTTCAGATAGGGGAATAGCAACGAGCTCTTTCTCAAAGTCTCTGTCCCTAACAGGCCTGCGCCTTGGGTGGATAGCCACTTCTAACGAAGATGTTGCTAGAGAATTAGTCCTTCATAGAGATTACACTACCATAAGCATAAGCATACTCATAGAGAAGCTCGCTACACTTGCAGTTAAAAACGCAAAGAAAATATATGAGCGCAACTTGAAAATACTTCACACAAACTTCAGGATTCTTGAGAATTGGATTCGAGAAGAGCCATTAATTGACTGGGTTCCGCCAAAAGCTGGCACCGTTGCATTTCTAAAATATAACCTCGATATTCCATCAGAAGAACTTGCCATAAAACTCATGAAAGAAAAGAGTACATTTCTCGTTCCAGGCTCATGCTTCGGCATAGAAAACCATCTTCGCATAGGATATGGAAACCCCACTGAGGTTATGAAAGAAGGATTGAAACGCTTAAGGGAATTTTTAACCTCACTCGAGGGAGAGGTTCAATGATCGATGTGGTTAAAGAGGTTACCGAAGCAGAGAAACGAATTAGAAAATACATAAGAGAGACGCCTCTAGAATATTCACCTTTTTTAAGTCAGAAAGGAGATGCTAATGTCTATTTAAAGCTAGAGAACTTTCAAGTGACTGGTTCGTTCAAAATTCGCGGTGTACTCAACAAACTGCTTTCTTTAAGTGAAGAAGAAAAGAGGAAAAAAATAATTACTGCATCCAGCGGCAATCATGGAGTTGCATTTGCTTATGCCACTAGCGAGCTTGGTCTCAATGGAATTGTTTTCCTACCCGAAAATGCCTCTCCTGCAAAAATCAAGGATATAGAGCACTACAACGTGGAACTCAAATTTTATGGAAAGGATATTGTTGAAACTGAGAAGTTTGCACGAGAATTTGCCGAGAATAATGGGATGATATACATACCTCCATATAACGATCCCAAAATTATCGGAGGACAAGGAACTATAGGAATTGAACTTGAAAGGGAGTTAAAAGAGATTGATGCAGTTCTCATACCCGTTGGGGGCGGAGGACTTATATCGGGGATAGCAGGTTACTTAAAGAGTTTAAACCCCAATATAAAGATAATCGGAGTTCAACCAGAAAATTCTGCCGTTATGTACCATTCGATAAAAGCAGGAAAGATTCTCCAAATGGTATCAAAACCAACACTGGCAGATGGGACTGCTGGAGGAATCGAGAAAAACTCAATAACCTTTGATCTTTGTAAAAAATATGTGGATGATTTCATTTTAGTAAGTGAAAAAGAAATCACAACCGCTATACTACTAATGTTAGAAAGGCATCATATGGTGGTGGAGGGCGCAGCCGCTCTCTCCATTGCAGGATACTTAAAAGATCTCAAGAGGTTCAAACACAAGAACGTCGTTCTCATTATCAGTGGATGTCGGATAAGTTTGAATATCCTTATTTCACTTTTAAAATCTAAATTTCCCATGGAAGAGTGATGAAGATGATAAAAGGACTAATATTTGATGTGGACGAAACCTTGGTTTACTATGAAGGATACAATGGAAGGGATTGGTTCAAAAACTGGGGAGAGAAGGAAATAAAAAAACTTGGGATTGAGATTAATTTTGAAACTTACAGGAAGATGGTAAAAGGAGAACTTCCAAGAAGTTGGGTAGAGAAGCTTGGAGTAAATCACGTTGAATTCTGGAAAGCTATAGATAAAGCCAAGCTTAAATATAGAAAATGGGCAGCAGAAAGAGGATTAATAAAGGCCTTTCCTGATATCGGAACATTAAAAGAATTCAAACAACTTGGTTTAAAGCTTGCAGCTGTTAGCAATGCTTCTCAAGAGTGTACAGAATTTGTATTGGAGCTTTTTAATATAAAAGATCAATTCAACGTTATCTTTGGTAAAGATTACAGGTATCTTGATGGTGCTAAACCAAACCCATATCTCATAAACAAAGCTCTTAAAGCATTAAACACTCTTCCCACAGAAGCCCTTGTGGTTGGAGATTCCCTATCGGATATTCTAGCGGCACAAAAAGCAGGAGTGCAAGTTGTCCAAGTTATGAGGTTTGGCAGAATAGAAGGTGCAGATTACTATGTAGAAGACCTAAATGAACTTCTCCAATTGGTACTCCGAATTAATAGATAATGATTTATAAAGGAAATACCTAATTTATAATGCCCCTGCGCGAGGACCCACCCAATTAATGAAGGTGGGGGCGATGCAGGGGCAACAGCTCGGCCATAGCGAGGTCCCCACGGAAGGGCCTTCCGCGTTACGGAGCACAATGACCGTGGGAAACCCTGGCCGAGTACACTATTCTGGCCCGCCTGGGTTAAGCCGCTTGAGAGTGCCTTATGGCTTCAATGAGAGCGGTCGTTACGGGCGGGCCACACTTTAAACTATCTTCAATGGTTTGGAGATTGAAACTAGTTCTTCCACTGCTAGGAGGAGTTCCTCAGGAGTATTTGGATAGTATGTACCGATTTCATAGTTTCTTTTCAAACTTGTTATAAGCAAATTTGCTGAAGATTCTATAGAAGGACCCTTATAGTTTATTGTTATTTTAGAATGGAGATTACGAGATGAACGCACTTCAATATCGAATGAATTATTTTTTAGCTCTCTTATTACCCTTCTGTTTTGTGAGGTATCTCTTATAACTAGAGTTATTTTAGTTAATCTCTGATTTAGTTCTCCAACAACTTCGACTAACCTTTGATAAGTAAGTTTTATCAATAAATTAAAAGTATTAAGATATAACAATTTGATTTAATAAGATTGTATTTTGAACTTGAGAAAGAGTTTTATATTTGAATTTCGAATATTGTTTAATTATTATTGTAAATTAAAGCCAAGATATAATGAAATGAGGGAGGAAGATGAAGGAAATAAAAAAGATTCTTGGGATTATTTCTATTTTGTTTTTTGTAAGTGCAATAGTTATTATAAGTGGATGTACGAACACTACATCTCCAACAGCAGTGACAAAGACCTTTACAGAGACCAAGACTGAAACAAAAACCGAGACAAATACAGAACTGCAATCTCAAGTGGAGTCTCTTCTAGAACAAGTGCAAAAACTTGAAGAAGAGAAGAAAAACTTAACGTTCCAAATAAGTGAGCTCGAAACGGAAATTAATGAGTTGAAGAAAGTTATAGATGAGAAAAACACAGTGATAAGTGCAATGAATAAAACATTGTTAGAAAAAGAAGAAGAGTTACGGAGTTTAAAGAATATTAGAGAAATGCATAATGCTACTATTAATGGATATACATACTTTAAATCCGGAATGTCCTTAATGATGGCTGGAACATTGTATCTTAATGATGCATTACATTTAACAGAAAATGGAGAATTCGAAAAAGCGAAAAACTTTGTCAGAAATGCGACGGAATATTTCCAAAAAGCAAGGGAAAATTTCATACAAGCTAAGGAATACTTTGAAAGGGGGAAACAATATGCCAATCTCTCAGAGGATATAAGGAGAATAGGCACAATGAGTATATTATCAAGCGAATTAGCAAATGATATGGAAAGTTATCTTACAGCCTGCAGTAATTTAGAAACTGCATTGGATAAGTTTATTGAAGGAGATTACTATAATGGCCAGTCATATTTTGAGAAAGCTGTTGAATTTATTCTTGAATTAAAGGAGGGATGGAATTGAAAAAAGCATATTTGTTTTCTATGATCTTTCTAATTATTTCTAGTCAGTTAGTAATTGCAGAGGAACAAGTCTTTGATATACTTGATTACTTTCCAAGTAAACCCGGGTACTATATTAAATACAAAACTAGTGATTATTATAGTAGATTAGATGGAATTATTGAACTAGTCGCTCAACACAAAGTAGCTGAAAGTCCGACTTTTACATTGTATCAAAGTTCTGGAAAGGGATATTTTCGTAATAGTTTCCTTATGTACAAGATAGAGGGAAATATTGTGCGATTTAGAGGGGGGACTATCGGAAATCAGGCTCATTTTTGGGGATCATTTTTTTACGTTCCAAGGTATATAACTGATGGAAGTACATGGAGTCGTAGGAGTGGAGATTTTGGTAATATGGTTTACAAAGTTGAAGCATTAGGTACAATAAAGATTGGAGATGTGACCTGTGTAGAATGTATTAAAATAAGTATCACAACATCCAATACGCTACCCGAAATTGCAGATTATTTTGAAGGTGTGGAGACAATGTATCTATCAAAGGGTGTTGGAATAGTGAAAGTAACATTTAAACGGAAAAATGGAAGAGTGTTTACAGCGGAAATGATTGAAAATGGGTACTACAGCCCAAGTAAAATTACTGGAAAAATTACATTAGATGGAAAAGTTCCAGCATGGGGATATGGGGTTGCTCCTACTCCTATTGACATATGGGCATTTGTAGACTATAAAGGAGAATTTTCAATGGAAATTTACGGAGATTGGATCGTTTTATTTTTCGGACAAGCTAAGAATGGTAATATAGAATTGAAAATAGCCAACAACGATATAGCAAACATGATAGAAGTCAGCAAACCGTTTACTAATCTTTACCTGAGTATGTTTATGAACCCCAACGATAGAAATGTAAAGGCAGTTGGTAGGATAGTAGAGAAAATTGATAACTGGAGAAATTTGGGATATAATGAGGGATATGGGGTAATCTTTGTGAAAATTTCAGAGATAATAATGACAACTTAATGATACTATCAGGAGGAACATAGAATGCCTGAAATTATGTGGATTATAATTGGAATCTTGATGGTTTTAGTATTTATATTGTGGTACAAGTACTCTGAACTAAAAGGACAAATAGAGAGTAGAGCACGAGAGCTTTTTGAATACTGGAAGAGCAAAGAATTAGAAACTCAAAAACAAGTTCTGGAAGATGGGATTAGGAAAAAATACGAGGCAGAATTGCAAAGATGGAAACAAGAGGAGGAGAAGAGGATTAGAGAAGACGCAATCAAAAAGAGCAAGGCGGTTATAATGGGACAAGTTACGGAACACTTAATTCCCTACTTTCCAGATTTTAAGTATAACCCCAAAGATGCAAGATTTATTGGAACGCCTGTTGATTTTGTAGTCTTTGATGGACTAAGCGATGGAGAGATGAAGAGGATTGTTTTTGTTGAAGTAAAAACAGGGAAATCTGGAAGTCTAACAAGTAGAGAGAAACAAGTTAGAGAAGTAGTTGAAAAAAGAGAAGTCTATTGGGAAAAAATCCATTATAAACCAAATACGATAGAAATAAATAACGATATGAATGGAAGGGAATAGTTCAGTAACAAATGAATTTTTGTGAGGTCAATGTTAGACAGAAATTAGGACGAAAAGGCAGGTGAAATGTAAAAGCTCAGCGAAAATTATTTTAGGAGGAATTCCCTAGAAATTATGAGGGGAGGTATATGTTTTGGGGTTTTGGAGCCTCCAGCTTATCTCGAACCTCTAAGGAAGATGAGAAATACAGGCAAAAAGAGTTTGAGATAAAAAAGAAGATTTTGTCTAGATTTTCAATGGAGCAATTATATGAGATTCGCCAAAGATATCCTTTCCGTTTTGTTGTTGGGCCTGAGATGCTGAACCCACTAAGAACACTAACCAAATATGAGTAGGTGAAATACTATGCCAATAATCTTAGGTTTAAACGAGATCATAGATGAAGCCGAAAGATGTGGAATTAGATATAAGGATCTATTGATGAATTAGAAAAATTCAAGAAAGATTTAAAGAGTGAGAATAGAAATATAAAAACTACGAGAAAAAAGAAGATGTAGTCAAAAAAATTTTAGAAGCAAGGAATAGAAGTACTAAAATACCAGTCAAGGAGAGAAGCCCTGAATACGATTTTAGAGAACAACTAGTGAGGTATTTGGAAGGATATTTTAAAAATAGGGCAAGAATTGAGAAGGAACAACAGTTTAAACGAAATAGAATCGATATACTAATCGAACTTGATGGCCACGAAGTGGGACTGGAGTTAAAAGTTCCAACAAAGAGAGGAAGTTTGACGAGGTTAGAAGAACAAATTAAAAGATATAGGGGAGAGCTGGGTAGATTCATTGATGATCTTATTTTTGTGATCTTAGAGGTTGCGGAAGTCGAGGATCTCCCCAAATGGGTAGACCAAGCAAAGGAAAAATATGGAGTCCATATCGTGATCCTTGGTGGAAAACTAAAGCGTCGGAAAAGACAAAGAAGAAACCACAAAAGAGGATATAGGGAGTTTTAGATTATGGTAGCCAAGAATTATGAACGAGAACTTAAGGAAAAATTAAGACTTTAGGTAGAGCCTTAGGCTTTGAAATGGCCGAGGAATGGATGCTGGAACCGTTAAGAATACGAAGATAGGTGAGATGTTTATATCCAAAGAATTGATGTTGTTTGGTATAAACGGCTCGATCTAAGGTTTGTTGAGTTTTTAAAGACCATTAATAGTAAGATAAAGGAATTGTACACAAATTTGAGCATAACAAATACTTAGGATGTCCAAAATGTGTTAAGAAAGTTCATAAAAAGGACAAATCTAGGAACATATTTGTCCAGAACAAGAAAAAAGTTAAGCCTCTTGAAATAGTGTTGGGTAAAGCTTCATTGTACAATAGAAACGACGAAATTGATCTAGTAATTGACACTCTGCTCTCTGATCAAAGAGAACCTGTGAAGAACCTTAAGGCATATAATAATTGCTAAGCCGATTAAAGAGAATGCAGAAGAATAATAAGCAATAGAGTCAAACGGACTGAATACTTAGAGTTGCGGTATCAAGATTTCTCCAATTTTTCTTTTTTCGTAGCTTAGATATGTAATTCTACGGAATTAATAAAGCAGATGGCATAATACAAAATTATAATGTAATGATGTGTCATTTATTGCACCATGACATAATGTAACGACTATTAAAACTCATTAACGATAGATTTTTATACAACAATATCCACAATTAATACTCGATAAGAGAAAACAGGAGTGTGTAAATAAAATGAGTGAAAACAATGTTTCTCACCTTCGTATTGGATTTGTTCTGAGTGGTTCTACAACATCAACTGCAAAAATCCAACTTACCCAAGAAGGTGAAGAAAGGGTTTTTGAAGGTATGTTAGTGGTTATAAGTTCTAAAAGACGAAAAATAGAATATTTAGGTAGAATAGACTCGATAAAACCAGTAAATGAATTTTACAGAGAAGGAGATCCTTGGAGTGAAGCTCGAAAAAAAGGCATTCCTTTGGATGCCATTGGAGATGTTGGCAGGTCTTACGTATTATCTGAAGTGTCTTTACTAGGGACATTAGGCAACTCAGGGTTAAGAGATGTCAGGTACCCTCCTGAACCAGGTGATAAAGTTTACATGATCAACGATGGGGAAGGATATGAGAAAAAGATATTTGGAATTGAAAGAGGAGAAAGTGGCTATATCTGGTATGGTAATATAATTGGATATAAACAAATTGCGTTACCGCTAAACATTGAGAATATAACTATGCATTTGGGCATCTTTGGAGTAACAGGTTCTGGCAAATCATATGGATTAGGATATCTTCTAGAGCTCTTATCTAAAATTCCGTATGTTCTCCCAGATTCGTCAACTACATATTTAGCATTACCCACCATTGTTATTGATGCTAATGGGGATTATTTAGATTATCATGAGCACTTTTTAGATTCTGGTCTCATAGGGATAGGAAAATTTAGAAATATTTACCGAATGGTATTCCGAAAATCAAAGGCCCTTGGAAGGCCGTTTACAAAAGGGATAACTATTGATCTAGATGTTTTTAATACAAGAGAATTAGCTGAGTTTATAATTTCTTATAAAACCGCAGGAAAAGAAATAAATGAATTACAAGTGGCAGGATTAGAATTGGCATTAAAGGAACTCGAATATGATTCATTTACAAATTTGTTCACTGAGAACTTTGAAAATCTCAAATATAAGTTAGACGAACTTTCTACTGGAAGAGATGCACCGATTCATTCGTCTACTAGAAGAGCAATCGCTTCCGCATTAGAGAAATTTAAATCAGATGTAATTGAAAGGGACAAGCTCGTAACTAAATCTCCGCAGATTAATGTGGAATTTATAGAACAAATAACTAAAGAACCTTCCTTGGTAATTTTTGATTTTTCGGCAGAAGGAGCACCAGGAGTTTCACCTTTGGAAAAACAACTAGTCATAGCTTATCTCTCGAGGCTATTGTACAACAAGTTCACTGAGTACAAAAATAGGGGTGAAGATAGATATTTACTGTTTATTATTGAAGAATGCCAGAATTATATTCCTAATACAAGCAACTATCCTGTTCATGCGACTTTAACTAGGGATTATTTATCCTTAATAGCTACCCAAGGAAGAAAATTTGGGATATGTTTAGGATTAGTATCACAAAGACCTGCTTTCGTCGATCCAGTTGTTGTCTCAATGTTGAACACTTATATCATTCATAGAGTGTCTCCGGATGATGCCACATACATCCGAAAAATAAGTGGAGGGCTTCCTAAAAGTTTGGAGAATCGATTAACAACACTAGAACGCGGGAAGGCCATAGTGGTCGGACAAATGAATCCTCTTGGTTATCCTGTCTTAGTTGAAGTTGGAAGAAGGAGTATTGAACATAAGATGGGCAAAACTAACGTAATGGATGGGTTATACACATTGTTTAAGTCTAAATGAATCTGGGGGAGGTAAATATGAAAGAAATGTTGTTACCTATTTACACGAGGCTTCCTAGTGAAACTGGGAAAGGAATTGAATTTGGGAGTATTAAAAGTCGTAGAAAGGTTGCAACTAAAGTTGAAAGCTTATTAGAAATCGCAAAAAAAAGGCAATATCAACCATTGGTTTTATTCTTAATAGGAGAATGGGGTGAAGGCAAGACTACTTTGTACAATAGATATCTAAAGGATCGAGAAGATGTTTATGTATTTGATGTACAGACTGATGTGTTTATTAACTTTGCAAGGAGAATAGATAAAAAGGAAATACTCCCTCAAGATCAACATGATGCAGGGTATAATCTATTGGCCGCCCTATTATTAGCTCTAAGAGACAAACACGGCAATAAAATCAGAGAACTAATCGGAGAGCCTTTACCCGGAGAAAGGAGCTATTCTTCGGTGAAACATTTTGTTTCAAAAAGTTTAGAAATTTTAAAAAAAGTATCTCGTATTAAATCAAAGAATAGGCCAATCATATTATTTTTGGATGAATTTGAGACATTTGTTCTCACTGCGGATGATAAAATTCTCAGGGATTATGTTTTACAAGGTCTAACAAATATCCTGAATGGTAATGTCACTGAGATGTTCAAAGAAGAATTTTCTCATACAAGTCTACTACATTTAATTTTATCATTGACACCCCCAGCATATGCAAAAATAAAAGCATATGCCGGAGACATACTTGGAAGGGTATTGGCAAGAATTGAAACAATCAAACTAATGCCATTGACAATAGAAGAAAGATATGAATTCATTAGAGAACTTCTAAAATATATGTGGGTTACAGAAGATGATTTGCACACTAAATTGTTTACTCCCCCTAGCTTATTGAACCCTCTTGTTTATAGCACAATTGGGAATACTAGAGCTCTTCAGCAGGCCATTGAAAAGGTAATCACTTTAAACACAGTAGAGTCCGAAAATAAAAAGTACATCAAATCCTTAGGATATTGTGACTTTGTTGAAATATTGAGGAGGCTTTCGGTTGTTATTGCTGGTGCAGAGGTTGATTTAATTAATACTACAACGTTAAGTTCCATCTATCAAGAAATTGACAGCTTAAGAAATGAGAATATAATTGGGGTCAAACAAACTTTCGAGTTTTTTATAACAACATTTGGAGCAGTAAACATAGATGAAGTATCTCAGCAACTAAGCTATCAAAAAGAGGCAGTAAAGTATTACCTCACTATATTAAACGACATGTTTAGTCTTAATCACCCTCTAGGAACGCTATTATCAACCAAAAAATTTGTTCATGAGGTAGTTAAAATATCAGCGAACTACGAGGATTTAAAAAGAGTATTATTATCGGTACTTAATGATTTATTGACCGGATCTCACATGTTAAGTAGATTAAAAACATCATTATCACTAAATAATGAAGAATTTGTTGAGTATCTAATTGAAAAACTAGTTCTAATAGATGAACATGGAAAACTTGCTTTTTTCTGGCCGAAAGATGAGAATTTATTGTATTTAGCTGAAGTTTTCAAAATAAATGATTCTGGAGAATTAGATGAGATCTACACTGTTATCTCAAAAGCTATTCGTGAGAAGTTAATAGAAAAAGGCAGAGGGGAAAAACACGAGGGCTACTATTTGGTTTCTCCAACACTAATAAGTGCTTTGTATTTCTCTCCAGATCTCATGTATCTCGAATTTGTGAAGGATAGAGATCTTAGATTTAAAATCTGGAGGAAATCCCTACAGGAGTCAAATCCTGAATTTTTGTTTAGAGGGATATTTAGTTTGTTTATAAGAGATGACTTTAGACTTGAAGAAGCAATTCCGATATATGGCTCATCGTCTTTTAATAATATTAGTATAAAAGCTACAAAGTTTAGCGTTAAATATGCAAATAGGAAAATACCAATAAAAGTCGTTTTTAGCACAGTTACTGCAAATGTCACAGAGGATCACATTGAAAGCTTAGAACTTTATCTACGCAAACTACGGAGAGAAAAAGGTTTTATTCCTCATATCGTTGTTATCGCCTATTATGGCAATATCCAACAATCTGCTCAGAAGAAACTTGATAAGCTATATGATGAATATTTTGCAATTCCTTTCTATATCCCTCTCCCAAATCAACTTGTTCGCCTTCAGTTAGCAAGTGTTGGCCTTTTACTAGAGTACGGAGGATTTGGAAGTCTTTGGAATATTCAAGAAAAATTCTTGGACGTATTCAATAAGGGAATGGGTTATGATGAAGAGATTAGAATAGACATACTAAAGTTCCTTAACATACTAGATACATTGCGAAAAGAGTTCAGAATTGACAAAGAGCGTATTTTCAAGATGCTGGAAGAAAAAATGATTGTTATACGTCCCCTACAAAGACAACTGAAAATTGAGCATGAGAAAAAATCTAAGATCTACTCCGAAAAAGAACTTATAAGTGGTCTAAGATACTTCTTAGTGTTCCCTGATGCCATAAAGAAATGTGTTACCTCAGAGGAAGTTTTAGAATTTGCAAATAACTACATTAAGGAATGGTATTTCTATGGTCAAAAAGGCATCTTATTAGGAGATGACATAGAAAGTGAAAAGGAATTGAAGAAAAGAGCAGAAATATTAGCAGAGAACGGATATTTACTAAAGGAAAGGAATAATTTATATAAAGTTATCCTCAAGACTCCTGTAGAGAAAATTATCGAATCATTTATAGAAAGATACAATAGAGGATCAGAAACAAACAAAATTAGTATTGAATTATTGAAGGAGTACTTTATTTCTCCAGAGCCATCGACATTAGATTTTGTCATTGAAATAATGAAAGAAAAAGGATTACTTACAGATTGTGAAGATCATGGTTTTGTACGATTATTATCCGTAGGGGAGTTAGAAAAAAAATATGCTGAATTACAGGAGTATCTTAAAAAACTTAAAGAAAAAGATGATGAGCTTATTCGTAAATTGGGTTATTTTGTTGATGGCAAAGAAAGAGGGTACAGAGCTAAACACTTGCCCTCATTTTTCGAGACATTAACCTCAATATTTTTGAAGAGTGCCAGTGAAAAGCTCTCTAGGATTAGTAGAGAAGATGAACATATGATAGCAATGGTGTATTTAAAAGTTATAAATGAGCTTCTCAAGTTATATGAGGACGATAGTCACAAAAGAAGAGGAATTTATAAAGAATATTTGATCAAGACCAGAGAGAAGTTCAAAAAACTATCAAGTCAGCTAGAAAGAATTCTAGAAGAAGGCAAGACCCTTCAAGAGAAACTCCAAAGTAATGTAAATGAATATGTATTTGAAAAGCCTGTTGCTGTGAATTTAAAGGAAATAACCGCTTTACAATACCTCTGTATTAATACCAAAACGTTGTATGATTTTGAATATGATAAAGAAACATATGAAAATCAAATCGAAGATCTATGGAATTCATTAGTCATAAAAAAGCATGATGCCAAAAGTAAATTCCCATTCTACTATAAGTGGAGCGGAGCTAGTGATAGGTTGTTCTATAATTATAAACTCTATAAACTTTATGAATTAATTGGGCAATTTATGTATGGCATAAAATCACCATTAGATGCTCAAGCATTGTATAAGCTGCTTTATAATAATCCAGCCAGTTATGAGATAAACCGACCAGTAGCATTTGAGAAGATAGAAAATATAAACACGACAATAAACAAGGTATTAGAGCAAGCCCTAGATTTAAATAGGTTATCCAATCAAACTAAAAAACGGATTTCAAACACATATTTCGAGTTCTTAAGCGAATATCTGCCTACAGTATCATCCTTAAAGATTAAGCCTTCCAGAGAAGAATATATCTCACTCGATGACTTGGAAGTTGATATCAATCAGTGGAAATATCAATTAAATATCCATGAACTCATAGAACTAACGAAATTAATCGATAATGCCCTTAAGGGCATATTCACGCTAGAACAAAAAATAGAAGAGTTAAAGAGTTCTACTATTGCAAGAAAAAATACTATAGTTGAAAAGCTCAAGACTTGTCAAGAAATTGAAAAATTTGTTAGTGACTTCGTGGCCCGTATTGAAATAAAAACACGTGAATTAGAGAAGAGCGATACCTCAAATATTCGAGAGGATATAATTAGGGATTTGAAATACAAGATTGAGAATGTCCCAACGAGAAAGGAAATTCTTACTATAATTTTGCAGAAGCTTAATGACTATGTTAAAGCTTTAGAGTCGGAGAAAAAGAATATAATTGAAATTAACTCTAAAATGAACGATTTATATCAGAACATTCACAAACAAATTTTTGACAAATACATACTGCCAAGACAAAGTCTAATTTTGGATTTGATTGAGACTATCAAAAAATTGAACGAAAGCTCTATAGAATTAGAAACAGAATTTGAATATATTAAAAATGAATTCGATAAAGCATTCGAAACAGAGGATTACAAAAGACTTTGTATGCTATTCAAGAAGGAGGATAGTTTAGTAACTAAAGCGAGAGAGATTATAAAAAGACACTTATCCGATGAAGAGCTGGAAATATTTATCACATATATAGAAGCTAAAAAACAAAATCCTGCACCAGTAGAGCTAACGAGGTTTCTTGGATTGCTTAAAGAAAAACTAGGTAAATATGATGAAAAGGAAATAGAAAAAATCTTGATGAGGTTGATACTAGAAAAGAAAGTTATTGTACCATATATCTAAAATCAAAGCCGTTTGAGTGATGAAAATGGAAGAGCTTTATAAACAAATATTAGAAAAAAAGAAGCAATTAGAATTTAGATTAACTGAGGGCGAGATACTAGTTCAATTAATCCAAAGAGCCAAAGAGTTAAGTTCCGAAAGTAAAAGGTTATTTGACAAGTTAGATGAAAACTCCAAGAAACTTCTTGCTCAGCAAGACTTGGTCTTCTCAATAGAAAAAGAATTTTCGCCTCCAAGGTTATCTATGGCTACAGGGATAGATGGTAGTTTTCAAGTTGTCGGAGGATTAGGAGGTAAATGGTATGTTCCTCTGAGTTCAGTCACAATATACTTTGAAGATTATCTATCGAAAAAACCCACGATCAAATATTTCGCAACAATTGAAACAATAGAAGCTATTGATGAATCTCAAGCAAAGAAATACGCTTCGTATCTTATGTTGGGGTTAGAAACCGATGAAATTGACAAATTTGTCTCTAAAACCCCCGAGAGTTCGTACATATTTTTAGATGGGCCTATAGTGGATCCTCCGGTAATGAGTGAAAATCCATATTTAGATCCAAGTCATTACACAGAAGTCAGAGTAGATGCTATAAAAAACGGGATAATACATGGACATATTTTAGTAGGATGCATGAAAAGAATACGAGACAGACAGTTTGTTTATTACTTAGAAAAGATATTTGACACAAATTTAAGCATTTTTCATAATGACTTATATCTCGTAGGGAGTCTTTTCAAACAATATAGAACACAGAATAATTTTTATGGTCCTTTATATACTGAGCCGTTTGTACAAGATAAAATCAATACAGATGATATGTATAGAAAATACTATCAGAAAGGAATCCATATATACTCCTTCTTTTATCAAAAGGACGCATTTTCTTCGATTCTTAGAGTGGATATAGCCCAATTAGACAATAAAATCAACAAGAGAGAATTTACTGATTTGTTAAATGCTTTGACATTTTGGATATTGCCTGGACATGGGTTACCATTACCGGCCTTGCTAGCACATGAAAAATGCACAATAAAGGAGGGATGTGCTCAAGTTTTGTATGATGAGATATTAACCAAGGAGTCAACGGAAAATCCATTATTCAAATTATGGATAAGATAGGAGGGATTTTAATGAAATCACGACAAAGTACAAAGAAAGAAGAGCTTTATCTTACACTTTCTAAAAAGAAGGGAAAGAACGTACAGATACTTCCAGAATTATGTGCATATACACCTAGAGAAGTTTATAATCTTTTATTAACGAGTGAAAGGATTAAAAATTGGTTTAAGATTGTAGGAAACCACTACTATCCAAATTCATCCAAAAAGATCTTATTACTTTATCCTTGCTCTACAATAAAGCCATTTTGGGAATCCCGATCATATAAGGCATTATTTGAAACATTGAAAGAATTCTCAGAATATAGGAATTATATTCACTTAGTCACAATATCTGAGCCATTTGGTCTTATCCCTGAAGATTTCTATGGAAAAAAAGGAGACGGATACAACTGGGATGATGAATGGTACGACGTGCCAGGATTATTTGAGTGGTGGGTTAAACGTCACGGATTATCTTATGAAAAAGAATACTTGGATAAAAGCATTGAAATTATTGCTAAAAATGTAGCACAGTATTTAAAAAAGACCAAAGATATCTACAAAGTAAGAATAGCATTTGTTAGGACGTATTCTTCAAGTCTAACGAAAAAGGATGATCATACTCATTGCAGAATGATAGAATTAGCATCTAAAATCTCAGGAGTTAAAGTAAAAATTCTTCCTCCAAAGAACCTTGTGAAAAAGATTGTCAGCACTCATGGAAGATTTGCTTGGGACATGTATGGAGTTGCACATCCAGAAGCTCAGGAGTATTTGAGGCAATATCTTAAGAGGGCAATAAAGAGGGTGATACTCAATGAAACTTAATCTTCCATTTCTTTGGTTGACACAAACAGCCAATGGTGTTCCAGAACCTTGGAAGTATTTCGATGTTGAGGGAATAATGTTAAATGCTTATGAAATCTTAAAAAAGCCTAAAATTAGAGAAAAAATGGAAAAATATAAAATCCATAGATACCTAGAGTTTAAGGGTTACATAACTATAGATTCTGGCGGGTTTCTGTTTATGAAGCATAACGAAGTTCCTCTCTCCCCAATAGAGCTTGTAGAATTTTATGAACGCCTTAAACCAAATTTTGCAGTAACTTTAGACCATCCAATTTTTCCAACTCTACCAAAAACAATAGTTAGAAAAAGACAAGAAAAAAGTCTAGAAAATGTAAAAATAATGGTAGAAACAAAGGGTACGAGGAATCCAGTTTTGGTACCTGTGATTCACGGATATGATAAGTCGTCATTAAAATGGTATATTAGTCAACTTGAAAAAATAGGAGAGTTTGATATTTACGGTGTGGGTAGTTTAGTCCCGCTAGCTAGAAACACAAAGGGTGTAAAAGGAGGTCTTTACAAGATTATTGATGTAATTATGGCAATAAAGGGAATTATCCCAGAAAGAAAAATTCATGTTTTTGGAGTTGGAAGCTCTTTAACAATGCATTTAATGTTTCTAGCTGGAGCAGATTCAGTTGATAGTTCTTCATGGAGATCAAAAGCAGCATTTGGAGCAATCCAATTACCCGGCATTGGAGATCGATACATCACAGGAAAACAAAAAAGTAAGAGATATCGGAATCTCTCTCCCGAAGAAATAGAAATATTTAACAAATACACTTGTCCTATTTGTAAAGAATATGGCATCAAAGGATTAAAAGAAAAATTCACCCTACGAGCAATTCACAATGCTTGGATATATCAAAGAGAAATTCAAAAAATAAGAGAAAAAATGGAAGAGGGATCCTATGAGGAATATGTTAAGAGTATTCTTAAAAATAAACCCCCTTATAAACTAGTTCTGCGATATATCTACGAAAAGAAAAAACAAAAAACGTTGCCAGTATTATAAGTTTGAATGGAAGTGAATACCATGAACCCTCAAAAAATCGTAGTTATTACAGCATGTGGTTCAAAAAAAGAGAACATTCCAAGTCCTGCATGGAAACTGTATAAATCTTCTAGGATTAGATACCTATATAAAAAATCCAAGCAGTTAACCTATCCTTTTTACATATTAAGTGCAAAATATGGATTAGTACATTCTGAAAAAATTTTGAAACCTTACGATGAACTACTAACTGAAGAAAAAGCTAATCAACTAATGTCACAAGTTATTGAGGTCCTAAATGGTTTTGATATTGTTATTTATTACAAAGGTGGTGCTAGAAAAACGTACCTTAACCTAATTGAAAAAGCAAGTAGAGCCTTAAACAAAACTTTAATAACTTTTGGGTATGCCAATATGGGAGATATAAATAACATAGACGATATTATTATGACAATTAGATCTTCTAATGGTGATTACCATGAAAAGAAGAAAGATTGGCAGTAGTAAAAGTAAAGATGGATTTAGATACCCTGTTTTAAGATTACCTAGGGAGTTCGAGTGGCTAATTGGTAAGGAAGTTGAAATTGAGTTCAGGACTAGGATGGGGACACCCGAGTTGTACAAGAAGTTGTACAACTTAATAATAATTCGAGAAATATTGAAGACAGAATAAGAGAGTTAGAAGACAGAGTAAGGATGTTAGAATTGACATTACTGAAAGAAGCTGTTTTTGATGGTTATCATAGAATTGGTGGGCCCGCGGGGATTCGAACCCCGGACCTCCACCTCGTCAGGGTGGCGTCATAACCAGTCTAGACCACGGGCCCGCCCGAAAAGTTGTGGTGGACCGGCCGGGATTTGAACCCGGGGCCTCCGCCTTGCCAAGGCGGCGCTCATCCCAGGCTGAGCTACCGGCCCACTCCGTCTGTCCAGATACGTATCCCCAAAATGAGTTTAAAAACTTTACGCTTGTATTCCAATGCAGTGAAACACTCCTTTATTAAACTCCCTTTTAGTGAGCACCACTATATTCAATTCTTCCATAGCATTGCTTGACGATGAGAAAGGTCAACCACTTTAAAAAGGAAAGTGGGGAATTTATCATTTACCTCCTTTCATCCTCTCTTGGAACTGATATAACTCAGCTACTCTCTGGATAGTATCTGCATCTTCTGGCCCTTTATCTTCTCTCAGAGAAATATATCGTGGGAACCTAAGCGCAAAACCGCTTTCGTATTTAGGACTCTTCTGTATCTCTTGATAGGCTACTTCTATAACTACCTTAGGTTCCAATTCCACTTCCTTGCCATGTTCTTTCTTTATAAGGGGCTTAAGCATTTTCGTAAATTCTATTAAATCTTCATCAGTGAACCCACTTCCTACCTTACCCACTGGTACAAAGTCGCCCCTTACGGGATCATAAGCTCCAAGAAGGAACGAACTGAGTACTCCACTCCTCCTACCCTCTCCCCATTCTGCTCCAAGTATAACCAGATCCAAGTTTTCCATCGTAGGCTTGAGCTTAAGCCATTTCTTGCCCCTGTTACCAGGTTCATAAACCGAGTCTAGTCTCTTGGCCATAAGGCCTTCATGGCCCAACTCTAAGGCTTTGTGATAAAACTCTTCTGCCTCTTCTGGATTCTTTGTTATGAGATTCTCTGCGGGTTTTATCCATTCATTTGAATTTACAATCTTCTCAAGAACCTTTCTACGTTCCATAAATTGGACATCTATCATGTTTTTGCCATCTACATAGAGGACGTCAAAGAGGTTAAGTTCAAGTGGGATTTTCTCTATCATTTCTTCTATATTGTACTTTCTCCTGAATCTTCTAAGCACATACTGGAAGGGTTTGGGCCGCCCTCCTTCTCCAACGGCAACAAGTTCTCCTTCTACTATAGCCTTCCTAGCTTTCAGAGTCTTTTTTACTCTTTCAACAACTTCCGGAATCGATTTGGTAACGTTTTCAAGACGTCTTGAATAGATGACTACATTATCTCCGTCTTTGTGAACCTGCACTCTAGCCCCATCATATTTGATTTCAAACTCAGCCTCACCACCCATCTCAATTAAGGCCTCTCTAACATTTGCAGCCATTTGGGCCAGCATGGGCCTTATGGGCTTACCTACTTGTATTTCTACTTTAGCTAACCCTTCGTTGCCCTCAAGCTTTGCAACTTTTGCCACAAATCCAAAATCACTCGTAAGCATGTACGCCCTTTCCACAAGTTCAACTTTTACTTTAAACGCATCAGCCAGAGCATCTCTCAAAAGACCTTCCGCAACTCCAGTTCTCATTGTCCCAAGAATGGTTCTCGCAAGATATTTTCCTTCCTCTGGAGAGGCATCCATAAAGAGATTAGCAAGATACTTGAGCTTTCGGTCTTGACTTCCTGCTCCTGAGGCTTCTGCAACTTTGACAAGTGTATTGTAGACTCTCTCCAAAGTAAGGGGCTGAGAAAAGAAGCTTTTTTGTTTTCTTTTACTTAAGGCCAAGGCAATACTCTCCCCAAGATCTCCGGTGTCTTTTATGGAATTCTCCATCTCCTCACTCTTAATCCCTGTTGCCATAGACACGGCTTTTATTAAAAGCTTCTCACCAACGCCTAGCTCTCTCTCATCCCAATCCGGAAAGACTTTTCCAAGGATCATATAAGGGACTATCTCAAGAAGCTCAGGCTTTGTAACAGATTTTAGAAAATCAGACACAAACTTTGTTTTGAGAGTTTTAAGTGTAGTTTTTTCAAGTCTTTTATATAACTCAGCCAACTCTTTGTAAAGCATTCGCACCACCAATAGTGCATTATTACATTAAAAAATAAAAAGGTTAATCTTCTCCAAACCTCGGTCTAAATCGTATGTACTCAAAAAACACTGTCGCTATGAAACCGCTAATAAATACTAATGAAAGTGGGTATCTGCTACCCTCAAAAACTACCAAAAAAGCAAATCCTCCCGCAAATCCAGAGGCCATAAGTCCAATTCCTCTTTGTCCGCTTTTATTTAAGAATATTGCAAGAAATAGAGACACAATAGCGAGAGTAAAATAAAGAATGTTCATAAGCTTCCCTCCATCCATCTTTCTACTTTAGGCTTTTGATTATAAATATCACTGATATAATAATTTTCAATGGAAAGCTCTTCAAGCATGGTCTTTGTTTTTTCAATCTCATTCTCTTTTAGGAAGGCAAAAAGGCTTTTGCCCAACATCACCATTGAAGAAGGCAAAGTCAAACACTTATCCAGCTCTTTAGCAATATCTAGCATGTCTCCTGTCAATAGACCTGTTCTTTCTGCGAATCTTCTGGCAACGTTCATTAAAATTTCAACCCTCGGCTGTTTTAAAACTTCTTCTAATGCTACTGCTCCCTCTTTTTTTATTAGCTCGACGACTTCACTATCGAGAATCTCTCTGGTAGATAATTTCCCTAATGGAACAGCGAGTACTTTATATCCCTCAAAAAGGATGTTGTCCACTACACCTATCCCAGGAGCACCAGCTTTCACTCTTATCTCTACCCCACCATGGATCTGAGCTATAACATCTCCCAATCCACCCTTATATTGTACTTCATATTTATGGGCTATTTGAGCAGCTTGAAGGAAGGTCTTCTCTTTAAATGCATATGCTAGTGATAATGCCGTTCCCAAGGCTCCACCTGCGCTGTTTCCAAAGCCATGACCATTTGGAAAGTCAAAATATTGCCAGATCTCAACTTCTCCAACGAATTCACTGGGGATCATTTCATTTGCGACGGAATAACTTATTATTGCGTCATCTTTTTTAACAGGCTCTCCATCAAAAGCTATTTGCACTCGTCTCTCAAGGCCTTTTTCATCTATATTTACAAAGACATTTGTGCCTTTATTCAAATTAATCCCCGCACCTAAAGAGCCCGCTAACAATGGATCCTCATGAAACTTTGGAATGAAGAATGCCGTGATATGTGCTGGAACAAAGACTTTTATCAGCATTTTAGACCCTCCACTGAAAAATTACATAAAAGACTTTTAAATGTGAGCCCAAGTGGTGTAGTTGTGTTCTTTTCATAACCCATAAGCAAACTATTTTAGTATAAGGCTTGTATTGAAATATGGTGCTTTAAATGGACAGATTATTTGATAAGGTTATAGTTAGGCCTCCAGGAGAGAGTTATAAGAATTGTGTCTCAACAAATCCCCAGCATGATACAATAGATGTCAAACTAGCCCAGAAGCAACACAGGGAATATGTAAAAGTTCTCAGAGAAAACGGGGTTGATGTAGTTGAGCTTGAGCCATTAAACCCCCACCCCGATAGTGTCTTTGTCCAGGATACCTCAATAATAGGGGCTTCTTCAAAGAGGGCCATTATAGTTAGATTTGGAGAGCCCAGCAGAAGAGGAGAAGAGAGAACGGTTAAAGAACTTTTATTGAAGGAGGGGTTTAAGATTAAGGAGATCCAACCGCCAGGAACTCTTGAAGGAGGTGATATTCTAGTAACAGACCAGGGGGTAGTCTTCATTGGAGAGTCCCAAAGGACAAATAAAGAGGGAATAGAGCAGTTTGCCAGATATTTCTCTCATGTGAAAGTTATAAAAGTCCCAATAAATAAAATCTTTCATTTGTTGTCAGGAGTGGCCTATTTGGGAAACAAAATCGTTGCAATCTCACCTCAGGTTGTTGACGTGAGCTACTTTAAGGGATTCAAACTCATACAAATTCCAGAAGATGAGCTCTATGCTAATAACATGCTATACTTAGGAGAGAAAAAAGTACTGATGCCAGCAGGATATCCAAAAACTGAAGAAAAATTGAAAAGAGAAGGGTTCAAACCAATCCTTATTGGTGTTTCAGAGTTTTGGAAAGGGGATGGGGGAGTTACTTGTCTCAATTCGCCATTCTACAAGCCTTTATGATACTCCTCCAGTGTTATATTTCTCTTTCTGACTTCTTTTACTATATACTTAAATAGTTCCTCTTCCATCCCAAAGAGCTCAGGTGGGATAATTCCAGCCTCAAATTCGTATTTTAGCATTATTCGTGCTGTTATCGCTGTTATGTATCCAGTGCTCCTTGCCATTGAACTAAAGCCTTCTCGAGCCTCATCATACATGAAGTACTTGATTTCTTGGTCTCCACTTCTTCCGTAGACTTCCATTATTGAGAAATCCTCACTTTCAAACTTCATTAATGGCAAAATTACTTTCATTGTAAAGTCTAGGTTCTCTTTTCTGAAGAAACCTAATTCTTTCAGCACTTTTATCTTTTCCAAGTGCCCCTTCCACCTTAAAGTATTCTCATAGAGGTTGTCTGCTTCAATTGTTGTTAAAAGGGTTCTCAATCCATCATTAATAAAACTTTCAAACTCAAAATTCCCGATCTTAACTTCTTTAATTTCTTCTAAAGGGTCTACTGTCACAAGACGTCCGCCTTTTATAATCCTAGCAGGTCGTGTGTACTCCTCTATTAAGTCATATGGTGAGAAAACCACCTTGTAATAAAGAGGCGGCTTGGGATTTTTTGGCAATCCACCAACATTTATTACTCCTTTATCCAGTTTTCCAAGTTGGGAGGCTATGCGTCCCATTAAAATATTGCTCAATCCAGGGGCAAATCCTGCATCCACAGCTATGCTTACCCCTACTTTTTTAGCATCTTCATCCAGCCTCAGTGGATCTTCTGGCATAAACGAGACGTCAACCATATCTTTTTTGGCTTTTATAGCTGCTTTTAGCGTAGTGAACCCAAGTCTTCCTGGTAAGGCTCCTATAACAAAATCAAATCTTCTCATTGTTTCTACCAGTTGGTCAAGCTTTGATGCATCAAGCTGGAGAGTAGTCCCAAACTCTTCAGCTAATTTTAATCGTTTTTCGTTTATGTCTCCTATAAAAACCTCATAATCCTTACTAAGATCAAAAGCAATTAACCTACCAACATCTCCAGCACCTAATATGAGAATCTCCATGCTTTCACCTCATAAAGTTTAAAAAGGGAAAAGAATAGACAGTTCAGTCTTCAACAGTATATACTGGCACTTTTCCATGTGGTATGCCATACTTTTTGCCATACCATTCACTGAGTACATACCAAGCAGCAACCAAGAGTACAAAGCCTATTGGTAGCAAGATTGGCCAGCTGTGGACACCTATTGCAAAGAGGAGGTAGAGGATTACTCCACTTCCCGCAGCTGTTACGGCGTATGGGATCTGGGTATTTACGTGATCTATGTGGTCACTTCCTGAGAACATTGAACTCATAATTGTGGTATCACTTATTGGTGAACAGTGGTCACCAAAGATACCACCAGCAAAAACTGCACCTATTGAGGCATAGAGAACTGGACCAATTTGTCCGCCTGTAATTTGATATGCCAAAGGAATTGCAATTGGCATGAGAATACCGAAAGTTCCCCAAGAAGTTCCTGTTGTAAATGATATAAACATTGCTACTAGGAATACTATAAGTGGGACTATTCCTGCTGGGATGTTTGCGCTTGTAGCTAGGTTTACTACATAATCAGCGGTTCCAACAGCGGTTGTAGCACTTTTGATACTCCATGCAAGCACTAAAATTGCAGTTGCCAACATCATTTGTTTCATACCTTGGACAATTGCGGTTTCAACTTCTTCAACTGTCATTTGTTTTCTTGCAAGAATTATTGTCATTCCAACCAAGACCATACTAAATGAACCCCATAGCAAGGCAGTGGCAGCATCAGAGTTCGAAAGTACTCCCATTAGACCTTCCTCTGCGTAAGTTGCTCCTCCACCACCAGTGTACCACATTCCATAGAGAGTTATAAACACGAGGCTAAGGATCGGTAGGATAAAGTTCCAAACATCTCCAGTTTCTTTTGGCATTCCAAGATCCACTTCAGTTGTCATTAATGGTTTAGCTCCATCACGCATGACTTTTCCAGTTGTCCTTGCCCTATACTCAGCATGGAGCATTGGGCCGTAGTGTCTGTGAGTATAAGCAACTAGGAACACTAGTATTATAGCCAAGATTGAATAGAACCTATAAGGAACACTTGAAAGCCAAGCAGCATAGGAACCAAGGGTGATTCCAAGGCTGTCAAATGATTCACCAATCAGTCCAATCTCATATCCGATCCACGTAGAAACTAATGCTAATCCGGCCACTGGCGCTGCAGTTGAATCATCGATATAAGCAAGCATTTCTCTTGAGACTCTTGCCCTGTCTGTTATTGGTCTCATAGTGTTACCAACTATGATAGTGTTGGTATAGTCATCGAAGAAAACAAGAATTCCCAAAAGCCATCCAAGCACCGAGGCACCTTTACTGTTTTTCACCCTCTTTGTTAAACTTCTTGCAACTGCATGGGCTCCTCCTGATTTATAAATTAGTCCAACTCCGGCACCAATCAGAAAGTCAAAGACTAAAATCGTTGCATTCCAACTGTCTGTCACATTCTCAATTATCCAAGTCCATGTTTGAATTGTGCCGGTTACTGGGTTCCATCCAGATGCCATGACTCCACCAATCCAAACACCTGCAAACAAAGCGAATAATACTCTTTTTGACCAGATAGCCAATATAATAGCTACCAAAGGTGGCAGCAAAGACAAGATTCCGAAGTCCGCCATCCCATAAACACCTCCATCAACAACATTTTGCGACTCCGAGTTCTTCGAGTATCTTATAAATTTTTTGGAGATTTTGTTGTATATTTGATAATTACCGAAATTTTTAGGGAGTGCACTGCTATCTTTCGAAATTCCTTCTATGAACAATATTGTAGGTTCCTGTTCTTTGTAGTTTATATGTGATAAGCTGTGTTTAACATTATACAATACAGCTCTCTTTCCATAAAAACATTTTCCCAAGATTTTTGTATGATTTTAGAACAACCTCTAAATATTATTTGGAGAGACTAAAAGAACTATAAAAGAAGCTTCAGAAAGGGTTTAACAAAGTTAAAGCAAATCATCCAGAAGAGTTCGAAGCTTTTTAAAATCCCTTTCTAATTCCTCTCTAAGTTGGGGTCTATAAAGAGCAACAGCAGGATGATAAATTGGCATTATGACAATTTTGCCAAAAAGTGTCCTTGCTTCAAAGGTCTTCCCGTGAATCTTACTTATCGGCTCTGGCTCAAACCCAAATTTCTTGAGAATATATGACATCGAATGCCTACCCAATGGCACTATGATTTTTGGTCGAAGTAGATCGATCTGCATATCCAGATATGGAGAGCATGTTTTTATCTCTTCTTCTGTTGGATCCCGATTATTTGGAGGCCTACATTTTATGATGTTTGTGATATACACCTCATCTCTCGTTAGGCCAATACTTTCTAAAAGTTCATCTAATACCTTCCCTGCCCTTCCCACAAAGGGTAAGCCTTTCTGGTCTTCCCAGTATCCCGGTCCTTCTCCAATAAACATTATCTTCGACTCATAGCTTCCAGAACCTGGGACAGCGTTTGTTCTAAGTTCTCCTAAAGGGCACTTTCTGCAAGTTTTTACTCGTTCTTCCAACTTCTTCATTGCTTCATGCTTTTTTGCCACTTTTAACACCCAACCTTTCTTGAGAAAGATAAGCTGTCAAAAGCTCTTTCCAAGCAGTATAGTATCCTTTCTCGTAATCATCTCTAAATTCATGCTGGAGAATACTTTCAAAATGTTCGAGAAGCTCTTGGGCCTTTTCATTATTGGGCTCTCGAATAAGCTGGACTATCAATGCATCTGAATCGGTGTCTTTTAAAGCTGAAAGAAACCCATTTATAGCCCTACTATACCCTCTTCCCCATTCATCGTCACCTACTATTTTCTCGAGCTTATCAATATGAGACTTAGCCTTAGCATAGTCTCTCCGCATCAAGGCCTTGAGGAACATTTCCATTCTCATTTCTCTTGCAGGCATTTTCACCACCAGCTTATGTGACACGACTGTATTTTTAATACTTTTCAATGAATCATCACATCAAAGCCATGAGTGAACATTTTACCAATGAGATTCACATTCCTTTCAACTCTTTTGGTACACCTATGAAAGTAAATCTTCATATTTACGCAAAAGTTTTTATACTCCATGTTTGTAAAAACTCTTAGAGGTGAAGAATATGGAAGAAGCATCTGGGGTGGTGCCAAGCGGAGAAAAAGAATTTGAAGAATCAAGCAAGCACCCCCAAGACATTATCGAATATCCTGAAATCAGTGATGAAGAGTTCTACAAACTCCTTAGCAAAGCCAGTAAGCATTATGGTGGGTCTCTGCCCCATAAAACATGGTCTATTTGTCCAGAAACACGTGACATTGTCCCTGCTGTTGTCTGGGAAAAAGATGGAAAAATTTGGATAACAAAGAAGTGTTCTGAGGGTATGATTACTGATGTTTATTATGAAGATGCTGAGATGTACAAACGCTTTGAAGAGTGGAAATTTGAGTTTAAAATAAAGACGTATAATGTTGAGAACACAGGTGTTAATTGTCCTTTTGATTGTGGTTTATGTCCAAGACATTACTCCCATACAAACCTTCTTAACATTGTTTTGACCAATCGGTGCAATTTATCCTGTTGGTATTGCTTTTTCTACGCCAAAGAAGGACAACCAATTTACGAGCCTACTCTAGAGCAGATTAGAATAATGCTCCGTAATGCAAAGATGGAAGAGCCTGTTGGGGCTAATGCAGTTCAGTTCACGGGAGGAGAGCCAACGCTTAGGGATGATATTATCGAGATTGTCAAAATAGCAAAAGAAGAAGGTTATGACCACATTCAATTGAACACGGATGGAATAAAACTTGCCTTTGACCCTGGACTTGTGAAAAATCTCCGAGAAGCAGGTGTAAATACCCTCTATCTAAGCTATGATGGAATGAGTCCTCAAACCAATTGGAAGAACCACTGGGAAATTCCATTGATTTTCGAGAATGTAAGAAAAGCTGAAGGGCCTGGAATAGTTCTGGTACCCACTACGATAAGGAACGTAAATGACCACGAGCTTGGAGCTATTATAAACTTTGGTCTTAACCATCTTGACATAGTCAGGGGTGTAAACTTCCAACCAATTTCCCTTGTTGGAAGAGTCCCAAGAAGGGAGAGACAGCGCTTTAGAATCACAATTCCTGGGGCAATACAAAAAATAGATGAGCAAACAAATGGAGCTATAGCAAAAGAGGATTGGTATCCGATTCCTATAGCTGGCCACATTGCAAGATTCTTTGAGGCTTTTGCAGGTAGAAAATACTACATGACCTCCCACTTTGGATGTGGGGCTGCTACTTACATTTTCCTTGACGAGAACAGAGTAATCCCCATCTCCAGGTTCCTTGATGTTGAGGGGTTCGTAGAATTCTTAGAAGAGAGAGTAGAAGAAATTAAAGAATGGAACTCACTAGGAAGACTTCAAAAGCTAAAGCTTGGAGCAGAAATCTTTCTAAAGTTTAAGAGTTTCTATGATGAGGACTATGCTCCAAAAAGCTTTGATGTACTTAAAATTATGAGACATGCCTTCACCCATGGAACCTATGAAGCCCTGGGAGAATTCCACAACAGAACTCTGTTCCTTGGCATGATGCACTTCATGGACGAGTACAATTATGATATTGAAAGAGTGGAGAGATGCGTGATTCATTATGCACTACCAGATGGAAGAATAGTGCCATTCTGCACATTTAATGTGATTCCTGAACTATATAGGGACAAAATCCAAGCCCAATTCAGCTATACGTGGGAAGAATGGAAGGCTCTACATCCGGAATGGGAATATAAAAAAGATAAATACGTAAGAACCAAGGAATTTATAGAACAAATGAAAAGAAGCGAACTATACAAAAAGACCTACATAGACATAAAGAATTATTTTGGGTGATAGAGATGAAAAGGATAGATTTTAAACTCAATAACATCACGCCCACCGAGGCTAGGAAAACTCAATACCAACTCCTACTAAACCCAGCAGTATACAGAGTATTTCTAAACGGGTATACGAAAAGGGGTTACATAATCTTCGAGGAAAACAAACTTCCTCAAGAAGAACTTCTAGAAATGCTCAGAATCTTTGAACCAATAATCATCAGCGAGAGGAAAACTACTAAAGAAGAGCTGATTGAGAATAGTCTAAGCTGGAAGAACACAATAGGAACCTGATCCATTTAAAAAATTAAATGAATCAAAGAAGTTCTATTTTTATTTTTCCTGCAAAGTCCGGTTTTTTGAGTTTAAATGAAACAATGCCACTAAAAGCAGATAGATCAATGACGTTCCTCCCTTCTTCAATACCAATGACTTCCTCATAAGCCCTTCCCACTGGAAGGGAAAGATCATACTCATATACTGTCAATCTATTGTCTTTACTCGCATTTATTATCATCCTCGGGTTTTTATATCCATCAAGAGGTATTCCTCCAAATGCACTTGCCCCAAAAAGTTGCTCTGCTTTTGCAAGAGAAGCCATTTCAATGGAAATACTTAATGCCGGAGGAGCACTCTGTATTATCGCTTCGTCTAGAATCACAATATCTTTGTTTCCAGTATCAAATGGAGTAGCCTCTAATGCACCAGTATTTGGAGTTGTATTTGTCCCAAGTAATATCTCTCCAAAGGCCTTTTCAATGCTTGTTATTCTTGCTCCAAAGATACCAACGATTTTGACCATTGGTGGAGTTATATAGAGAAGTAGAGAGGGAGCGTTTATACTATTGGTGAACTCTGCCATGATTCTTCCTTCTTCATTCATAGGTTTATACACCGCATCATGATGTGCATTATAGGCTACTAGAATGCCCCCACCTATTGTTAGTGCATTAGTTCTCATAGGAGCATAGAAATTTGGAAAATCAAAGAGCCTCACAAAAACCATTTCTTCTTCATTAACTGGATTTCCAACGAACATTCCGCCTCTAACAAAGGCAAATACTCTGTTATATGCGCTTTCCATATCTCCAAGGTTAGGTCGTACAAATGAGTTTCCATCCACTGAGGTCTGACCTACTGGGAACCGCTCCCACTTTCTTGTAATAAGGTCAAAGACATGAACCTCCATCATGCCCCAATTGAAATTTTTGCCTACCCCAAAGAAGACAGTATCATGAACAAGCGCTCCCTTGAGGCTTGGGTTTTCATTCAAAAGTTCCATTTTTCCGCTTTTCCTATCGAGTTCATATATGCCGAGATTTGCATGGCCATCCTCTCTTGCTATGAGGAGTTTGTCTTCATACGGGTCATAAATTATGTCACTGACCTCTCCAGCCCAGTCAGTATTATGGTGAATTGACTCTTTCCATAGGAGTCTTATTTCATCATTTTCAGTATCATATTCATGAACATGAGAGTATTTGTTTACAAAACTTATAGTGGACTTCTCATTTTTCCCTTCATAGATTGCTGGAGCATGAACCCAGCCTCCAAAATAAATAAATTCATCCACTGTCTCAACTGCATTGTACGTATCTCCACCGGATGTTGGTTTTTCTCCAACAAGTTCGAACTCATAGATTCTTTTTGAGTCTTCCCTTATGAAGTGGGCCTGGGCCTCAAATGCCACTGTAAAATAGAGAACATCGTTGTAATATCTCAGCCCAAATATCCCTCCACTTCCCCATTCTGGACCATATCTTTGAGGAAACCTATTAATATGTTCCAGTATTTTCATAATAACCACCAGCAAAGATTGTTTTTAAAGAATTAAAATGTTATGCAAAGTGAACAAGAATATTTTGAAATTTTCTGTCATATATACAACAAATCAATCAAAAAACTTAAAATTTTTACATTCTCTCTCGATTTGGTGGGCAAAATGATACCAAGGACGATGAGTACTCAACATCCTGACAACGTATTCATACCATTTTTTGCACATGAAAGTTCTCTTGGAGGAGAGGACGAAGTTTTGGAAGCGTTTTACGCTTTTAGTGTACTTGAAGTGCAAGAACAAATGTGGGACTTTGAAGGAAAAGAGGTAGACGAGTTTGTAGTAAAAAAACTACTAGAAAAATATGGAGAATTCTTTAAAAAGAAGAAACTAGGCAAAGATTTTAGAATAACTCCCCGTGTCCCAAATCCCAGCGTAGAAAAGGCCGAAGCTAAACTTTTATTTGAAACTCTCGAAAGTATACCTCGCTCTGCAGACTATGCCAAGATCTTCTATAATGAGGAGGTTGCTCCAATATTCGAAGTTATACTCCCAATGACAACTTCATCAGAGGAAATAGAAAGAGTTTATGAGCTCTACAAAAAATACATAATAGGGAAACAGTACAAACGAGTCTATGATGTAAAAATCTATGAATGGATTGGAAAATTCTACCCGGAAGAAATAAGTGTTATACCCCTTTTTGAGACAAAAGAAGCCATATTAAATGCACATGAAATCTTAGAAGAATACTTAACGGGAAAACAGTTTGAATATCAGCGAGTCTTTCTTGCAAGAAGTGACCCTGCAATGAACTACGGCTTGATAAGTGCCGTTGTCTATGATAAGTATGCACTGTTCAAACTTCAGGAACTTGAAGAAGAAATTGGTATTACCATATATCCAATAATAGGTGTAGGCGGAGTACCATTTAGGGGCCATTTTACCCCCAATAATGTTGAAGAAGTCTTGGAAGAGTATTCAAGTGTCCAAACTTTTACTATTCAGAGTTCATTTAAATACGATCACCAGCCAAAAGAAGTTATTAAGGCCATTGAACGTGTTAACGAGTCTAAGCGAAAGAGTGCAGAACCAATAGATGAGGAAATCTTTACAATTTTAGAGAAGTACGAGGAAAAATACTCCAAAGAACTCAGACCCCTAGCTCCACTTATAAGAGGAGTAGCAAAATATGTACCCTCAAGGAGAAGAAGGAAGCTCCACATAGGGCTCTTTGGATACTCAAGGGAAGTTAATGGCATGGCCCTACCGAGAGCTATAAAATTCACTGCATCCCTTTATTCCCTCGGTGTTCCACCAGAGCTCTTAGGACTAAGTGCTTTAAGTGAAAGTGAGTTAGACAAAATCAGCGCCCACTATAAAGGCCTTTACAGAGATCTTAGCTTTGCTCTGATGTATTTCAACCCAGGGGCAGCCGAGAAGTTCAAGTTCTTAAAACCTATTGCTGATCTTCAAAAGGAGTTTGGAGTAGAGCCTATGGAAGAACACGAGGCAATAACCACAAGGATATTAAGTGGAGAGTTCGATGAGGGATTAATCGTCGAAGCCGCTGGGTTGAGGGGGTTTTTGGGTTGAGTTAATTTTTTAATCATTCCAAACCAGAAAACCTAGGGTGCACAGCCATGCTCATGGAGTTCATACTGGGCTTTTTATTTATCCTCGCGTGGGCCGGATTTTTCATTTTGATCGGGCGACAGAAAAGTATAGTGAAGGCATCGCTGGGCGTTTTTCTCCTGTTCACCGCAATGGGGGTGATGAACTACCTCAAGTGGCACCTTGGTGAGCCTCGTGGCTGGTTTCTTGGCTTCATCACGGGCTTTCCCATTGGTTTGTGGCTCGTCCAGAGAATCGGACCAGAAAAACCCAGCGAGGAGAGCGCGATAGCCCTCTTCCTCCTCGGTCCGCTCATTTTCGCGATCACCCTCATGATTATCCTATTCATTTGAGGGTAAAAAATATTCAAAAAGCAGGATAAAAACTTATCTCTTAAGCCATCTCTCCATCCACCCTACAATCAACTCGAGCCTCTTTACTCTATGCTTCGGCTTTCCTTTTCTTGACAAATCATGATTCTCTCCTGGAAATACTGCCAATTGAACTTCTTTTCCAAGATATTTTAGGGCTATGAATAACTGCAATGCTTCTGGCAACCAGCAGCGATAGTCCTCCATAGAGTGAATTATAAGGAGCGGTGTTTCAACGTTTGGCGCGTATTTTAAGGGGCTCTTTTCCCAGTAGCCTTCAAAATTGCTCCATGGATCCCCACCTATCTGATCAGGAGTAAAGTAATATCCTATGTCAGTCGTCCCAAAGAAGCTTGTCCAGTTTGATATCGACCTTTGAGTTACCGCAGCTTTAAATCTCTTCGTGTGGCCCACTATCCAGTTTGTCATAAAGCCTCCGTAAGAACCTCCGGTAACACCTATTCTTTCTTCATCAATGAAATCAAATCTTTTCAAGGCCTCATCCATAACTTCCATGAGATCCTGGTAGTCTCTTTCTCCATAATGCTCTCTTATATCGGCAAATTCTTCCCCATAACCATCGCTTCCTCTGGGGTTAGAAAAAATTACTACAAATCCCTTAGAGGACAGGACATGAAACTCATGCATGAAAGAGTAACCATAGGCCGTTTTTGGTCCTCCGTGAATCTCAAGGACAGCAGGATACTTCTTCCCTTCCTTAAACTCCACAGGTTTCATTATCCATGCATCAATTTCCATGCCATCAGAAACTTTAACCTTAAAATATTCTGGTTTTGAGAGCTTGTACTCTGTGATCCAATCATTAAAAGCTGTAATCCTCTTCTCTTTCCCATCTTTGACAATATATAGCTCAGTTGGGGTAATTGCATCTTGAGCATTGAAGACAATGTAATCTCCAACACCAAAGGTTTCTACGCTTCTGTTTCCACCAACAACACGTTCTATCTCTCCTCCAAGATTAACGCGGAATAGGTTTGCCCTTGGACCATCAGTGGCTATATAATAAATCCATCCTTCTTTATAAACGATAGTATCTCTTGAAGGCCCTCTAACATCACAGTTTAGTGAATTGTATGCAGATCGATCTAGTTTAGCTGTGAGCTTTGTAATTTCTTTAGTTTCTGGATTAAAGTGATAAATATGTGTGTTAGTTGCTATTCCCCTTTCAAGAGTGCTCATCCTGAGAATAAAGGTTCCATCTTCAAGTGGGATGACATCACCAATACGCCACTTTGAGTCAGTGAGTTTTTCTATTCTCTTTGTTTTAAGGTCAATTACAAAAAGATCAGTTATCATTGGTTTCTTCTCCCTATCTTCTTGGGCTACAAAGTAAATTTTATTGCCATCCTCACTCCATTTTAAAGTGTGGATGTTTAGAGTTCCCTTTGTTAACTTTCTTTTTCTACCACTTTCTGTATTCACAAGGTAAATATGATTCCGTTTACCGTATACCCATCCCACCCCATTAAACCAAAAGGGAATTTCTTTTAAGATATGCACATCCTCAGATTTTTTCTTTCTCTCAAGTTCGACTGGAGTAATTACAGCAAGCGTTTTTCCATCAGGTGAAAATTCATATTCCCTTATCCCTAGTTTGAATTTAGTGAGAAGTTTAGCTTCCCCTCCATCTGTTGGAATGATATAGAGTTCGGCCTCTTTGTTCTCTTTGTCCCGCTTTGAAGTGAAAGCTATGAGACTTCCATCAGGTGAAAAACAAGGATTTAAGTCCTTGGGACCGGAAGTAAACTGCTTTACTTTTCTCCCATCGTAGAGGTATATTTTGGAGAAATAGTCATCTTTTTCTAGATTTATCTCGCTCACTGTAAATACAACCTTCTTTTTATATACATCCAATCCACCAACGAGTTTAAAATTGCTCAAGTCTCTTGCGTTCAGTTTTTTCATAGAATCACCGTAATAGATATATGCTTTTCATATAAAAGTTTAGCGTTTAAATTAATATCATAATGAAGTATAGATTTTTAAACATCATTCCCTTTTTCATTCTGGGGATGAGAAAATGACCGTGAGAGTGAGATTTGACAAAGAAATAAGAGAATATGCAAAAAGCGAGGGAATTAAAGACTCCATATTAAAACTCACTGAAAGTGCCCTTGGAGAAGCTTTAGAGAACTTTCACAGAAGAATGATAATTCTTACTGGAGAAACTATGAAAAAGGCCACTTTGGCTGGAATTCTTGGTGGGGCTTCTGCCAAGATAATATCCTCTATTCTCGATGAACTCGTGGAAAGAAAACTCAGAGACGAAGGTGAAAGCCGAGTTGAAGTTTTATATGCCACTGATGCTCTTGGACAAGAAACCTTCGGGAGAATGAGGTATGAAGAATTTAGAAAGCATTTTGACATTTTGGCTGGAGATAACATAAATGTGACATCTGTAACTTTCAAACACACTCGAGATATTTTGGGAAGAACTTACGATCTCCTTGTTCTTGATCTGAGTTATGACTTTTCACCCAACGATCTGGGTAGGATTATTGAAACTATTCGAGGGGGCGGATTAATATTCGTTCTTGCCAATCCCTTTGAAAAGTGGAAAAACATGTGGACAGGATTTCACAAAAGCCTTGTAACGCCACCTTATACCATCGACGATGTGAAGAAAAGGTTTAACAGAAGACTGATCAGGAAATTTGAAGAACATGAGGGAATTTATATAATTAACGCGGAAACTCAAAAAATTCTAAAAGGGCCAAAAAATGAAAAAAAGCAAGCAAAACTTCCTGAACGAGAAAAAGTAGAAGTTCCCGAGGATATAAAATTCCCAAAGGAACTTTACAACCTCTGTCTTACAAACGGACAAGTTGAGGTTCTCAAGACCCTTGAAGAGCTTATAGAAAAAGATGGGATGGTAGTGCTAACCGCTGATAGAGGGAGAGGAAAAAGTGTCAGTGTGGGAATAGGATCCATCGGATTGGCTGCTATGGCAAAAAAGAGAAGAGTTAGAATAGTCATCACTGCACCAGAACTTGAAAACGTTCAAAGCCTCTTCCGCTTTGCCAAAAAAAGCCTTCAAAAGTTAGGCTACAAACCCAAAGTAATAGAAGAAAACGGCCTTATAAGAGAAATATACGCTAAAGGCATTGGGCTAAGGTATTATCCACCCACACAAGGATACAAGATGAATGCCGATGTTTATGTGATCGACGAAGCCGCTGGAATCCACGTTCCAATCTTGCATAAATACCTCAACAAACCAAAGGTTATTTATTCCTCAACAATTCATGGATATGAAGGAGCTGGGAGAGGTTTCTCAGTCAAGTTTTTAAAAAAGGCTAAAGAAAAGAGAGAGTTCAAAGAGATACATCTTTCCGTACCTATTAGATATGAGAATAATGACCCTCTTGAGAAATGGCTCTTTGACGTCCTCCTTCTAGATGCAGAACCCGTAGAGCTTACTGATGAAGACTACGAGCTCATAAGAAAGAAAGAGGTCTACTTTGAAAAACCAGATCTAGATGATTGGTTTGAGAATGATAGAGAAGATCTAAGACATTTTGTGGGAATCTACGTACTAGCCCATTACAGGAATAGGCCAAGTGATGTCGCTTTATTGGCCGATGCTCCACACCACGAGGCAAGAATCTTGAGGCTTAAGAATGGAAAAATAGTTTGTGCAGTGCAAGTTGCAAAAGAAGGTGGAATTCCAAAAAAAGAAATAGAAAAAATGGTTAAAGGGTACAAGCCCAGAGGAAACATAATACCAGATATGATGGTTAAACACCATTACGCAAAGGAATTCGCACGGCTAAAGGGGTATAGAGTTGTAAGGATAGCCACTCATCCAGATGCAATGGATATGGGCCTTGGAAGTAGGGCTCTTGAGCTTCTAATTCAGGAAGCAAGTAAAGAAGGGCTAGACTGGGTCGGAAGTGGATTTGGAGCGAGTGAAGAGCTCATTAGATTCTGGATAAGGAATGGATTTGCAGTGGTGCATTTGAGTCCCTCAAGAAATCCAGTAAGCGGAGAATATACTGCAATAGTCGTGAAACCAATAAGCAAAAAGGCCCAAAGTATAGTGAAAACTGCCCACAATGAATTTAGAATACGGTTAACTGAATGGTTGGGAGACACCCATAGAGATCTAGAACCAGAAATAGCAAGGTGGTTGTTTGAGACTCCCTTTGGAGAAGCAGTTGAGTATCCACTAAACTTAACTCCAGTACAAAGAAAACGTCTTGAAATGTTCGTTGGCAAAGTCTTGACTTACGACACAGTTCTTGATGCTGTGAAACCCATAGTAAAGCTTTATTTCCTCGATGGATGGATGAAGCCATATCTTGACGAGAGGCAGATACGCCTCCTTATCTACCGCGTTTTGCAGGCACATACTTGGGAAGAAACCGCAAATCTCATAAACAGAAGTCCTATGTTCACAATGATAGAAGTCAGGGATATAATAAGAGGATTATGGTATTATTACAAACACATAATCAAATGAGAAGAAAGATTCATTCCCTGTCTATTCATTCTTTTCCTGACTCTTGAAAATGAGAAAAATGTTCAAAGGCTCAGCTTCGTCGATCCCGGGCATCACATACCCCAAAGGCCAATCTACATCATCGCCTGAACTAAATTAGCAGAGAGCTTTAAAAATTCACCCTATATTTTTAGAACTTATAAAAGACACTTCTTCAAAATGTACAAATAGAGTACCCATAAGCGATGCCGGGTATAAAACTATCATTCCCCTCTCTATAAAACATTCAAATACTTATGAACCTGAAAGCTTAGCCCGACATTTTCTCTTCCCATGATTTTAGTTGCAACATTATAAATATCCATCAATTGGACCTGGGATATGTCAATTGGCTCCTTGGGCTGGATTGCCAATGGAGCTAAGCCTTTTAACAGTTCAGCATACCATTTAACGTGCTCTATTTTTGTATCTTTTGTAACAACAAGCTTAGCGTAGGTTTTTACCCCCGCCTTTTTTAGTATCCTGATACTTTCAATCTCTTTGAGAACCAGATCCACCCAATTTTCAGTTGCTTTGGAAGTTTCATCCTTTATGTCCACACTTGCGTAATCTGTAAGCGGAGCTATCTTTTCTATCCTCTCCGGCCTGCTTCCATTAGTTTCTAGGAAATTTCTAAAACCATGGTCATGCATTACTTCCATAAGCATGAGCAAATTCTGAGTCTGAAGGGCTGGTTCTCCTCCCGTGTAGCTTATAGAGTGTATATCCCCTGTATCTAACTTTAGAACTATATCAACAACGTCATCAAATTTTGCCGGATTTGGTTTATAGGCAAATCTCCCTGAGAAAGGCTTTACTTCATACCTATATTTTGGAACACTAGATGCAAGGAGATAGGCTCTTGAGTCACACCAATAGCATCTAAGGTCACAACCAGCAAATCTAACAAAAATTTGCCTCCTGCCAAAGGCACTGCCTTCTACACTTCCCCCTTCTCCCTGCCAGCTGTTAAAGATCTCCACTAAGAACATAAACGCCACCTATAATTCTACGCCCTTTACTTTGTCACTTACATAACCCTCAAGTATCTCAATTTTGACACTTCTGTTCTCTCCAGTCAGATCAGCCATAAGATCTACTCCCCTCGCATAGTCCCAAAGTCTCCTCTTTGCGTCCTCATCTATTGCCTCACACATGATAATAATCTCTCTTGGATCTTCTCTGCTGGCTATTTCAATGACTTTCATGGCATCCTTCACGGTAAAAAGGCCTTTTTTCTTAAATAACATTCCTCATCACCTACATATACTTCATTAAAAGCGAAACTGCCTCATCCAAAATGCTCCTATCCTCCATGTCTATGACATTCTCAAGATAGTAAAGACCTTTAATGTTAAGGATTATATATGCCTCGTTCCGCTCCAATCCCAAGCCATAGGCCTCATAATAAACTAATTCCTCACCTAAAGCATCATTTAGCATCTCTACAAAGTAATTTATTTCGCTTGTAGTTAAATCTTCCCATCTACTTTCAATCTCATCAAAATACCTTTCGAGGATTTTTAATGTATCAAGATCAATTCTTAGAGTTCCCTCAACATAAGGAAATTCTCCAATTCTGAAGATTTTGATACCTTCCTCATCCCTAATCCCAACATAGTCCCATAAGAGAATTCCTTCTATGACATTCACTCCATATCTACTAGCAAGATATGTAAATCTCTCCATGGCCTCTTCTATGTCTTCTAAAAATTCTTCTTCATTATTAAAGCGGACAATTTTGCTAACTGTGCCACTCATAAGTTACACCTTGAAAGGCATTATGCTTAAGGGTTATAAGTCTTTATCTTTTTTGGGCGGGAAGGCCTCTAAGGAGCAACACCCCAAACGCCCTCTCACTAAACTTTTTAAACTATTTTTTGCAATAATAACTGGTGGTTATGTATGGTAATTATTCCCCAACCAATAGATCCTCGAGAAATCAAAAAACTTCGAAAAGAGCTGGGAATAACTCAGGAAGAACTTGCTGAACGAGCAGGGGTCACACAGGCTTACATAGCAAAATTAGAAAGTGGAAAAGTAGATCCAAGATTGTCAACCTTCAATCGAATTCTCCAGGCATTGAAAGAATGCAAGAAAAGTCGTTTTACTGCAAGAGAGATAATGTCTTCTCCAATAATTGCCGTTAAACCTTATGAGACCGTTGAAAATGTGGTTAGACTTATGAACGAATATAACATCTCCCAAGTGCCTATAATGGCAGGAAATAAGGTGGTTGGTTCCATAACTGAAAAAACACTCGTGCGAAAAAGCTTTGAACATGAAGATTTACTCTCCAAGAAAGCCATGGAAGTTATGGATGAGCCATTTCCGATAGTGAATGAAGACGAAAGTATTGAAGTAGTAAAATATCTACTAGAGGAACACCCGGCTATAATTGTACAGGACAAAGAAGGAAAACCTGTGGGGATTATAACACGATCTGACCTTTTCAAATTAAAATAGAGAATTAAGAAGCCCGGAAGGGCACAAACGTAATCTCAAAAAGGATTTCTCCAGTTGTCGCATTATAAACTTCTACAGTTTGGTGGATAACATAGGCATTGTTTGGGAACGGATAACCCAAAGAGGCTGCGGGATATGCTCCTTTCTCTATATATTTGCTATTTTCTCCAATTATCATTATTTTAACATATTCCTCAACTTTGTAACTTGCATCTGGAATTTCATCGACGTTATTCCATGCAACTCTTGTTTCATACCCAAAGAATCCACTCAAGTCATTGGTATACCAGGTAAAATGAACGGCAAACCATGATTTTTCTGGATCATTTTCACTCCCAAAGGGGAAGCTCCAGCTTTTTGACCACTTTACAACCATCCAACTATCCAACGTATTAGATGGGTCAACCACTTGTCCATATAGGAGATTTTGGTAGAAATAGCCTTCCCACCCTACATAGATTCTTGCCTTTTCACTGAGCTCACAAGGCCTTGCACTCATAGGAACTGCCAAAAAACTTAACACCACAAACACGAGCCCTACAGTAAGCAACTTTCTCATTTTACCACCCCTCTAATTAATCCTTGTGTTCATTTAATCATCTCTAAAGTATTTAAGAATTTGTGGAAACAACTACCAAAAATAAACCCTTAAAATTTATTGAGAAAATAAAGAAAAGGAGTTCATCCATACATAACTTCGTGCGCAGCCATTTGTTGAGCCAACCTTTCTTCAGAGCCAAGGACTTTCTCAACTGCTTTTAGGAAGTCTTCTTGGGTTACGTATTCTCTCCTTGCTCTAATTGCAAACATCCCTGCCTCTGTTACAATAGCCTTTAGGTCAGCTCCACTGGCTCCTTCTGTCATCTCCGCTATTACCTTAAGGTCAACTTTCTTGAGGTTCATCTTTCTAGTGTGGACTTTAAGTATCTCAAACCTACCGCGGAACTCTGGTAATGGAACTTCTATTAATCTATCAAACCTTCCAGGTCTTAACAGAGCAGGGTCAAGAATGTCTGGTCTGTTAGTTGCTGCAATAACCTTGACGTTTCCTCTTGGATCAAACCCATCCAACTCAGCGAGAAGTTGCATTAAAGTTCTATTAACCTCCCTTTCTCCTCCAGTTGTCTCTTCAAGCCTCTTTGCACCGATTGCATCTATTTCGTCTATGAAGACTATTGAAGGTGCCTTTTCCCGCGCAAGTTCAAATAACTCACTCACTAGTCTTGCTCCTTCACCTATATATTTCCTCACAAGTTCACTTCCTACAACCCTTATGAACGTGGCATTAACCTCATGGGCAAGTGCCTTGGCCATCAAAGTCTTTCCACATCCAGGAGGACCATAAAGTAGAACTCCCTTTGGAGGTTCAATTCCAACTTTTTCAAAGAGCTCTGGATGTTTTAGAGGCAACTCAACAGCCTCTCTAAGCTCCATTATCTCTTTTTTCAACCCACCAATGTCGTTATATGTCACTTTTGGTCTCTCAATTACCTCAAACCCAAGGACAGATGGATCCTTTTGTGATGGTAAAAGCTCTATCACGGCCATTGTTCTTTGGTCAAGAGCTACTCTTGAACCAGGTTTTAGGTTTTCTCGTTCTATCCATGGCGCAATTCTAACAACAAACCTAGGTCCATTATAGTTCTGCACAATGGCTCTATCTTCATCCAACAATTCAATTAAAGTCCCTGCAAAAGCAGGGGGTTGTCTAAGTCGAGACATTTCCATCCTTAAGCGAGAAAGCTCTCTCTCAAGTCTTTCCTTATCGGCCTCAAGTGTTCTCACCTGAAGTTCAAGTTGCCTTATTCTACGTTTGAGATAATAAACGTAATCATCATATTCCTCCTCAGGATGTTTGATATTAACATCTTTAACATCGTTCATAATTTCTCCCTCCTGTATCTAATTATGTAGAAGAACCTTATTAACCTACTCATTCACTCTCCCCAAGAGTAACTGGGTAAGGACTTTATAAATCTTTGGTTTATAAAGGTAAAGATTAACTCTTTTTTAACCCAATACATTGCTTGCCAGCTTAGTTTTAAGTGAATCTAAAGTGGAATGCAAAATAATCCATAACACTCCTTCGAAAGACTTAAGTAATCTTTTGTTAGTATTAGATTTTGAGCATTCGTGGAGGTGACGATAAATGGTAAGAATAAGATTCTTGGGACATGCTGCCTTTGAGATAGAGGGAGGCGGAAAGAAAATACTCATCGATCCCTTTTTAACAGGAAATCCAACTGCAGCTGCAAAACCTGAAGAATTTGAGAAAGTTGACTTAATCCTCGTAACTCATGCCCATGGAGACCATATAGGAGATAGTGTTAAAATTGCCCAAAGAACCGGGGCGAAAATAGTAGCGATGTATGATATAGCCAATTATCTGGTGGAAGGAAACGCAGGAATAACCACAATAGGAATGAACTATGGCCCAACCGAGGTGGACGGAGTTAAACTAGTTCAAGTGCCCGCCTGGCATTCAAGTAGTGATGGAAAGTACAGCATAGGCAATGCATGTGGCTATATTATAGAGTTCGAAGGGATAAAGATATACCACGCTGGAGATACTTACGTCTTTAAAGACATGGAACTTTTTGCAGAACTTTATGGAATTGACGTCGCCTTGCTTCCGATAGGAGGTCACTTCACAATGGGACCAAAAGAAGCAGCGAAAGCTGTCGAGTTCCTTAGACCCAAGTACGTCATTCCCATGCATTATGGGACATTTCCACCAATAGCCAAAACTCCTGAGGAGTTCAAAGAACTTGTTGGAGACAAAGCTCAGGTTATCATACTAAAACCGGGAGAGGTTTTTGAGCTTTGAAAAAGCTTTTAAACTTTCTTTTTTAGCTTTTATGTGGTGAGTGGATTGAGGAGAAGATACACAGCAACAATACTAATTGCAAGTTTACTCATAGCTTCCCTCATGGGGGTTTTGGTACATGCCCAAGAAGAGACTCCTAATATTCCCGAGTATGATATTATAATTGTTAGAAATGATGACTTGATTGACTATATCGCAGTCCAACCCTATGCAAAACTTCTTAATGTCCCTGTTCTTCCTGTTAATCCTCAGGGGTTAGATGAAAAAACTTGGGCTCAATTATATTCTTACGTGCAACTGGGGTGGAAAAAAGTATTGATAGTTGGAAACTCAAATGCTGTGAGTAAGGAAGTTGAAGATGAACTCCTTAAAATGGGATATAGCGTTACGCGGATAGGTGGCGATGTTAGAACCGAAACGGCGGAAAAACTAGCCGTTCATTTTTATCCTAGTGGATCAAAAGCCGTTGTATTGGCAAGTGCTCTGGATTATGGATCTGCATTAGCAGCATCAAAATTTGCTATGGAATATGAACTTCCAATGCTATTAACTCTCGAAAATGATCTCTCCGAACATGCCATTGCCGGATTATCAAACCTGAAACCAAATCTTGTTATAATTGTAGGTACTGGAATAAACCAAACGATAGAAACAAAACTAAAAAACATGGGATATCAGACATATTGGCTTGGCAGGACTGTTGAGAAGCCTCCTGTTTCGCCCCCTGAAGAACCTTCACCTTATACTTACTCATTCATTGGTGCCATACTAGCTTTAGTAATTGCCGTACCCGTTGTGCTTTATTGGGCGAAGAAGAAGTGGTATTCCCATAAAATCCCAGTGGAAGTACTCACAGAGAAAGAGAGAATAGTAGTAAAGGCATTGATAGAACAAGGAGGAAAAGTAAAACAAGAAGACCTTCCTGATCTCACTGGTTATTCCAGACCCACCGTGAGTAGAATAATCCAGGAACTTGAAAAGAAGCAACTTGTCGAAAGGGAAAAAGTGGGCAAAACCTTCATTGTTAAGCTTGTAAAAGAAATAGACTTAAGAGAATATTGAGCTCTCAAGATTGAAAAAGAAGTCTAAAAGAGTCAGAAAGCCCTGCCGCTCATCATCTCTCAGTTTTTAACTTTTCTTCATCCCCAAATTGGGGGAAAAGGTCAAGTACTTCTAAAGAGATGTCCATGGGCCTTGTTTACGTGTTTAATATAATCCTTACTCTTCCTAAACACCATACCACATCTGGGACATTTGAAGAATACTTCCCCGTCCCTATCTTTAATTTTTATCGCCTTCATCACCATCATCACCCTCCACCTCCATGGAGTAATCTCAGAATCAATTTTTAAGCTTTATCTTTTAGGGAAGACTCCTTACCGAGAGGAAAGATATGAGAGCCCGAAAAATTTAAATACTATTCATAATAGTAATGAATGGTTCAACGATTTAAGAGGTAGCCGGCGATTCTCCCGTTGGGAGGACTCACAAAATCCCGTCCACAAAGGCGGGGCAGTTCACCTTCCTAAATCCATATCCTATTTCCCTTCACTTTGAGATATCCCATCCGTTGAAGCTCTTTTAAAAGATCTTCTAAAGCTTCTTCATCAAAGTAAATGCTTATTTTCTCACGTTTTCCTTCAATACTTATTGGTTCACGCTCTAAAAGGACATCTATAAGCTCAAGTTTTGTATTCTTCTCTTCAGCCAATGAGAGTAGCATTTGAGCTAACACAGACTTTCCAATTCCCACAAACATGGCGTCAATGAGAGATTCCTCAGTGACGTATTCCTCCGCAATCTCGAGAGCCCTTTTTATGAGTTCCTCCTCTATTTCAAGAACCTCTACAAAGTATCTCCTCATAAAAGAAACCTCTGTGGTAAGAGTTGCATCCAGCTTTTCTTCAACTTCTTCAAGAACATCTTCAAGATCATCTATGCTAAATTTGAGTTCAATTTCCAGTTCCTCAAGTTGAGGCACCTCTATCAATCTGAGTTTTTCATCTCCAGTAATATAACCTCCCTCAATAAGAGCTGCTAATAATGTAATTCTAGCTACGTCAACTTCATCAAAGAGTTCTTTAAACTCTTTTTCCTCACCTACTTCCCAAGCAGACATCAATGCATTAAATGCAACTTGCATTTCCTCTAGAGTTTCTTCAATAACAGGACTTATTCCCTTTGATTTTCTAAGTAAATCACCAAACTTGTCCCTAACGATAATAAAGTGATGAAGCTCCCAACCAAATTTCTCTTGAGTTTTATTCATTATGCCTTCTCTACTAAGCTCTTTTGAGAGAGTTATCATATCTTCTTTGCTCAATACTTCAAATCTCATAATTCTCCACCATTAAAAGAGGGGCTTTCTCCAGTTATAAACGTTGAGTATTCTCATACCCATAGAATCCAAGTTGAGAGAGATAATTCTTCACTCTTCGAAAGTCTTGAAAAGAAGTTTCTTTAGGGGCTTATTTTTCATTATCTCAGCTATATTTTTTATCTCGTCCAACCCGACTTGATCTTTGTTTATATATATGTAAAGAGCGTATGCCATGACTTTTGAATCTCCCTCATTAAGTTCTTCTATAGCCTTAGCCACTTCTCCTTCCAATAGCCTATCTGCTATAGCTTTTAATTTTTCTTTGTCATTTTTTTCTAGTGCCTCTTTTAAGGGTATGTAAAACCTGTTTATCGCTAGACGGGCCATTCTCTCCCTTCTTTCCAAATATTCCATAGGGGTTTCCGATTCAGTTTTTTTAGAAAAAAACATGTAATAGGCAAATGGAAACAAAATAAAACCAATCATGGCCCAAATGTATGGAGTTAAAGAAAATGGAAGAATCTCTGAGTATTTGTATTTCAAATAGAGAAGAAGTACCAACCCTATAAACCCCCAAAGTACAAAAAACAGGATATACATTTCATCCATGCTTTTTCGCTTTCGAAGAATTTGATATTTTGAACTCGCACCTACTCTTTCAAGAAACTGTAACCTACCTTCTACAAGTTCTATCTCTGCTTCAAGACGCCTGATTCTATTTTCAATTTCCTCCAAAACTTCTTTCATAATCTCCCAACCAAAATTTCTGCTATCTTATCACTAACAATTTCTAAAATCTGTTCTCCCTTCTCTCTTGTGGCCCCGCGAGGATTATCATTTACACCATCTGGAAAGACTTCAAGCCCAATATCCTTTTTTATCACCCTAACCGGCAAAGCCTTTTTCTCTCCTTTTGCCTTGTCCATTTTGACAAGCCCTGGAGCTATTACTAACATCACTGAAGTTTCATCTTCTCCAGCATGTCCTTGAGAGGAACATATTTTTGATATTTCCTCTCTAAAGTCGATCCACCAGTTTATAAGCAGAATTTCAACATCATGTTTTCCAGCAATTTCCTCAGCTGCCTCAACAAGAGGATATATATTCCCACCGTGTCCGTTTAGTATGATAAGCTCTTTAAAGCCTTCCAATGCAAACTCATCCAGAATATCCCGAATATATCTCCGCAAAGTATCTGCCTTTACATTTATGGTACCAGGATATAAGTTCAAAACAAAACTGTGGCCATACCAAACAGGTGGGGCTATAAAGATGTCAATTCCTTTTCTCTTCAACTTTTTTTCGAGCCTTCTAGAGATTTCAAGAGGTGCAAATACATCCGTGCCTAAAGGTAAGTGTTTCCCATGAGCTTCTACACTTCCAACAGGAATTAAAACTGCTCTTATGCTCTTTTTCATCTTTGCAAATTCTTCCCAACTGAGTTCTTCCATTTTCATGTAAAATCCCACTATATATTTGAAAGAACTTCTTCATAAGTTTTTTCTATCTTAACCACGACCCTGTCCCAAGAATACTTTTCTTCAACGGCTCTCCTTCCATTACTCCCATACCATCTCCTGAGTTTCTCCTCCTGTAACAATCTCTGAATTGCATTCCTAAGCTCAAGCTCATTTCCAGGAGGAACAAGCAATCCCGCTTCATTTTCTTTCACTATTTCAGGAATTCCTCCAACATTTGTAGCTATAACCGGTACCCCAGATGCCATGGCCTCAAGAACAACTATTCCAAAGGCCTCTGACGTTACTGAAGGTAAGACGAAGATATCTGCCATCCTGAAGACTTCAGGAAGTTTGTTGTCCTCTATGTACCCTAAGAAGATAACTCTATCTTCAATCCCTAAGAACTTAGCTTGCATTTTCAGAAAAGGCAGCATCTCACCACTTCCCACCATTACAAGTGTGGCCTCTTCTATCCCAGAAAATGCATTCAAGAGTACATGCGGGCCTTTTCTATAACTCATACGACTCACATATAGGATCACATCCCCCTCAATCCCAAAATCAGCTTTTATATCATCTTTATTTGTAGCAGGTATAAATCGATTGTCATCCACACCATTTGGAACAATGGAGATTGGGATATCCGTAAAATGTTCAATAAAAGCTTTAGCCGCTTTGCTCACGGCAATTATTTTGTGTGGATATTTAAGATACATAGTAAATAAGGGGATTGTTAATCCTAAGGCCTCCCAAAGACGCGAGTCATGAGCAAAAGATATACTATGGGTTGTAAGGAGAGTGGCCTTTTCCATAGCTTTTCCAGCTTTTGCAGCTTTTAATGCAAGTGGAGTAAATGCGTGGTGTGAATGAATGACATCAAAATCTCTCAAAAATCCATTAAGTTCTTCAGAAGACTTTAAACCATAACTTACATTTATCTCTAACAAAGGAGTAATGACTCCCGGGATTTTTATTAACTCAATTCCCTTTTCAGCCAATTCTCTCTCCTTTCCAGTCTCTCGGTTATTTGTTACTATGGCTACTTCATGTCCTCTCTCCTTTAGTTTTATAGCCAAGTTATGCATGTGAGATGCTACTCCCCCTATTTTTGGGTAATACCAATCACTAACTAGTGCTACTTTCATATCCCTCACCTAAAAGTCTGTAAAAAACAAAAGCTCCTGCAATCGAGTATATATATTGGAAAAGGAACTTATATAAAAATGCAGTGAGAAAGGCTTTTGTGGATGAACCTATCCCAACAAGAATTCCGAATTCATTCGCTCCTATTCCAGATGGGATTCCACTTAACGATGCAAATAGCACACTCATCAAGAAAGCATAGAGTGCCTGCTTAAAAGATATCTCGAGTGAAAAAGCCTTTCCTACAAGCATTAAACCAAACGTCTGAACAAGTATCACTACAATAGAGATCAAAAATACCATTAAAAAGCTAGACTTGTTCTTTCGAGCCTTAATCCAACCTGTATATCCTCTGTTCCACCATTCTTTCAAAGTTCGGGAAAATTTCTTTGCCCCAACATCCTCCCAGAATTTAAAGAAGGCCAAAGCAGTTTTGTGGAAGGCTTTGTCGTAGATAAATGCTAAAAGTATCATGGCTATGCCAATGAGTCCAAGCTTTGTAAACCCTAAAAAGATCAGGGCAAAAGACAATATGATCACAATCTCTGCTGCCATTCCAAAAGCAAGGGATGATAATGCTGCAAAATAATCCCCTCCCACCAACTTAACTTTTGCCATATGCCCAACTGTAGGAGGAAGAATTGCCATTAGGTAATATCCACTAACAAAGGCTTGAACTGTTCGCTTAAAGCTCGTCTTTTGAACTCTTCTCAAAACAAGATACCACCTAGTTGCCGCAAGAACGAGAGTAAAGAAAGACAATATGATTGCAAGAAGGAGATATTTGTACTCAGCTTCTTTTAAAGCAATGAACAGCTCATTAACATCTACACTCCTATATAAATAGGCCAGAGATATCACAAATGCTAAGATGCTAAATAGCTTCCTTAAAGTAGTTTTTTCCATCTTAGACACCAAACATTGCCTTTAGTGCATGCACTCCCAGGAGTAAGACCATACCTCCATCTAACATCCTATAACTCAACTTTTTGTTCCAAAAAACAACTCCCAAAACTCCTACTACAGCAAAGGGAGAGTATAATGGAGTTAGCAGAAGAAGCAATGAAGCTATTGAGAAACTAATCACTAGTTTCTCTGAAACGCTTTTTCCTATTACCATTGGAGTAGTTTTCAGATTGGCCCTTTGATCACTATCATAGTCTTCTAAATGGTTTCTAAGTTCCATAGCAATGGAGTACATAAAGAGAGAACCTGCAATGAGCAGTTCTCCTTCGCTAATAACCCCATCAAAATATGCACCATAAATAAAAGGCAATACTCCAAAAAATAAGCCATGTGAGAAAATATCTGCTATTGGAATGCTCTTGAACCTAGGAGGTACTGAATAAAAAGTGGCTAATATACTCATTAGAGAATAAACAACAAACGGTTCTTTCCCTACAAAATATGAAAATATCAAACCAGTCATTATCATGAACAAAGCCGTTATAATGCCCATCCTGAAGCTGAGCTCTCCATTTGCAATTGGGTTTTTATACCTCTTTCTGGGATTAACCAAGTCCGTATCCACGTCAAAACAGTTATTGATAGCAAATGCATAACCAACATACAATATAATCGAAGTAATCAATAAGGATCCATTGAAAATATCAAGATTATCCCTGAAACTCATGAGCATCCCAAGAATGCCCATCCCAATAAATGACTTCCCATCAAATATTCTTGAGTTCTTGATTACAGCTCTTATCATCGATACCACCACCATTAGAGACCTTTTGGAAAGTGTTTATATGCTTTTCCAGTGAAAATCTGGTCTCTTTTTTCTTGAAGAATCTTAAACCTGAAACTCTAAAAAGTTTGGAGAAAGAAGATAGGGAGGGGTTCTAACTCTTAGGCTCCTTTTCAAGAAGTTCTCTGACATATTTTGGAATTTGGAACAAAGTCTCGTGCCTCTCTGGGTCGTAATACTCTAACTCAAGCTCTTTTGCTCTTTCTATATCTATCTTGGTAAAGTCGATGTCTCCCTTTACTCCAACTAAGAAACTCCAAGGAGATGCATAACCTATTACAGGAAAGCTAAAGTAATACACTTTGTCAAAAACCCGCTTCATGTTATTATATGCTTCCAAAAGCTCGTCTGTAAAAAGATAGACACTACCAGACTGAGTTATATATATTCCCTTTTTGTTTAATGCTTCATACGCATTTCTGTAAAATTCTTCACTAAACAAGAGCTTCGCCGGCCCAACGGGGTCTGTAGAGTCCACAATTATGACATCAAAATGCTCCTTATGAGCTTTCATATATTCGACACCATCCCCAATTATAAGTTCTGCTCTGGGTTCCTCTTTTCTAAATAGCCTCTCTAGGAGACCTTCATCTATTTTCAAGTGCTCCATTGAGACTTCGACAACTTTTTTGTCTATCTCTACCATTGTAGCGTGTTCCACGCTTTTATGCCTCAAAACCTCTCTTAAAGTTCCTCCATCTCCTCCTCCAATGACCAAAACCCTGCGAGGACCTGGATGAGCCAACATTACTGGATGGACTAAAGGTTCATGGTAGCTTTTCTCACCATCCTCGACAAGTTGCACAGTACCATCAAGAACGAGTAATTTTCCAAAGCCTTCAGTCTCATAAAGTTCGATTTTTTGATACTCACTTTGAACCTCGAGGATTTTTGAAGTGATCTTGAATCCCACACCATAACCTCTCGGATACCACTCAATAAATTCCATTATACTCACCTCGATGAAACCTTCAGAGATAGTTTTTAAAGTTTTGCCATGAAGCATGTATCACTTTTCAAAACCATATTCAAAGATCTTCCCATTCCAAAAAGAAGATATAAAGGGAATAGACTCACTCTTTAAACAGAAGCCCCCTATCAAGCTTTACAATGCTTGGTCGTTTACATTTTAATTCCTTAATTATATATTCGCTTGCTTTAAGAGGCATGGTGTGATCCCCACACGTATAAACATCAACAGCCGCATAACCATGTTCAGGCCAAGTGTGAATCGCTATATGACTCTCAGAAACGACAACAACACCAGAAACACCCTGCGGTGAAAATTTATGGAAACGTTTATCTATAATCGTGGCATTTGCAACTTCAGCTGCCTTAGTAAGAACCTCTTCTACTTTTTCCATGTCGTCTAATATCTGAGGATCGCATTCGTAAAGGTCCAAAACCACATGCATTCCTATTGGATCGTTTACTACTACTTGAACCATCCACGTCACCCCCTTCCATGCACCACACCTCCTTTTATTTTGTTTTGAAAAATGAAAGAGATCAGTATGGCAACATGACAACGGCTGCAACAGCTGCAGCAGGCCTATCCTTAACGGTTACTTCAGCGACAGCAGCTTTAAATTCCTTAAGCTTCCAGCCTCTAACTTTAAAGCCTTCTTCGACCATTTTCTTTACCATTCTTTCTGCTTCTTCCTTAGTGCAGTAGCCACTGTATTCATATATGAGTCCACCTTCATTACCCTCGCTTATTCCCACTCCTAGAGCAGCGCTGATTGTGGACCCCGCTTCATCACTTTCTATGTGAGCGTAAACTGTGGGTAAAAGCATTCCTATTGGGATATTCTTAGGGAGTTCCTCCACCCACTCGATATATGATGGGATAACACTGCTAAGTTTCACTAGATTGACATTACCAATCCCCATCTTGAGTAAGGCATTATCAAAGGCGTTTAATTTTGTTCCTCCCTCAGCACTTGCAGCAAGTAAAATGGCTTTTTTTGGTGTTGTCCAACTCATATTTGTTTACCTCCTTTCTCTCCACAAATTATCATGTTATTTTTGATTTTAAGGTTATTTGATTAAGAATTCCGTTATCAATTTGAGGTTACCAGTATATTTGCTTATAAACCTTTCGCTTTTGCTCAGAAAAAATAGAAAAGAATGGAGGATAGAGTAAATCCCATATGGCCTGCTTTAAACCCGACCAACACTAAAATCGTCCTGAGATTTAATCTCTGATGTTGCTTTTCCAATAGTTGTAGAAAGGAACATTCCCAATATACTAGCCAATGAAGCCAGGGCATACAGATGTTCACTCAAAACTCCATATTCATAGCCCAGCTCCCCTACAAGGAGACCAAGAACACCAAAGCTTGCAATACCACTAGCTCGGGCAATGGTTTTCCGGATATCAGCATTCCACGTGAAGCCCATGGTAAGAAGAACCCTAATAACATACACAAGGACAAAGAAGTAAATAACCTCCACTGAAAATTCAGTTTCAAAATTTATCCCCCTCCATGCAAAGAATATAGGGGCAAAGATACCATAGGTTACTCCTGAAATTATTGTATGCACCCTTTTGTATTGCTTAGTTCCCATTAAATCACTGTGAAGTAAGAGACCTACTACAAACGCTCCAATGCTAAAGTGAAGGCCTATCATCTCACTCAAAAGGGCTATCGAAGTTGATAAAATCATTACTAACCCAAAAACAGCTTCATCGCTCTTCAAGTTTCTGAGACCTTTAATAATCAAGACCTTATGCTTAACATTAAGGAAGTAGTTTATTCCAAAAAGAGCACCTAAAAACAGCCCATCTTTTATAAGTTCCATTATTAATCCCAAATAACTCAAATGATAGACTTCAAAGTTGATGAGGATGTAGAGACTCACAAGTGCACCAACCTCGCTTATTACCGCGTATGAAAGGGCAATATGAGAGAAATCATCTCCGAAGAATCTGGAAAGTCTCAAAACGATAGGAGCTGATGCAACGGAGAGTATTGCCCCCACAATAAGATTTTCATGAGAGAGAGTGTAGTTTGTGAAAGGGAGAGTAACAAACGTCATTAGAGCGTATGTAAGAATGTAAATTGGAAGGCTCTTTTTTCCTCCAATGTGGACCTCTTCTGGGGTGAGCTCAAGACCTGCATACATCATGAGGAAAAATATTCCAAACTCAGCAAGAAGGTTTAACTCATTTCTAGGCATGGAAGTGAGGAATACTCCTAAGAATAACCCTGCTGAAATCTCCCCAAGAAACCCAGGATAACCAAACCGTTCAAATATTTCAGCAAAAATTCTTGCAATTGCAATTATGATAAAGACATACCCAATTACCCCATAAGGTTCCACATCTGCACCTCCACGTTTCTTGGTATCTATCCAATTAAAAAATTTTCTAAAACTGCAGAAGATTTTTTTGAAGATCGAAGAAAATGGGAAGGTTGAGATTCCTCTAGAATGGGCTTATGAAGTAGGACTTGTAAAAGATGCCTATTTCCTAGTGGAAATTGATACTGAGCTGAATGAAGTCCATATGGAAAGGATAGCCTTGCCGGGGAAACAGTTAGTTGAGATTGAACTTGTGGTCAAAGATCAGCCTGGAGTTTTGGCCAAGATTACAGGGTTACTAGGCAGACATCGTATAAACATTCTCTTTAGTGAAGCCGAGGAAATGGAGCAAATTGGACTAGGAGCAATAGTTGCCGTTGTGGACGTGAGTCAGGCAGATATAACTTTAGACCGACTTTTAAAGGAGCTACAAGTAATAGAGGAAGTCATGGAAGTATCTCTAAAGGAGATTAAATAAAAGAAAGAGTAATACTACACCAAAAATCATCATGTATGCATTTATCTCCTTGCCGAATTCAGAAGTATCAAAGGGAAAACCCGAAGGCAAATGAACTCTAAAGACTCCTGCTTTTTTAAGGGCATAGAACAATATCAGGGCAATAGTAATATTTAGGAAATCTTTTACTACCTGCAAATGGGGATATAAATATATTCCAAAGATCAGAGTAATTAACCCCAACAATAGGGAAAGCATCTCTTTTTTCATTGGGATGTGGATCCTTTTACCTCTTTTTGAAAGGTAGTAATTGAGCTTTATAAAGGAAGCAAGTGTGCCAATTGTTCCACCATAGAATAAATATCTCTGAATATCCTTAAGCCCTTCAAGCAGCATGATCTTTCCAAAAGCACCAATAAATGGGCTGATTCCCCCAATTGCAAGACTTAATAAAATTACTGAAACCATCAGGAATTTGCTATCTCTGTAGGACAACTTCTCTAAATCACGGGTGTTATAATGCTCTGCTATTGTTCCAACACTTAAGAAAAGTCCTCCTTTAAAGAGTGAATGAGCCATAGCATAATACGCAGCAGCCAAAGGATTTAACATAGCTATGCCAAGAAGCACGTAAGCCATCTGAGATACTGTGTGATATGCTAAAAGCCTTTCAGAATTTTTCTGAAGTAGGGCCATGATTATACCAAAGAACATTGAAGCAAATGCTGTTACAAATAAAACGTCCTGCATGAACGTATTCAGAGGGAACGTTAATATTAGAAGTATCATTCCATAAGCAGGCATTTTAACAACCAAACCTGAAAGTAGAGCACTTACAGGGGCATCTGCCTTGGAATGGGCGTCTGGAAGCCAGAAGTGGAGAGGAAAAATACCGCTCTTTAATAGAAGAGAGATAAATGCCAAACCTAATGCAACGTTTATCTCCTTTGAGAATGTGAGTCTCTCCTTTACCAATGCCAAGTTTAAATATCCTGTCTTTAAGTAGATTATACCGATAGCTAAGATAAAAATGTATGAGGCCAGCAAGGAGAAAAGCGCATATTTAAACGCGGCTCTTCTTGCACCTTTTTCTTTAGAGATTGCGACTAAAGCAAAGCTTGAAACCGATGCTATCTCCATATAAACATAGTAATTAAAAATGTCCCTGCTTATAAAGGCCCCAAGAAGACCTGCGTGAAGGAGGAGCAATATTACATATACCTTATTCTCAATTTTTTTCGGATAGTATCCACTGTAGATATAGAGGGCAACAATAGTAAAGAGAATCAGCTCCCCCACTAGGAATGGAAAGTTGTAGGAATCAATCATTATTTCAATGCCAGCAGGCCTTTCCCACCCACCGACTATCTCAGCATAAGGTAATTCTAAAAGTATAAAAGGCACAAAAGCCCAAGAAGAAATAGCCCCAATTAAAAATAAGTATTTAGAACGCTTTTCCATTCCTAATGCAGGTACCACTGAGAGCATGAAAGCAAATAACAGTGGGGCCGCTACAAGTAAGGGAATCATTCTTCCTCACTCTCCATTTTTAAAATTAGTGCTAAAGCAAGAGATGTAATTGCAACGTCAACTACGAGAGTCGTGAGCATCAGAGTAGCAGGTAAGGGGTCCACTATAATCCTTCTGGGGAGTATTGGAACATCTCCTCCCTCAATATAACCTGTGCCAATGAAAAAGAGGACGAGACCTACAGAAACCACGTTTATTGAGAGTACTAACTTAATCAGGTTCTCCTTTGTCATAAGACCATAAAACCCGATTAACATTATTATAATCCCTGCTATCTCCGGACTAATCACGTTCCACCCACCTCAGTAAAATATAAAACATGAAAGTAAAAGCCGCACCAACTTTTAAGGCCACTCCTATATTGAAGAGAGGCACTATACCTCCACTCAGCAAAGCTCCAACATCACCTCCCCTCAAGAAATTATAGAAAAAGTTTCCAAAGAATACTCCTAAAATTCCCAAGAAAACCAAAAATGCCCCTGAGATACCTTCTATAAGCTGCACTTCCCAGAATTTAAATGTTTTTCTAACCCTTTTATACCCATGGGAGGTTATCAAAAGAACAATGCTAACCGCAAGAATAACTCCTGCTTGAAAGCCCCCTCCAGGGCTTAAATGGCCATATGTCATCAAGTAAACAGAATATGTAACTAAAAACGGGCTTACAAGCTTTGTAGTCGTTCTTACGATAGGAGTCATTTTCATCTTTTCTTCCCTCCAAGGAGGAGATAAAACCCTGCAATTGCAGTGAATAAAAGAGTGGCCTCCCCCAAACTATCATAAACTCTCCAATCTGCTAAAATTGCAGTAACCAAATTTGGGACCCCTACCTCTCTCCAATGAGTAGTATAATATTCATAACTCCCCCCTTCTGCCCGCGAATAATCAAGAGATATAAAAACAGCTACTAGAGCGACTACTATGAAGAAGGCTATTATTCTTTTCATTTTTCCACCTCCCTAATAGTAAAGAGAAATACTCCTATAACAACAGCCCCAACTACTATTGCAGAAAGAGCTACATCTGGAGCCTTCAAAAGCACGAGCACAAGAACAAAAGCCAAGCTCAGGAAAGCATATTTAACTACTGCATTAACCAGATTCTTTTCCTCAATCACTGCCACTGAAAGGATTATCATTGCCACAAGGAGAAGTTCAAGGATTATCCCAGGCATACATATCCACCACAACTTTTGGTCTTATACCATACTTATAAGCTCCCCTCGCAATTGCATGAGAGATCATGGGATTTACCAAAGCTATCAAAAATGCTAATACAAGGAATTTGAGTTTAACTAGTGGAGAGGCCTGAGAAGCAATAGCTAGAGCTATTAAAATACTCATTGCTCCACCTGTATCACATTTAGTAGCGGCATGAAGTCTTGTATAAACATCTGGAAAACGAAGGATTCCCAGTGTACCAAACAGCATTATCGATTCTCCAAGTAGAAGGAAGAAATATTCTATCACCTAGCTCCCTCCATATATTTTGCTAGAATAAGACCTCCCACTGCATTGACCATTAAAAGCACTATTGCGAGGTCTAAGAAGAAATATTCATTCATTATGAAACCAAAAATAGCCAAAACCACCACTACTTTTGTGGTCACTGTATTTATTCCCACAATTCTATCAGCTAACGTTGGTCCAAAAAGAACTCTATACGATAATATCAAAGATGTAGCCACCAATATTAAAGCTCCCCAGCCAAATGGATTCACCAGAAGATCTTCTTCAACCATCCCTCGATATCCCCCTTAATCTTCTCCCCAGCTTTTTCTCTATTGAGAGTTTCCACCTTTATCCAGTGAACATATAGATAGGTCTCTCCAAGTTTTTTATTCACATCTACAGTTAATGTCCCCGGAGTTAAAGTTATAGAATTAGCCAGAATTGTTATACCTGTGTTTGAGTGTAGATCAGTCTTTATTTTCACGATACCTGGATTTATATCCATAAGAATCGCATGTCTTGCTACTTTAAAGTTACTCTCAATTAGCCTGAACACCATGATGAAGAGGTACTGTGGAATAACAAAAAAGGCGATATAAAGAATTTTCTCTACTATATGGCCACTCTTTCTTATATCACTAGTGAGCATTTCATACATAAAAAGAGATATTATAAAAGTCGCTATTCCGCCAATGAAAAGATTCTCTGATCTTATATTTGCACTTATAATTACCCAAAATGAAAAAAGCGCAATCCAAGTTAAAACTATCTGTTCCCATTTTGGAAGTTTTTGTGCCTCATAAGTTTCAAACAATACCCTCTGCTTTATTTCATCAAGTCGTTCTCTGAGATAAAAAGGGACTCTACTCATGTATTATATTAGGTTTCTACCAATTATAACCCTTTTGTTAAGCCTTACCCAACTTTTTTATACTCTAAAAACATAATTCTTACATAAAGTTTTGAAAATATCAACGATTATGGTGATAACGATGCCCAGCAATTGGGAAAAGATAGTCTCGATAACAAAAGGGGGAGTAAGAAGTATTGCAATGATGAAACAAAAAATTCAACGAGGCAAAAAGATTGCTTTACTCATAGATGGTCCCAATATACTAAGAAAAGAGTTCCACGTCCATCTTGAGGATATAGTTAAGGCCCTAGAAGAGTTTGGAAATATTAGAGTGGCGAAGGTTATATTAAACCAGTACGCTCCCCAAGGACTTATTGAAGCTATTGCAAATCAGGGTTTTGAACCAATAATTGTTGCTGGAGAAACAGGAGTAAAACTTGCTGTTGAAGCCATGAGAGAGATATATAATCCAAATGTAGATATAATCGCTTTAGCAACCCGAAATGCTGAATTTTTGCCCATAATATTAAAAGCAAAAGAGAAGGGAAAAGAAACTGCTATAATTGGGATTGAACCTGGGTTTAGTGCAGCTTTAAAACATGCCGCAGATTATGTGGTAATTCTTGAAAGAGGTGAAGCTAATGAGAGCATCTCTATTCAAGATACTGAGAAGAGAAGAAGGAAAGCCTAGAGAAAAAGAAAAGAAAGAAGTTCCCAAGACCCCTCCAAAGAGTGTAGGGCTTATAATTGATGGACCCAATATATTAAGAAAGGAATTTGGGATAAAACTTGAAAACATAAAAGAAGCTCTAGAAAAGATCGGAAAGATTAGGGTGGCTAAAGTTGTTTTAAACCAGTACGCTCCCCAAGGACTTATTGAGGCCATTGTAAACCAAGGATTTGAACCAATAATAGTTGCCGGAGATACAGATGTAAGAATTGCCATTGAAGCAATGGAGCTTATATACAATAGTGACATCGAGGTAATAGCCCTCGCTACAAGAGATGCAGATTTTCTGCCAATAATAAATGAGGGGAAAGGAAAGGGTAAGGAGACCGTCATTATAGGGGTAGAACCAGGCTTCAGCATTGCTCTCCAGAATGCCGCCGATTATGTCATTAAGATGGAAGGAAAAGGCGAACAAACTGAAGGGTATGAAGAGTAATACACTATTCCTCTTCAAACTCTAACTTTAGAGATGTGTATTCCCTTTTAAGCTGCTCTACTATTTGAGAGACTTCTGCACTAAGGCCCATTAGTTTTTCAGAAAGTTTACTAAGTTCTTCTATGGCAATTTCCAAGGCCTTTTCACTTTCTTCTACCTCTTTCATGGCCTCAGCAAGCTTTTCTTCTTCCTCCCGTTTGTATACTTCGATTTTTAAGGTATCATAATTCCACATTATTTCGCTACTTCTGATAGAAAACTCTATTGAAATTCGCACAACATCTTCTTTTCTAACTCCCATTTCTTGAAGTTTCTCGAATAAATATTGATTCAGCTGCGCAGCTGCTCTTACAACCTTTTCGGGGTTAAGTTTTCCCCGCGTTAATGCAAAAAGAACTTTTCTAACCTTATTTGCATACCCGCTTGCCCTAACAAATCCTGTTGAGAGCCTGGGCATAGCTCCCCACCATAATACTTTAATGCACTGAAAATATATATCGATATTGGTGATCAAATGAATATTTTAATTTTTGGTCCTCCAGGTTCTGGAAAATCTACTCATTCAAGAAGAATTATAGAAAAATATCATATCGAATACATCGCTTCAGGAGATATAATACGAGCTGAGATAAACAAAGAAAACGCTTTAGGCCGAGAAATGAGAAAATATATAGAAAAAGGAGAGTTACTCCCAGACACGGTGATAAATACTCTCGTTCTTTCAAAACTACGAAGGAGAAGAGAAAACTTCATCATAGATGGATACCCTCGAACAGCCGAACAGGTTTTAGCACTAGAAAACTTCTTGTATGACCATGGAATAAAAATAGATCTAGCAATCGACATTTTTATTTCAAAAGAGGAAAGTATAACCCGCATATCGGGGAGAAGAATTTGCAAACGCTGTGGGGCTGTCTACCATATAAAATACAACCCACCCAAAATTTCTGGAAAATGCGATGTTTGTGGTGGAGAAGTGATTCAAAGAGAAGACGACAAGCCAGAAATAGTGTCAAAAAGATATGACATCTATATCAACAACATGAATCCCATAATTAAGTTCTACAAAGGGCAGGGAGTGTATGTACAGATAAACGGGCATGGAGGGATAGAAGAAGTTTGGGAAAGAATTAGGCCCCTATTAGATTATATATGGAATAGAGAAAGAAAAAGAGAAGAATTTGAATAACTAGAACCCTTCACTATTATACTGGGAATTTCAGATTAGCCATCTCACCAAAAATAACTTAAAACCATGCATGGAAGAATATCTAAAACAGTAATCTGCAAAGGAACTCACTGGAAGGAGAGAGAATGGCGGAGTATTTTGATAAAATTGCCTATAGATACGACGATTGGTACAAAACCAAGGTAGGGCAGTATGTAGACAGGACAGAGAAAAAGCTAGTCTTCTCCATGATAAAAAGCAGGAATGGAAAAGCCCTCGATCTAGGATGTGGTACTGGGAATTACACACTAGAACTCTATATGAGAGGCTTTGACGTTGTTGGGGTTGATTTAAGCGAAGAAATGTTAAAAATTGCCAGAACAAAGCTTCCCCGCGTTAAATTTATCAGAGCAAATGCATACTCTTTACCCTTCAAGGAGAACACTTTTGATCTAGTGCTGAGCATTACAATGTTTGAATTCATCCACAAACCAGAACTTGCCTTAAATGAGATTTACAGAGTGTTAAGACCAGGAGGAGAAGTCGTGATAGGTACTATGAACGGCAAAAGCCTCTGGTTTATTTTTAAGCGCATAAAGAGCCTTTTTGAAGAAACTGCATATAGATATGCAAGATTTTACACTCCAAATGAACTGGAAAGACTAATGAAAGGAGCTGGTTTTGAAGATGTCGAGAGTAAAGGAATTATCTTCTTCCCCTCATTCTTTCCCTTTGTAAAGTTAGCTGAGAGGCTCGATGAAAAGTTTAGCGATAAGCTAAAGAACCTTGGAGCATTTATATTAGTTAGGGGAGTTAAGGGTGATTAGACTAATAACAAGGGAAGAAGCTTTTAAACGAGCTGAAAGGATAAAAAAAGAGAATGAAGCAATTTATGGGATCCAGTTCAAAATTTATCAAAAATATCTTCCATTTGATATTCTTACACCCACCCAATGGGAATTGAGTGAGAAAAAGCTGCTAGTGGTCCTTCAGGAAATAGTTCATGGATACGATGCACCAGTTATTGTTCTTGAACATAGGGGGAAGTATTACATTTTAGACGGCCATCATAGAGCATATGCTAGAAAAAAATTAGGATTCTCACAAGTTGAGGCAATAATCCTTAAGCCTACTCATGACATCCCCACGAAAATAGAAGAATCCGTGAAAAAAGCAAAGCTGAAGAGTCTGGATGATGTAGTGATTGTTAAAGAGTAGTATCTAGGGGATGTCTATGTGTGAATATACATTTGAAAACGGGGAGAAATGTAGAATAAAAGCCATATCCGGTTCAAAGTATTGTTCACTTCACATCCCCTTTGAAGAGGGTGAACTTCTCTATGGTGAGAAAATCAAAGAAATAAAAGAAAGAGCGTTTAAAAGAAAGTTAGAAAGAGGGGTAAGATATTTTGAGGGTATTCAGCTTTATGAGGCAAAGATCTCAAACTTAACGAGCAAAAAACCCCTTGTTTTCAAGAACTCAAAGATAAAAACACTCATTGTAGAAAGTTCTCATCTAAAAGGAATAACCCTGTACAAATGTGAAATTGAACGGGTAATTATCCTCTCGTCGACTATAGGTACTCTGTGGGTTAAAGGCTCAACATTCTTCGGATTTAACCTGCTAGATGTGAAGTTTGGAAACTCAATTTACATCCGTGAAAGTATAGTGAGATACATTATGATGAACTCTGTACAACATGTAGAAGGTATGAAACCCCATGAGGAAGAGTATGGAGAAAAAGAGGCAGTATATGGAAGAATAGAACTTTCTGAGCTTAAGAAGGTTAGAAGGATAGGCATAAATTCACGTTATCCCTTGCTTAAAGATGTATTAGAAGAGCACGGAATTAACTTCTCAGGCATTTCAAGAAAGCACGTTAAGGCGAAAATCTTTATCATCAAGAACGTTGAATTTGATCCGAGCCCAAGGTTCAAGAGACAAGTTAGAGTTTTTATAAGAAACCTCGATAGTATTCTACAACTGGAGAATTTGGAGATCTCTGGGCATGTTGAAATAAGGGGTGGGCGGTTAAGAATCCCCGAGTTTATTCACACCACAGTTCAAAATAACCTAGTATTTAGGAATGTCACTTTTTACGGGGACATAACATGGAATCTCACTGTACTCCCAAACTTGCCAGCTGAATTGACTGTTAAAGGGTTTGTAATTTTGGAAAAGTGTCGTTTTAATAATCCTACGATGGAGGAGTTCTTTTACAGATTAGCTAGAATTAGCTGGGAGAAAAGTGGAGACAAAGAAAAAGCAGATATGTACTACTACTTAGAGATGCTTGCAAGAAGAAAGCAGAAGATGGGAAGATATATGACATATCTACCTAAACTTGGAATTGGAGTAAAGCTACCATCTCTACATTTCAGAAAAGTCCAAGTAAAAGCAAAGCACTATATCCACCTCCTTGAGGGAGTTTTTGAGTGGTTTTTTGCAGACTTAACATGTAAATACGGGACAGACTGGAAAAGACCAATTCTAATTTGGATTTTCATGGTTAACATTATATTCCCATCAGTTTTCTATTTCACAAAAAGTGTCACAAGTTTCGGCGTCCCCCTTGAAAGTTTTTGGGATTACGAATATTTTAGCATAGTAACAGCTACAACGCTCGGTTATGGAGATCTCCATCCTATTGGAATAGGGAGAATCTTCGCTTCACTTGAAGCCCTATTCGGAATGTTCATGTGGGCAGTCTTCTTGACGGTCTTTGCAAGAAAATACATGCGGTAAGTTTAAACTTTCACTGAAAGGAATAATACCAGTGAGGGATGAAAATGAAAGTTGGTCTAATAGTAAATCCAATAGCAGGAATGGGTGGAAAAGTGGCCCTTAAGGGAACTGATGGGGTTGTAGAAGAGGCCATAAAAAGAGGAGCAAAACCAGTTGCAATTGAAATCACAAAATTGTTCCTAAAAGAGCTCTCCCATTACGATATAAATGTGGAATTCGTAACTGGACCAGATGGATTGGGTGAAGATGCTCTTAAAGAATTCAATTTTCCTTATGAAGTTATCAGATACAGAAAAATAGGGGAAAAGAAGATCCTTACTATCAAAATACCAGATACTACTAAAGAAGATACAAAAAAACTTGCAACCATTATGAACGAGAAAGTTGATATAATCCTCTTTGCTGGTGGTGATGGAACTGCAAGGGATATCTACGAGGCAATAGATAAGAAAAAACCCATCTTAGGTATTCCAACTGGTGTTAAAATGTTTTCAGGAACTTTTGCAACTTCCCCGGAGGATGCTGCAAGACTTTTGGTAGAACTTGCAAAAGGCAATGCAAAACTTGTCGAAAGGGAGATTCTTGACCTAGACGAAAATGCATACAGACATGATGAAGTAAAAGCGAGAACTTATGGAACTGCCCTTACTCCTTATATTGAAACCTTTATTCAAGGAGCTAAAGAGTCTACCCCCCTTGATGAAGGGGAAGAGTTAGATGCAATAGCAGAGGCTCTTGTAGGAGAACTTGAAGATGGGATTTACTTCCTCGGAGCCGGTTCAACAGTAAAGAAAATAAAAGACTTGCTCAGTATAAATGGGACCCTCTTAGGGATTGATATTGTAGAGATAAAAAATGGAAAAGCAAAACTTCTTGTAAAAGATGCTCAGGAAAGAGACCTGCTAAAATTTGTGAAAAATAAACCTAAAATAATTGTCACTGTAGTCGGGGGACTTAACTTTCTGTTTGGACGAGGTAATCAGCAGTTTTCACCAGAAGTCTTGAAACACCTTCCCAAAGAAGATATTATTGTAGTGGCCACTCCATCAAAAGTCCAAAAGCCACTACGAGTTTATACTGGAAATAAAGATGTAGATGAGAAATTCAAAGGATACATCAAGGTTAGAATTTCTCCGTGGGTCGAAAAAATGGTGAGAGTAATTTAAAGAAGCCCTATCATAAGGAATTGGCTTTTGTTCTTTAACTTTTGGTTAATCACCTTCTGTTTGAAAAACCCTTAAAAAATTATTTCTGCACTTTGTAGTGTCACCAAAAAGAAAAATAGTAGCACGATTGGTGGTGAAATTTATGAAAAGTAGCAAGATGTTGTTGGCGCTGCTTGTAATATCCATCTTAGCATTCAACAGTGCATGTGTCCAAAAGACTCCAATGGAAACAGCCTCCACCTCAACCACCCAAGAAAAGACAACAAGTGCATCTCATGCTCAAACAGAAACTCAAGAAAAAATAGTAATCACAGACTTTGCAGGAAGAGATGTAACTTTAGAGAAAGTTCCAGAACGAATAATTGTTTTAACAGGTTATTGGACCGAGATTCTTCACATACTTGGTTTAGATGATAAAATTGTTGGCATTGGAAAGTACGTTCCAAATAATCCTTATGTCCCTGAGGAGGTTAAGCAAAAGCCAGCAGTGGGGAGTTCATTTAAAGGCCTTAATTGGGAAAGTGTTGCAAGCTTAGAGCCAGATTTAATAATCGTTGACTGGTATGGAGGCAAATACAAGGACAAGGAGACAATTGAGAAAGCAGAAGAAATCGGCATTCCAGTTATAGCATTAACTGCCAAAAGTGTGGAGGATAACGTTAAAGTTGTAGAGCTTTTGGGGAAAGTTTTTGGGAAGGAAGAGAAAGCTGAGGAGCTTTCAAATTGGATGGAGAGCAAGTTGGAAGAAGTGAACAAAATAGCCAGCCAAATTCCAGCGGATAAAAAGAAGAACGTCATTATCATAAATGCTCCCAAAGATATAAACGGCCCAATCACAGTTTATGCAAAAGGGAGTGCTTGGGCAAGCATCGTTGAGCTCGTTGGTGCTCACAACTTAGCCTACGACAAAGAGTTCGACACCCAGTGGCCGAAGCTTGATTTGGAGAAGATAATTGCATACTGGGGAGACAAAGCTGATGTTATAATCGTAACCTCCTTCAGTCAAGATACGCTTGAAAAAGCTGTGAACGACATAAAAAACGACCCAAGATGGAGAGAAATTAAAGCAGTTAAGGAAGGGCATGTTTACGGAATTTTGGCCGGTTCTAAAGGATTCCTAGACTGGGGTCCAAGGATAGTTGTGGGAGTCTACCAAATGGGTGGACTAATTTATCCAGAATACTATCCCGACTGGGAGCCAATCTACAATGAGATACTCCAGAAGTTCTACAAGATAGAGGGGTGAAATGATGAGAAGATTTCTCTTTCTTTTTCTTTTAGCCTCTCCAATCTTTGCATTCTTCATAAGCCTGTTTATTGGGGCATATCACATGCCGATGGTTGACATAATAAATATGGTGCTCCTAAAATCTCTCCAACTTATTTCAGGTGTTTTGGCTAAAATAACCCTTGGAAAGCTTTATTTTGATGTTCAAATTCCATATCCAAGCGTTTATCAAACGGTTCTCTTTAAAATAAGACTCCCCCGGGTTCTTTTAGCTATGATTGTTGGCTCAGCTTTAGCAGTCTCTGGAGCAGTTCTGCAGGCAATATTTAGAAATCCCCTTGTCAATAGCTATATTTTAGGGATTTCCTCTGGGGCAGCTTTTGGAGCTGCATTAGCCATAGGACTCTCGTTAGGTTTGGGCGTTACTCCTTTAGCATTTGCTTTTGCTCTGCTTGCAGTGTTTTTGACAACGTCTCTTGCTAAAATAGGTGGAAGAATAACCCCAGTATCACTAATTTTGGCTGGTGTTATAGTTAATGCATTCTTTTCCGCATTAACTTCGCTATTGAAGTTTTTGATGGAGCACGAAAAATTGGCGAGTGTGGTTTACTGGCTTATGGGGAGCTTTGCTAATGCTGATTGGCATTCTGTTAAAGTAGCATTTCCAATTATTTTTGCTGGATGCATTATAATATCTCTAATGCGCTGGCAGTTGAATGTTTTATCCTTTGGAGAGGAGGCTAAGCTTGTTGGAGTTGAGACTGAAAAGTTGAAGTTTGTCTTTATCTTAATCATTTCACTTATAACAGCTGCTTCTGTCGCTTTTTGTGGAATAATTGGATGGGTTGGCTTAATGATTCCTCACATGGTTAGAATGGCTTTTGGACCCGACCATAAGAAGCTAATCCCTCTCTCAATAAGCCTTGGAGCTTCTTTTATGGTTTTAGCAGACACCTTAGCGAGATCAATAGCCACTTATGAGATTCCAATTGGGATATTAACCACATTACTTGGGATACCCTTCTTTGCTTATCTATTGAGAAAGACGGGCGGTGGTTGGCATGCTTAAAGTTAAAGGATTATCATTCAGTTATGGCGATTTCAGCGTTGAAAATGTTTGCTTCGAGGTTAAGGAAGGCGAGATTTTAACTTTATTGGGTCCAAACGGTAGTGGAAAAACCACGATTTTGAAGAATGTCTATGGGTTATTAAAGCCAAAGAAAAAGTGCGTCTTCATAGATAGCAGAGATTTTCACTCTTTATCATTAAAGGAGAGGGCTAAGTTAGCTGGTTACGTTCCTCAATCCCATTACCCTCCTTTCCCGTACACAGTTTTAGATGTCGTCGTTATGGGCTTGGCCTCTCAGCTCAGCGTTTTTGAAAGTCCAAGGGAAGAACATTATGAGAAAGCTCTCGAAAAGCTCAGGCTTTTGGGAATGGAGGGTTTTAAAGACAGACCATATACCCAGCTGAGCGGAGGTCAATTACAGTTGGTTTTAATAGCGAGAGCATTAGTCCAAGAGCCAAAAGTCCTTCTTCTTGACGAGCCCACCGCTCATTTAGATTTCAAAAATCAGGTAAAAATCCTTGGGATTATTAAAAAACTCGCAAGAGAAGAGAGAATTACAGCAATTCTGACACTCCATGATCCAAATTTGGCTTCAATTTATTCAGATAAGATAGCTTTGGTTAAAGAAGGAAGGATCAGAGCCGTTGGAGAGTCGAGCGAGATTTTGAGAGAGGAGATACTTGAAGAGGTTTACGGTGTTCCAATTCACATCTTGGAGTTCAATGGATTTAGAGTTATCATGCCAAAAACGGAGGTAGTGTAATGCTAAGCTTGATAATAACCTCAACGGAAATCGCATTTAGCTTTTTAAAACGCTCTGTGCCTGGGTTATTGGTTGGGATATTCATAGCCGAGATTTTAATTGAGAAAGGAGTTATTAACAAGTTCTCTCCAATAGGAAAACCTTTTGTTAAGCTTTCAAATCTTCCAGAGGAGTGTGCTTTAGCATTTGCAACTGCGTTTTTAAATACGAGGGCAGGAAATGCCATGCTTATAGATTTTTACAAAGAAGGAAAAATAGGTAAGAAAGAACTCTACATTGCCTCTCTTATGAACGCATTTCCTGCAATGGTTAGGCACTGGAACTCATTAGTCCCAGTTCTTTTGGCAACGCTTGGAACATTTGGCTTACTTTATTTTGGGATCTTGGTTCTTATTGGATTTATTCAAACAACGGTTTTTGCATTTGCAGGGAAGCTCTTAATTAAGAGTCCAAAACAAATAAAAAATGTTCAAGGTCAGGTCAAAAATTCCCAGGAGCCATTTAAAAAAGTTTTAAGAAAGGCTTTAGCAAAAACTAAGAGGCACTCAATGCCAATTTTAAAAACTATGGTTTTGGCAACTTATATAACCGCCTTACTCATAGCAGCAGGGTTTTTTGAGTATTTAACTTCTCTCGTAAAAGATTTTGCAGCTTTCCTTCCTCTTTCACCAGAAGAAATAAGTGTGGCATTAAGTGCAATGGCAAGCAGTATAGCGGCTTATACTCTCGGTGCAAACCTCTTAAAAGCCGGATTAATAAGTGAAAAAGCTCTAATAAGGTCTCTCCTTCTTGGATCAGTTCTCGCGAATATCACTTTCCTAAGAGTGCTGATTCCCTATTATGTTGGTCTGTATGGAGCTAAAGATGGAACGAAGATTATGCTCATCTCAATGGCAACACGGAGTGCTATCATACTGTGCCTTATACTTGTGATGGGGGTGGTTTTATGATCTGCTTCATATTGGGTTACGGTGCAAGACCTTTACCTTTGCTTGAGAAAATATTGAAAGAGGAAAAAATCGATGGGATTGTTTTAACAGAACAGAACTGTGAGAAAGAGCTTGAAAAAGTTGAAAGGGCAGAAGTAATTTTCATTTATGCCCACGAACTTCCGGATGTTGTTGTAGAGACGATAAAGAAGAACAGGGCAAAGATTGTTTCAATGGACAGCTTAAACAACGTTCCGCAGGAGATTTTAGTTAAAGCTAAATCCTACTACGTCCTCGGTGGTGAGGAGAATCTAAGGAACTTAGCTAAGTTTTTAGCAAACCTGGCAGGTAAAAAGAGAGAATATGAAGAGCCAAAAGAAGTTCCAATGCATGGGATCTACCACCCAAATTTTGGGGTTTTTGAGAGCTTAGATGAATATTTGGAGGTTTATGATAAGAGACCACTTGTTGGAGTTCTATTCTGGAGGAGTGCTTGGCTTTACAGAGAATTCAGCCCGATTGAGGAGCTCATCAAGACTCTTGAAAGTGAAGGGTTAGGAGTCATTCCAGTGTTTACCTATGGAAAAGAGTCAACAACTGGGCTCGGAAAAGAAAAGAGTGAAGCTGTTGAAGAATTCTTAATAAAAAATGGAAAACCCGTTATTGAGGCACTGGTAAGTTTAATCTCCTTTGGCACCGTTGATTTAAAGAATTTGAAAAAGCTGAACGTCCCAGTATTTGCCCCAATTCGCTCTTATTATCAAAGCCTCAAAGAGTGGAAGGAGAGAGAAGGCGTTGATTACATGACGCAGGTTTATGGGGTGATAATTCCAGAAGTTGCAGGAGCGATTGAACCGATATTTATAGCTGGAACTGAAAACATTGAGGGCTACAAAAAGGGCGAGCCATACGAAGAACACATAAAATACCTCGTCAAAAGAGTGAAGAAGTGGATTGGGCTAAGGAAAAAGCCAAAGAAAGACGTTGAAATAGCGATAGTTTTGATAAATCCGCCTTGTAAGGGACTTGAAGCCAGCATTGCAGCGGGAATGGGATTAAATGTTCCAGAGAGCATAGTTAGACTTCTGCACAAGCTAAAAGAAGAAGGCTACTATGTTGGTGAAGAGCTTCCAAAGAATGGAGAAGAGCTAATAAAAATGATTTTGGAGAAAAAAGCGATAAGCGAGTTTAGATGGACGAGTGTGGAAGAAATCGTCAAAAATGGTGGAGCAATTGACTTCGTGAGCTTGGAGGATTATTTGGAGTGGTTCAATGAGCTTCCCGAGGACTTAAGAGAAAAAATAGTCAAAGATTGGGGAAGACCAGAGGACGTTTTGGCAGGAAAAGTGGACAAAACATTGGTTGGAATGGTTTATGATGGAAAGTTCGTTGTTCCTGGAATAAAGTTTGGAAATGTCTTTATTACTCCACAGCCAAAGTTCGGCTGTGCTGGGGCGAGGTGTGATGGAAAAGTTTGTAGAATCCTCCATGATCCGACTATAACTCCTCCTCACCAGTGGTGGGCTGTCTATAGGTGGATAACGAGGAAGTTTAATGCTGATGTCATGATTCACTTTGGAACTCACGGTTATTTGGAATTTAGACCGGGGAAAAGCGTTGGGCTTTCTCCTTCTTGTGTTCCTGAAGCTTCTTTAGACGATGTTCCCCACTTATACGTTTACGTTGTCTCAAATCCCATGGAGGGTGTCATAGCCAAGAGAAGAAGTTATGCAACGCTAATAGACCACATTTATCCACCAATGGCAATAGCTGAAGTTTTGGATGATTTAGATTCGCTCTTGAATCAATATGCAAAAGCAAAGAGCCTGGGAGATGATGCACGGAGAAAGAAAATTTACGAACAGATTTTGGAGAAAGCTGAGGAGAACAAAATAAAACTAAACAATCCTCAAAATGAGGAGGAAACTATCGAGGAAATCCACCGCTATGTTGAGTTGATGAGAGGTTCTCAAATTAATCTCGGTCTTCATGTCTTTGGATATCCACCAAAAGAACCCGAGAGATTAGCGGAATACATTGCCACGGCAATGGCTTATGATTCTTACGCTTCTCCTTCGATTAGGAGGGCGATAGCTGAGGCAATAGGTGCGGACTACGACAAGATAAGAAAGAACCCCTTGGAGACTACAAATGGATTTACGAACAGAGAATTGTTGGAGATTTTCCACAAGATAGCAGTTAAAAGCTTAGAGCGTTTGCTTAATGGAGAAGGCTTTGGGGTTATTAAGGAAGAAATTGAAAAGTTTGGATTCAAAGTTAAGGAGAAAGAAAAGCTTGAGGAAACGGTTAGAAAAGCCCTTAAAGTTGCTAAGAAAATAATTGAGTGTAAAAAGGAGCATGGGGGATTCTTGAAAGGGCTGAACGGAGAATATGTAGAACCAGGTCCTTCAGGAGCCATAACAAGAGGAAAGTTCGAGATTTTGCCAACGGGAAGGAACTTCTATGCAGTTGATCCAAGAACTTTGCCAACCAAAGCAGCTTGGCAAATTGGAGTTGAAACCGCTGAAAAACTCTTGGAAGAGTATAAGAAGAAGCATGGGAAATATCCCGAAAGCATTGGACAAGTTCTCTGGAGTATAGATGGTTATAAAGCTGATGGCGAACAAATAGCCCAAATTCTCTATTTGCTTGGAGTTAAGCCTATCTGGAAAGGAGATGTAGTTGCTGGGCTTGAAGTAATTCCCCTAGAAACGCTCGGAAGACCAAGGATTGACGTTCTGGTTAGGATAAGTGGAATTGTTAGAGATACTCTGCCAAATTACATATATCTCATCGACGATGCAATAGAAAAAGTTGTTACACTGGATGAACCCTTAGAGATGAACTACATCAAAAAGCATTACATTGAACACATTAAAAAACTGATTGAATTAGGCAAAAGTTTTGAAGAGGCTCAAAAGTTCGCGAGGTTTAGAGTTTTCTCTGCTCCTCCGGGAGCTTATGGAGCTGGTGTAAACTTAGCTGTTGAGTCATCAGGTTGGCAGAAGGATGAAGATTTAGCAAAAGTTTGGGTTCAGTGGAGCGGCTATGCTTATGGAAAAGATGCCTTTGGTATTGAGGCTCACGAATCTTTAGTTTTAAACCTCAAAAGCGTTGACGTAATCAATAGAAACCACATAAGTGACGAGCACGACTTAACGAACTGCTGCTGTTATTTTGCCTATCACGGTGGATTTAAAACAGCGGTAGATGCTCTAACTGGCAAAAACGTGGATATAATCCAAGTCGATACGAGAGACATAAGCGATACTAAAATTGTTGATATTAAGGTAGAGATTGAAAGAATAACAAGGACAAAGCTTCTCAACGACAGATGGATTGAAGAAATGAAAAAGCACGGCTACAGAGGGGCGAGCGAGTTCTCAAAGAAGATTCTTCATCTCTATGGCTGGGAAGCAACAACAAAGCTCGTTGAAGATTGGATTTTTGATGAAATAGCGCAAAAATATGTTCTTGATGAAGAGATGAGGAGATGGTTTGAGGAGCATAATCCCTACGCTATTGAGGAAATTGCAAGGCACTTGATTGAAGCTTATGAGCGCGGCTTATGGAAGACGAGTGATGAGCTCATTGAAAGGCTCATGGAAGCTTACTCTGAAATTGAGGGGTTTTTGGAGGAATACCTTGGTGAAGGGGAAGTTCAAGGTGGAACGATTGAAATCTACACGGCTGAGGATGACGAACACTGGAGTGAAAACATTGAGGAGGTGGATAAAATATGGAAGCTCGTGAAAAACGCTTAATCTTCCCGTTCTCTGCAATAGTCGGGCAGGAAAAGGCTAAATTAGCCTTGCTCTGTGTAGCGGTTAATCCGCTAATAGGTGGAGTTTTATTGAAAGGAGACAAAGGAACGGGAAAATCAACCCTAGTTAGGGCTTTGGCTAACGTTTTGCCCGAAATTGAAGTTGTGGCAGATTGTTCGTTCAACTGCAATCCAATGAACCCCTTAGAGATGTGCGACAGCTGCTATGAGCGCTATGAAAGAGGTGAAAGCTTACCAATTGCCAAAAGAAGAATGAGAGTTGTTGACTTGCCTTTGAGCGTTACCATAGATAGATTGGTTGGAACAATTGATGTAGAGCGCTTTTTAAGGGAGGGCAAAAAAGCTTTGCAGCCGGGAATATTAGCGGAGGCTAATAGAGGAGTGCTTTACATCGATGAAGTCAACCTCTTAGATGACTACATAGCCGATTCGCTCTTAGATGCTGCAGCAATGGGATGGAACACGATAGAGAGGGAAGGAATCTCATTTAGACATCCAGCCCGCTTCATCTTAGTTGGGAGCATGAACCCAGAGGAAGGGGACTTAAGACCCCAAATTCTCGATAGATTCGGTCTATGTGTTGAAGTTTCAGCACCAATGAATCCCGAGGAGAGAATAGAGATAGTTAAGAGAGTTGAAGAATTCCATGAAGACCCAATAAGCTTCTACAAGAAGTTTGAGAGCGAAGAGAAAAAGCTTACAGAAAAAATTGTTAAAGCGAAGGAGCTTTTGCCTAAAGTTGAAATAAGCGATGATTTGCTAAAGCTTTTAGCTGAGACTGTGATTAATTTAGGTATAAAGACCAACAGAGCTGAAATTACTACAATAAAAACTGCTAAAGCAATAGGCGCTTTAAATGGAAGGAGAAGGGTTTCCCTTGAGGATTTGGAAAAAGCTATGGAATTAGCTTTACCGCACCGCTTGAGGGACAAGCCCTTCCAAAAGCCACCTCAAATGAAGCCCCCAAAGCCTAAAGATGATAAGGAGCACAATCATGATCATAAACACGACCATAAGCATGAGCACAAGAAGGAAGAAAAAAGTGGAAGCGCTCGAAATCAAGGGATCGGAAGTTTAGAGCAAAATTTTCGCTCAATCGAAGCTAAAATCCCAAGGATAGAGAGTAAAAACTTTGATGGAAGCGAATTCACAGGATATCGCTCCTCAAGAGACGTCAGCATTACAGTGGTAAACTTTCCAAAGGGAATTCCCGTCTCTTACGTTCCCTCTAAAGGTGAAATAAGGGATGTTGATTTTTACAACTCGGCTATTTGCGCTGTGTTAAATGACAAAAAACCTCCAATAAAGCTTGAAATGAAAGACATTCGGGTGAGGGTTAGGAAGGCAAAGGCTCCTACGCTCTGGGTTCTTCTCTTAGACTCAAGCGGAAGTATGGCAGTAAAGAGAAGAATAAGCATTGCAAAGGGAATAGCCGAAAAGCTGGTTGAGAGCGGCTACATCAAGAAGTCAAAGATGGCTTTGATAGTTGCGAAAGGCAATCAGGCGGAAATATTCGTCTCACCCACTAAGAACTACTGGGAAGTGCTTGAGAAAATAGAAAGTGTTCCAACTGGAGGAAGGACTCCTCTCAGCTCCGCTTTATACAATCTTTTGCTTTTAGCCAATAGAGAGAGGATGAAAGACAAGTCCGTCAAAGTTAGAGCATTTCTAATAACCGACGGAAAGGCAAGTGTTCCCCTCTTTGGCAAGAGGATTAAGGATGAAATCATTGAGCTTGCAAAGGCGTTGAGAAAGAAGGGCATTGAGCTTAACATTTACGATACAAATGGCAAGGGAATAAACCCGGGGATTTCCTATGTTCCAATTTTGAAGGATATTGCCAATGCTAAAGTTTGCAAGATATAATCTTTTATATTCCCTTATCTTATAAGATTCTACGGGGAATAATAATGATAGCTGCAATTCTTGCTGGAGGCAGATCAAGTCGTTTTGGAGAAGAAAAGCTCCTATACAGAGTGGATGGAAAGCCATTGATTACTCACACAATCGAAAGACTTGTGAAAGCAGAAAACATAGAAGAAGTAGTTGTAATAACGTTCAAAGAGAAAGAACATGAGTTTAAGAAGCTCGGACTTAAAATTCTCATCGACAAATTTAAAATAGGTCCTATCGGAGGTGTCTATACAGCTTTGGTTGAATTAGGAGATGTGTTCATAGCCGCCGGAGACATGCCAAATATAAATCCAGAGTTCGTGGATTACATTATAAAGAAATTCCACAGATCTAGACCTATGGTTTGCGTTCCTTTGTGGCCAAATGGATATCTTGAGCCTCTTCATGCCGCATATTCTGAGGAGTTCTTACCTGTTCTTGAAAACCAGATAAAAAAGAGAGAGTATATGTTGGGAAAAGCCATAAAGAATGCGAGAACATGCTATATCCAAATAGAATCCCTCCCTCTTGAATGGAGAGAGAGTCTTTTCAATATAAACACAAAAAGAGACTTGAAAAAGTTCAAAGGTGCTTCGAGAGAATAATCATTTTGTCCAAAATCTTTGGGTTGAATTCTTTTATTAGATTCTCCTCCACTATTGTACGAAGCTTTGTGAAACCTAGGTTTTTTGCCCTGTTTAATAAGAGAGGAAAGTCTTCTTCCCGACCCCACATATATGCAGTGACTATCTTATTATTGTAAACGGCTTCTTCAAGAATATAATAGGAATTTCTTAACTTCCCGCTTTCAAAGTAACGTGCATCATCTATACCTGCTATTCGATTTCTGAATGCCTCAAACCAGTGATGATAGGAGCTTTGAAACTTTCCTGAGACCATCTCTCTGTCTTTAATGTCTTCCCAAGAAAATTCACATAAATTGATACTCGCGTTCACATCTGAAAAAAGGGAAGTCTCAAATTCGGCGAAATAACCCTGATAGATTACGTTATCAATTCCTAATTTTGCATAAAAGCCAATAGCACTTTTTTCAGGCACCACAGTTAAAAGATCGCATCCTTTTTCTTTTGCAAGATCTTCAACAAAGTTAACAATCTCTCTTCCGATTCCTTTTCTTCTAAAATCTTTGTGAACTTCCAAAATATCTAAATGAGCTATTCTATACATCTTGCCATTTATTAACTCCTCACTTATCAAAACCTCAGCATTTCCAATGATTTTGCCATTTGTCTCGACCACTATGGGGATTTGCCCCTCTAAAAGAAGATTATTCAAATGAACAGCGCAGGTTTCAATACTCATCCATGGACCTCCATGCAGGTAGCGGTCTTTTATACTGAGTTCTTCATAAGTTGCTTCTCTATTATCATCTTTCTTGATCCACCTTTCAATATCTGAACAGTGTACTTCCACTATCCCCTTTACATCTTCAAGTTTTGCTATCCTGATATTCATGAAAATCACCAAAAAGAGTGAAATCAAGGCTCAGCTTCACTTAAGAACTCAAGTAGATCTAAGAGTCTCCTGTCCTTAATCCTTGTTATATATCCGCTTACTTCTTCCCTTCCTATTTTTCCGTCCTTGTATAAGGCAACAACCTTCACACCTTCAAAGAACTCTTTCATATCTGGAAAGGCCCTAGCAAACATATCTAGATTATTGTATATTACATCAAATTTGTCTTCCATTAGTATCTGCCAGAGAACGTCGATTAATGAATCAAATGCAATGTCGAAATATTCCGTGTCTCTCCCATATAACATCGCATAAAGGCACTCATGTAAAGCTGCATCATAATTATCTTTCTCCTCAAATATCTCCTCAAAGACCAGATGTACCTGAGCCACTAATTGATTATTTCCACGTGCCTTGGAAAGTATTTCCGCCAGTTCCGCCTTTGCTTTCGGGATCTCTCCTATTTCAAATGTTATATATGCCTTGTGGATTCTAATATGGATGACTTCCTCCTTCTTCCCAAGCTCCTCAAAGGCCTTTTCAGCTTTGCTCATAAGTTCTAGAGCTTTTTCATACTCCAAAAGTTCCTCATGGATAAGGCCCATGTTGTAATAAATTTTTGCAATATTCCCAAGGTTTCCTTTTTCAGTCTCCTCTTCAAGTAGCTCTCTGTAAATGTCAATTGATTTTTCAAGCTCACCTAATAGGTAATACAAATCAGCGAGATGATATTTGGCCTCAAAACTTCCATCTTTCTCAACAAATTCTTCAAAGTCCTTAATCTTATCAACCTCAAGAAACTCGAGAGAATAGTAGACAACCAGTTTATAGAGTTCGTAATCCTTACACTCTAATGCAAGTTTCTCAGTTTTTTCTAGAACAATCTTTAGTTCGTCTTCAGTTAACTCATCTGCTTTGTAATAGAGCAACGTTGCTACTTTTTCACATTCTTTTTCCTGAATTGCTTTAAGTACTTCCTCCATCCAGCTTCACCAATTAATTTTAGTAAATAGAGTATTTTAACCTTTGGCAGAACATGATTATTTCATATGAAAAAAGTTAAATATTCAAAAGTTCTTTAAGAATTTCAAAGGTGAAGTATCTATGTGGGAGATACTCGACAAAATAAAGCCTGGTGAGATTGTACTGGTCGAGTACTCTTCAAATATGAACCCCACCAGAATTCTCCATGAAATTATCAAATGGGCCAAAAGCAAAGAATATCAGGTCTTAATCACAGATATGTACAATCTAGTAGAGCTCCATACCTATCGCATGAAAATGGAAGGATTGGACATGGAAGTATTGAACTGGGCAAAAATCATAGAGATCGGGCGACATGAGCCTACAGTAGGAGAGGTAATAAAGTTCATTCCTGTAGATAGAGAATTATTAGCATTATTAGCAGAGTATAAAGAAGTTTATGAGGAGTTTGTGAATAAAAACTTTACCGTCGTCCTATTCTTTGGACTAGAAAGATACATGCTATTCAAAAATGAAGTTGTGTCCTTTGTAAGTATTCTTGAGAGATTCTTAGGAGACACACGAAGAATATCAATATACTTTGTAAACAGAGATGTTCTAACAAACATCTCTCCTGACCCCCTTCCCTTGCTTGAAGAACTTGCCACAACCATAATGAAATTCCAGAAAGGGACAAAAAAGATCAAGTTCACTATTAATAAAGCATTAAACCCCGAACTTGAAGGATATGAGGAATATTGTTAAGCACCAAGAGAAGCTAATCCCCTCATCTGCCAAACGCTGACCTCCTTCCCGTCTTGAAGGGCGAGGCTTTCAGGAGAAAAATGTAAAACTCCCAACTTATCAAAAACTTTTTTATCTCTCTCTTCTTTATTAGGAACATGCTTGAAGTAATTTTCCTTGGGACTGGAGGCATAATGCCAAATAAAGAGAGAAATGTTCCTGCTATAGCTCTAAAGTATAAGAGCGAGATAATACTATGGGATATTGGAGAAGGCACATTACGACAGTTCAATATCGCCAAGCTGAGCCCAATGAAGATTGACAAGATTTTCATAACTCATTTTCATGGCGACCACTATCTTGGCCTGATGAGCTTTATCCAAACCATGAGCCTATGGAATAGGGAAAGGCCGCTTCATATCTATGGCCCAAAATATACTTTTGAATTCGTACAAAATTATTTAAAAAGTGGATTTTTCAGAGCTGGATTTGAAATTCACGTTCATGAACTTGGAGAAGCTAGATTAAAGTTCGGAGAATATGAAATATGGAGTTTTAAAGTTAAGCATGGCGTCCCTGCTTTGGGATATGTATTTAAAGAAAAGGATAAGAGGGGAAGTTTTGATATTGAAAAGATTAGAAAGCTAGGATTAATCCCAGGTTCTTGGATGAAAAAGCTTGAAAAAGAAGGAAAAGTGGAAATTGATGGCAGAATAATACACCTTGAAGACGTGACTGGAAAGCCCAAAAAAGGAGTAAAAGTAGTATATACTGGGGACACCGAACCATGTGAGAGAGTGAAACTTTTTTCAGAAAACGCTGACCTACTGATACACGAAGCCACATATATAGATAAAGCAGACAGAAACGAGAGTTATCACTCAACAGTTTCCGAAGCTTGTGAAATAGCAAAAAAAGCCAAAGTTAAACTTTTAGCCCTCTTTCATAGAGCACCTAGATACACTTATGAAGAGTACTGTACGAGAGCACGTGAAGTATGCAACTACAAATTTATAATTCCAAGGGACTTTGATGTCATTAAAGTTGGTGAGGGGTATGAGCTATCTTCGATACGTTAAGATCCTCGGAACTATGCACGTGTCTCCAAGGAGTAGGGAAGAAGTCAGACGGTTGATCCTAAAGGAAAACCCTGATGCTATAGCTATTGAACTCGACAAACAACGATTCTATGCCCTTAGATCTTCTAAAAAACTCACACTTCAAGAAGCCTTGAAACTTGGGAGAAAAGCACTTTTGGCTTACATTCTAATGAAAGTTGAAGAGAAAATTGGAGAAGAGTTTGGAATGAAGCCAGGGGGAGAAATGGAAGAAGCTATTCAAATGGCAGGTTTTCTAAGAATTCCCCTTTATCTAATCGACGAGGATATACAAATAATCATGGAGAAGCTTTTGAAAGCTCCGTTTAGGGAGAAACTCCTTCTTCTAATTGAAAGTGCTTTAGTGTTCTTTCCAATAGTCCCCGTTGAGGGAGAGTCAGAAAACATTATGGAAAGCTACAAAATAATGATGTATCGTTTTAAAATAAGATATCCCTATTTGTTTAAAGTTTTAGTAGAGGAAAGGAATAATATAATGGCAAGACACCTCAAATTTATTGTAGATGAACTTAAAAAGGCTGGTATCAAAAAGCCTAAAGTAATTGCTATAGTGGGTCTAGGACACAAAAAAGGAATAGAGAGAATCCTAAATTCATATAAAGAGCAAAAAGATTTATTAAACAAAAAGACAAATCTACACTGGTGATCCTATGGAGAGACAACATCTAAAATGTCCCCTTTGCGGCGGAACAAGCTTTAAAGTCGAAGAGGGGAAATTGGACAGTAAATGGGGTTTCACAGCTCATAGAGTAAATATTGTAATCTGTGAAAGCTGTGGCTATGTAATGATGTTCTACAAAGGGAGAACAATATGGGATTTCGATTAGTTCTTTTTTCTCACTTTTAGCATTTTTCATGATTATAAGAGTTGATATATAAGGGATATCTAGGATAGAATATGTCAAAATTCGTCTCCATGAACTTTAAATACTCTTTTATATACTATAACAATTGCAATGAAATTAATCGAGGAGGTTCTAGTTATGGATCTAGATCATGACGAAATCTTAGTTCTAAAAACAGTTTTTAAAGGAAAATTAGACGATTTGGATATAAAAATATACCAAGCATTAAGAGAGGATGGGCGAATAAGTGATACCAAAATTGCAGAAAAGCTTGGCATTTCTATAACTACAGTTAGGCGGAGACGATTACGACTCCAAGAAGAGGGGATATTACAAATAATCGGTCTCCTGCTTTTGAAAGCAGCTGATGCTGCATATGCTGATGTCTTGGTTAAATTAAACCAGCAAATCCGAATTGAAGAGATCAACGAATTTATTCATGAAGCAATGAAAAATCCCAGAATATACGAAGTAACCATGTATCTTGGAGGAGATTATGACCTTCTGTTAAGATTTTTTGAAACTAATCTAGAACGACTTAGATACCATGTGGATAAATTTCTTAGGAATCACAAAGTAGTGGATAGATACAGTGTTTATCCTGCAATAGGAAGCCCAAAAGCATGGTACAAATCATTTAAATTGAAGTTCTAAATCTTCATCTTATTTTTACGTTGGGCAAAAGTAATCCTTCAGCAAATCGAATTTATCGGGTTGACCTATAAGAAACTGCAAGATTATGGCACATTGTAATGTTAAATCTTAAACAACAATACATAAATATTTATTCTTCTATTTGTCTGTGACAAATTCATTAGGTGGTAAAATATGCCTAAGGAAAAAAGCGGAGCATTAATGCGATTTATAAACTGGATAGAAAAAGTAGGCAACAAACTTCCCCATATGTTTTGGATTTTCTTGGGCCTCTGGGTCTTGGTTATCCTGCTTTCAGGTGTTTTGGCAGGAATATCGGCGATAGATCCAGCGAAAGGTGAAGAAGTTACAATAATAAGTCTACTCAATAAGGAAGGATTATATTGGATTTTAACTAACATAGTCAAAAACTTTGCACAGTTTCCACCCCTTGGATTAGTATTAGTTATGATGATGGCAGCAGGATTTGCTGAAAGGGCAGGTTTTATTCCCGCACTTATGAGAACTCTGACAAAAGTTCCTGACAAATATTTGATTCCCGCTATATTCATTTTAGGAATCTGTGGAAACCTTGCCTCTGATGCTTCTTTAGTCATAATTCCTCCACTTACAGCGGCATTGTTCTATTCCAGAAGAAAAGACCCAATATTTGGACTTATACTTGGATATGCTGCTGCGTCCTCTGGTTTTACAGCAAACTTATTCATAGCAGGAACTGATGTACTACTGTCAGGAATAACTGACGCGGCAGCTAAAATTGTAGACTCCAATTACAATGTATATCCAACTGCAAACTATTACTTTATGGTAGCTTCAACATTCATAATTACTGCTGTTGCCACAATATTCACTGTAAAGTATGCAATGCCCCGATTTGCTAGATGGGAAAAAGAATACGAGCATGCTCAAGTTCCAGAAGAGTACCTAAAACCTATTACAGACTATGAAATAAGAGCTCTAAAGAAGGCCCTTTTGGCTGCAGGTGGATATTTCCTTTTGATGTTATTGCTAACAATAATGCCCAACGGGCCACTAAGAGATCCTACTCAAAATACAATAGTACCTTCTACGTTCCTTAAGGGCATGGTTCCAATCTTGTTCCTGTTCTTCGTAATTGGTGGATATGTTTATGGAAAAAGCGTTGGTACAGTTAAAAGGCTTACCGACATGGTAAATTACATGGCAGATGCCATGAAAACCATGGCATCTTACTTGGTCATAATCTTGCCCATAGCAAACTTTACTTATACATTCAAACACACAAACATGGCCTCAGTGCTTGCAATAAAGCTTGCGGATTTCCTCAAGTCCGCAGGATTCACTGGTATTGGTCTATTCATATCTATAATCCTAATAGCCACTTTCATTAATCTCTTCATAACAAGTGGATCCACTAAATGGGCGTTTTTAGCCCCTGTTCTCGTGCCAATGATGTACTACTTAGGATACACTCCAGAGTGGGCACAACTGCTCTACAGACTTGGTGACTCAAGCACTAACTCATTTACCCCATTGTCTCCTTACTTCCCAGTTATCATTGGATATGCAAGTATTTACAAGAAAGATGTGGGAATTGGTACAATAATTTCAAGAACGTTCTTGTACTCTATGCTCTTCCTAGTCACATGGATCATACTAGCAATAATATGGTATCTTCTAGGACTCCCACTAGGGCCTGGGGCACCAATTAACTTGTGATCTTTTCATTTTTATTTATCTTTGGAATGATTCAAAAGGAGATGAGATATATGGAGATTGAATCCCGAGTTATGGATCTTGCAAAACAATTAGAACCGTATATCATTGAGAGAAGAAGAGATTTCCATATGTATCCAGAGACTAGATTTGAGGAAGTTAGAACTTCTAGTATTGTAGAAGAAGAACTCAAAAAGCTTGGGTATAAAGTTCTCCGAACCGCCGAAACAGGTATCATTGGAATTTTAAATGATGGAACAGATGGCAAGACTGTTGCTTTGAGGGCTGATATGGATGCGTTGCCGATTCAGGAGGAGAATGATGTCCCTTACAAGTCCAGAATTCCAGGAAAAATGCACGCTTGCGGTCATGATGCACATACGGCAATGCTCCTCGGAGCAGCAAGAATACTAGCTGAACTTAAAGAAAAGCTCAAAGGGACTGTGAAATTAATATTCCAACCAGGAGAAGAAGGTGGCGCTGGGGCTAAAAGAATTGTCGAAGAAGGACATATAGATGACGTCAATGCAATATTTGGTATCCATGTATGGGGTCATCTTCCCTCTGGAACCATTGCCACAAAAGAAGGTCCTATAATGGCGTCATCTGACGGGTTTATTATTCGAATAAAAGGAAAAGGTGGACATGCTGCATCACCCCATCTAACAAATGACCCTACAGCTCCAGCCACAGATATATACAATGCGCTTCAAAAGATTGTCTCAAGAAGTGTTAATCCTTTATCTCCCATAGTTATCACAACTCCCATGATAGAAGCCAGTCATGGATATAATGTAATTCCTGACAGTGTAGAAATAAAAGGAACCTTGCGAACGTTTGATTCTAAACTTAGAGCTAAGGTAATAGAAAAAATAGAGAAGATAGTACAGCAGTACTCAGCTGCTTGGGACTGTGAAGGAAGTCTTGAGTTATTTAGAATCCCTTATCCTCCAACAATTAACACCCCAGAACTTGCTAAGTTTGTTATGAAAACTGCGCGAGAATTAGGACCCACTACTAAAGCAGAAATGACCATGGGGGCTGAGGACTTTGCATTTTACTTACAAAAAGTTCCTGGTGCATTTATCTTCTTGGGAATTAGAAATGAAGAAAAAGGGATAATCTATCCTCATCATCATCCTAGATTTGACGTTGATGAGGGTGTACTTTGGAAGGGGTCTGCTTTGTATTCCCTCCTAGCCTACAAGTATCTGAAAGGGGATAAATAACATCTCATACTTAGAGTATTTTCTGTCCTTTTCCCATTTTGTAAATTTCTAAGAGGGAAATATCATGTCCCAAAAAGACAACCAACCTCTACAAATTGGTTTGGTTGTCAATGGTCCCAATATCTTATCGAAACGATTTAACATCAGGATTGAGGATATTCCAAATATTTTGAGAAGTCTTGGAAGAATCGTGATAGGAAAAGTCGTTCTTAACCATAACATCGCTCCAAAACTTGTTGAGATTATCCTTGACTCTGGTTTGGAGCCGATCATTGTTAATGGGAGAGTTGATGTAGCTGTTGCCGTTGAGACTATGAAAATAATCTACAACCCAAAAATAAACATTCTAGCATTAGGAGTTAGAGATGCACACTTCATGCCTCTTGTCATAGAAGCCAAAAAGATGGGGAAAGAAGTAATTATTATCACCCCAAAAGACGAAATAAGCGATGCACTACAAAATACTGCAGACAAGGTTATAGAGCTTTCAGGAAACCAGTTTCGAGATTGGACTGCAACATCTTCAAAATTAACCTCTCCTTAAACTTTATATTATGAGTCTCCAAGATTTTCTTGGGGTCAAAGATGAGAGAAGAACTCAAACGCATGCTCAAAGTTGAGATCCTAGAGATCGAGTACGAACAAGATAAGATAATTGTTTATGTCCCTAAAGACCAAATTAGAATAGCCGTAGGTAGCGGAGGAAGTGCTGTCAAAGCAGCGGAGCTTGTTCTCGGTAAAAAAATTGAAATCAGAGGTAGATGAAAGATGACATTTGAGTTCAAGAAACAAGAAATAGAAGACCTAGTAATATCATTCATAGTCCTTACACTTGTTTTTTCCCGTTTTAACATAAAGATAATCCCCTACGTAGCAGTGGGTATTTTCACTGCGTTTATCTTTCACGAAATCGCCCATAGACAAGTAGCCAGAAAGTATGGATATTACGCGATTTATAGAAGATGGGATACTGGAATCATGCTTGCTCTCTTCCTAGGAATTCTTAGCAAATTATTGGGACTTAGATTCCTTTTTGTTGCTGTTGGTGCGGTTCAAGTTTATTCTTTATATGTCGGATGGGAGGATAGAGAGGCATATGGAAAAATAAGTCTCGCCGGACCAGTGACAAACATACTGGTAGGAATAATTGCCATAGCCTTATTGAGTTTTGGGAAGCCTTCCGGAGTTGTTGGAGTTTCTCTTTATTACGCTGCTTATATCAATCTATTGCTGGCATTCTTTAATCTCCTCCCAATACCACCACTAGACGGTTATAAGGTTCTAAAGTGGAATCCTGGTTATTGGGCAGTTGCAATAGGAACTGCTTTTCTCCTTCAATCCCTTCTCTAATTTTTCACCTTTAGTGATACAAAAAGAGAAAAGTTAAAATAGAAAGGGCAAATTGAGATATAGAGGTGAAGAAAATGGAGTACAAAATACCTTTCGGTGTCAAACTAGATTTTGAAACAGGAACTATTGAGAATGCAAAGAAAAGTGTTAGGAAGCTCAGTGACATGAAAGGATATTTTATCGACGAAGAAGCACAGAAAAAAATGATTGAAGAAAGTGACCCCGTGGTTTATGAGGTATATGCTATAGAACAGGAAGAAAAGGAAGGAGATTTAAACTTCGCTACAACAGTCCTTTATCCAGGAAAAGTGGGAAAAGAGTTTTTCATGACAAAAGGTCATTATCATTCAAAGATAGATCGAGCAGAAGTTTATTTTGCTCTCAAGGGCAAGGGAGGGATGCTTTTACAAACCCCAGAAGGTGATGCAAAATGGATCCCAATGGAGCCTGGTACAATAGTCTATGTTCCTCCATATTGGGCCCATAGAACAATAAACACTGGAAATGAGCCATTTATCTTTTTAGCCCTCTACCCAGCAGATGCTGGACATGATTATGGAACAATTGCCGAAAAAGGATTTTCTAAAATAGTAATTGAGGAAAACGGGGAAATTGTTGTCAAAGACAATCCAAAATGGCAAGAATAAATCTCTTTCTCATTTTATTTACGTTCCTAACATATCTGGATAAAACATCCAATAGAAAACGAGCTTTTAGCTGTTTGACTCTCCTTATTGGCTTTGGTAAGCGTTTCTAGAGTAAAAACTAAAAGATTTTTATATGCTTAAAACATAACCCCTACGGTGGTGTTAATGACCTTCGATAAGAAGAAGATAGAGGAGATTAAAAAAGCCGAAGAAGAATGGAATGAAAAAACTGTAAAACCTTTCATCGCAAAAAGACCAGAAAGAAAGGAAAAATTCATGACCGCAGATGGATTTGAGATCAAACGGGTGTACACTCCCGCTGATCTTGAGAAGTGGGAGTATCTAGAAAAGCTCAACTTCCCTGGCCAATACCCATTCACAAGAGGAGTTTATGCTACGATGTATAGAGGAAGACTATGGACAATGAGACAATACGCTGGTTTTGGAACTGCTGAGGAAAGCAATAGACGTTACAAATACCTCTTAGAGCAAGGGCAGACTGGTCTAAGCGTCGCTTTTGATTTACCCACACAAATTGGTTATGATTCCGATCACCCCATGGCGGAAGGTGAGGTTGGTAAAGTCGGTGTGGCCATTGATTCTCTCAAGGATATGGAGATACTCTTTGATGGAATTCCTCTAGACAAGGTCTCTACATCAATGACAATTAACGCTACAGCCGCTAATCTTTTAGCCATGTATATTCTCGTGGGCCAAAAACAAGGTGTTCCACAAGATCAACTTAGAGGAACTGTACAAAACGATGTATTAAAGGAATACATAGCCAGAGGAACGTATATCTTCCCACCACAGCCATCCATGAGGCTAACAACAGATATCATAATGTACTGTGCAGAACATGTTCCGAAATGGAACTCAATAAGTATAAGTGGATACCATATTAGAGAAGCCGGAGCAAATGCAGTTCAAGAAGTTGCTTTCACTCTTGCCGATGGTATTGAGTACGTTAAGGCTGTCATAGCAAGAGGCATGGACGTTGACAAGTTCGCTCCAAGATTGAGCTTCTTCTTCAATGCTCACAACAATTTCCTAGAAGAGATTGCCAAGTTTAGGGCAGCAAGAAGACTGTGGGCCAAGATAATGAAGGAGAAATTTGGAGCCAAGAACCCAAGATCAATGCTCTTGAGATTCCACACCCAAACAGGTGGTTCAACACTCACAGCTCAACAACCAGAAAATAATATAGTTAGAGTTGCCATTCAAGCCCTAGCCGCGGTCTTGGGTGGAACCCAATCCCTCCACACTAATAGTTATGATGAGGCCCTGAGCCTTCCAACAGAAAAGAGCGTTAGAATCGCCTTGAGAACACAACAAATCATTGCATACGAGAGTGGAGTAGTCGATACCATTGACCCACTTGGAGGAAGCTATTACATTGAGTGGCTTACCGATCACATAGAAGAAGAAGCTATGAAGTATATTGAAAAGATCGAAGGCATGGGAGGAATGATGAAAGCCATTGAAAGAGGATACATCCAGAAGGAGATCGCCGACTCAGCCTACAAGTACCAGAGAGAAGTTGAAGAGAAGAAACGCATTATTGTTGGTGTGAACGAATTTATCGTGGATGAACCACTCGAAGTAGAAATCCTCAAAGTCGATCCAAGCATCAGAGATAAACAGGTAGAGAGATTAAAGAAACTTAGAAGTGAACGCGATAATAAAAAGGTTGAAGAAGCATTGGATGCATTGAGGAAAGCCGCTGAGACCGAAGATGAGAACCTAATGCCATACATCATCGAAGCCCACAAGCACCTTGCAACCCTTGGTGAGGTTACTGACATTCTCAGAGAAGTTTGGGGTGAGTACAGGGCCCCATTGATCTTCTAATCTTATCCAATTTTCTTTTCTAAATATATCACAATAGCTAAAAGCATTATTAAGCCTAAAATCAACAGGTAAATTTCTCTCGAAGTTAATTCACTCACTTCTGGCCTTCCCCTAGAGACTTTAAAGTGGAGGGTTACGTTTCCTTCCCCAACAACAACTATGGCAACAAAATCTTCATAACTCCTTATCCCAAACTCCCCTTTTATAGTCCTCCCCCTTCCCTTAAAGACCCCTTTAAAATTGGTAGAGAGTGGATCAAGATTCTCTTTCTCATTGTTAAGAGTGAAATAATAAGCCCTAAGTTCAACCTGCTTATCCGAATCTAAAGAAACCTCAAGCCGTTGTCCTCTAAGAGACGTTGCGTTTATGATAAAAGTCCTCAAGCCCTCACCAAATTCTCTCCTTTTAAGTTCAAAGCTTATATTCCTAGGTTCGTTGAGATACTCACCTACCAAAAGCACTCCGTCAAAGTAGTTTTCTCCCTCGATCATAATCATGAAGTCACTCTGGTTAAAGATGAGATAATCACTCCTACCTTTCTCTTGCGTTGAGGAAGCTACAATCTTCCCAGAAGAATCTAAGAGATGGATTCTCAAGTCTTTTCCCTGTCTTATATATCTCCCATATATTATTGCGATCTTCTCTCCCTTCCAATGTTCAAATACGAATGGAGGCGTTATCTTGTTCCCAGCAATCCTATATGGCAAACCTATATGGTGGTATTCACTAGTATAGTTTATCTTCGCAAGCCAGTTATCACCATACACTGGTAAAATTCCAATCCCAGTCACTTCCAACTTAAGGGGGACTTCGATCCCATTTATAGTCACGTTAAATAGGATTGGCTCATTAAGTGCAAAACCTTGGGGAAGATTAGGAAGCTTTAGGACAAGACTCACCTGTGCACTTTGGACCACATCAAGTTCTTTAACCTGAGTATCACCATAATAGAAGTATGCTTTTATTGAATCTGGTAATCCTTCAACACCAAGCACGACCTTCTCATTTCCTGCTATAACAATTGCATAACTTGTTGTTCCTCCTAAAATCCCCTTGGCATAAGAATTTACTGCTTTCACATTGAGTTTAGTTTTTAGTGAGATTGGAAAAGCGACAGAGTAAGTTGGAGAAACTACACTAAGAGTCAAAATCTGAACATCTTCTGGAACAACAAACTCCAAGAGAATTTCTTCATCAGGGTTTATTTTCACATCCCTGTAGTAAGGTTCACTTATTATTACTCCATTCTGATAAACAGTAGCTTTCCCAGAAAATGCAGTTTTTCCTTCGTTTTTAAGCCAGATGTAGAGTGTATTCCCTTCCTTTGTCGCATTCACTAACGAAATAGCAGGAGACTCAAAATAAAAGCTTTCTTGTTTTATGATACTATAATCTACAACTATCGTCCCCTGAGTAACATCTGTTTCAAAGGTTACCTCCCTTCCCTCTTTTGACCCGAGGCGAACTTCTTTTCTGTCAAAGGTCATCCCGCTAAAGAGAAGCTTAACCGTGACATTAATGGGATCCCCGTGATTTTTGAGGAGAATGTGAAGCTTGTCGTCTCTCCAAATTCTCTCTATTGTCACAAGATCATCAAAAGAAAGGATCGTTATGCTCTTCGAAATTTTTGCCTTTTTTAACGTGAAGGTCAGCTGAGTGTAAGAAGGCTTTATTTTTAAGATAATATCTTCATTAGGCTTTAAATATAGCTTCTTTTCTGTCACAGTTACTCCCTGAGCTGAAACAATGAGAGTGTCATTAATCTCATAGTAGCCAGTGTTTGTGATTTTTACCTTTACATACGCATCAAAGGACTCAAGAAGAGTGATCTCAAAATCCTTCCTCTTCATTACCTCGAGGCTAGAGTAGTTTCCTAGGATATGGAGCTTGAGGGTAAGAGTATTCACGTCTACGCTTCCCACAGTATAGTTCACACCATTGAAGAAAACACTCTCTCCGAACTGCAAAGCCTTAAGAATACTCTCATTCCCTCTTTCTAAGGTCAGAAAAACCAGGCCAGGATTGTTTTGAGCAACGTCAAAAGTCACAGTAGTGTTATCCACTATCAATACCTCATCTATTTCGAGCTCAACAGGAAGAGCAAAGGCGTTTCCAACGAATAAAAGGAAAATAAACATTGACAAAAATCTTTTCATGTTTCATCCCTCATACTCTCTTCTATATAACCCTAATAAGGTGAAAATTAAGCTAAGTAAGATAACGCCGAGGAAAAACGTCCCACTCATATTTGGATCACCCTTATAAGTGTCTAAACCAGTGTTGAGTGTAAATCCTTTCTTTAGAAGAACCCCTATTTGATAACTCAAGTTAAAGCGCTCAGGATTATCAAAGAATGGCAATTGGGGAAGTATGAACTGAGCTGTAAACACTAGTCCAAAGCTTGCTAATGAAGCGTAGAGAGGTCTTGAGAGAATTACCGAAAGCAGCATTGAAACTCCTCCCAAACTTCCAAGTACAAGAATCGTAATCACAAGAACAAACAGAAAATCATCAAAAGTGGCTGTAAATCCTTCAAAACCCGCTTTATAGAGAAGAACCATGTAGATTTGCATAACCAAATAGGGAATCCCAAATATCAATGCCACTGCTGTTATGCCAGAAAAGAACTTGCCGAGTACTATTTCACTTTTCTTTATTGGTTTTACTAAGAGTATTCTTATTGTCCCCCTATCTATTTCACTCGCCAGTAAATCGCTCATAATGATTATTACCACAAGCTGGCCTATTACACTTGCCCAGAAGTTTATCAAAAATTGAGAAATATTTATCTGAAATGAGATCTCCAAGGCCTTTGCACCATATTCCGTTATCTCTTCATGGGTAAAGAAATAAACTATCACGGGAAGAAGCATTAACGCAAGCATTACTTTTAGTCTTCTAGATTTCAAAAGCCTGTAAACTTCGTTTTGATAAAGAACACTAATCACCTACCTCACCTATGCCGAACTTTTCCATGAGAATTCTTTCAAGAGGGCTTGTATGAGGCCTGAAAAGCTTTAAACGAATGCCTTGGGAGGCTAGGTACTTTGGAAACTGGAGGAAAAGCTCATCCAAAAACCTCGGATCCACTTGAACCCTTATAATCCCCTCCTCTTCCCAAACTTCTCTTACATAGGGTTTTTCTTTTAAAAAGTTGAGTGCAAGAGCATTATTAGAAGTTGCGACATCATAGTCATTTTCTTCTATTTGCGTCAAATCCCGTATCCTTCCCTGAGCAATAAGCCTGCCTTGATTGATGAGGCCAACATAGTTGCACATTTTTTCCACTTCACTTACTATATGAGAACTAACAAAAATTGTCTTTCCTTCTTTTGCGAGGGATATGATTTTTCCAATGAACTCTATTCTTCCGAGAGGATCCAGATTTGCCGTTGGTTCATCCAATATTAAAAGTTCGGGGTTACCAATCAAAGCAGAAGCAAAAGTTACCCTCTGTTTCTGCCCTGAAGATAATTCTTTTATTTTGTTTAGTGCCAGTTTTCCAACGCCCACGTAGTTCATAAGGTCTTTTGCTTGTTCTGTTGCTTTCTCCTTTTTTAAACCAGAAAGTCTGCCCATATATATGAGAAAATCAAAAATCGTCATGTCTTCATATGCTATTGGGACTTCAGGCATATAACCTACACTTTTCATAATTTCAACCCTTTTTTGAGGCATCTCAAGGCCAAAGATCCTTATTTCCCCATATGTGGGCCTCAAGGATGCAGTAAGCATTTTTATTGTGGTTGTTTTTCCCGCCCCATTAGGACCCAAGAATCCGTAAACTACTCCTCTAGGGACTTTAAGATTTAGATGATAAATTATGTTTCTCTTTCCAAAGAATTTTGTAAGATCTTTAGTTTCAATTACATATGCCATGTTAGGCACCATCAATGTAGATATTCATCTTAACTAATAGATGGTAGTCTAAAGAGAGTTAAATACTTTTTGGAAAATTGGATTTTACTTTTTTTCTTTTAAAAACTTGCCTTTGGGGCAAGTAGAAGATCCGCCTAGGAATTTACTACAACTTTATACCCAACTGGTAATTGACTTTTCTTAATCTTGGCCCTACAGGAGATAACAACTTATAACTTCTAGGTTTTTAGTTTTAACTAAAAGTTAAGACAGTATTTAACTAGTTTTTAGTATGCAGGAATAGGCTTTCTAAAATCCCTTTGGTGGGCCCGCGGGGATTCGAACCCCGGACCTTCGCCGTGTGAGGGCGACGTCATAACCAGTCTAGACCACGGGCCCGCCCTAATAGTCACTCATATCTCTTTCGACCTGGGCTTATAAATTTTTCCTCCGTATAAAAACACGCCAAACCATATCTTTAAATACCTCCCAACTTAGCTCTTTTCGGTGAAAGTTATGCTAAACACGGTAGTTTTGATAAGAACAGACAACTTCGACAAGGCCCTAATAGCGTTAGCTGATTTAGTAAGATACGCTGGAATGGAAATAAGAGGCAAACCGAGGATAATACCTCCAGCTCTCTCAGACTGGGCCTTTGAGAAGATTGTAGGAGAAAGGCCTAAAAGAAAATATAATGCCCATGTTGTGGCTCAAGTGGATCTACCACCGGGCAAGGCCATAGGGAGATTAAGAGAGATACACCCTCCTGCCCATATAATAGTAATTCCGCCGGATACTCCGGTTCACAAAGAACTCCTACGTCTTTGGAGTACTTTTGAAATTTTAAAGGGATTTTATTCTCCAAAGAAAGAACAGCAAGAAGGGGGAAGTAGGGAGTAGCTACTTCTTCTTCCTCTTTTTGATCTTAATATTAGCTACATCCCCCAAAGTTGGCTCATAATCTTTAGGTATAGTAGCTTTTTCTTTTACATTCTCTTCAACACGCTCAATTAGTTTTATCTTAAAGTAACGCTCAAGCTTTTTTGCCTCACTTATAGTAGGGATATACTCACCATGCGCAATCCTTCTAATAAGATTGGTTGAAAGGCCTACTTTATGGGAAAGCTCTTCATAACTCAAGCCACTTCTCTGGATAGCCTCTCTCACTCTATCTGCATAGTCTTCTACTATGTCCTCAGTGTAAAGAGGTCTTTGCGTTCTCGGGGTTTGTTTAGGCCTTGCTCTTGGAACATATGTTCTTCTAGGTTCTCTTCCTGTTGGCATTGGGCTCCAAGTTCCCGGCTTTTTCCTGCCATATTTTTGATAACACTTGTAGCACACCAAAAGTTCAGCCCCTTCTATTTTCACCGTGTGTCCTTTACCTCTTATCTCTGCTCCACAGATTTCACAAATTCTTGGCTTGGCTTTTGCCATTAAAATCACCTTCAACTCACTCTACTCTACGATGGAAGGCTAGCTTTTATAAATCCATCTATTATAAGTTCCTAACGATGGGAATGAAAGAAATTAAAAACAACAATAAGGAGCACCTGAGTATAGGAAAATTAAATAGAATGGATCAGGAGATACTTGAAACTCTTGTAAGCATATACATGCGAGGATACGAGGGTATGAAGGAATATGGGGGCGAAGGAGAGAGTTATGCAAAGAGATACCTAAGATGGTGCTGGAACAAAGCCAGTGATGGATTTTTCATCGCAAAAGATGGAGATAGGATAGTGGGTTTTATTGTGTGTGATAACGACTGGCACAGTCGATATGAAAATAGAGTGGTAGGTGCCATCCATGAGTTCGTTGTTGACAAAGAGTATCAGGGAAAAAGCGTTGGAAAGAAACTTATGGAGAAATGTATGGAGTATCTAAGCAGGTATAATGATAGAATTGAACTCTGGGTCGGAGAGAAAAATAAGAAAGCCATAGAATTTTATAAAAGACTTGGTTTTAGGGTTGCTGGAAAAGCGGGTATCTGGATAAGAATGGTAAAAGACATTAAAAAAGAAAAATAGTCACTTTAACGGCGGTCTAAACTTATAGCCATAAAGTATTATTCCATCCTCACTGAACTCCCTAATTTTTCTTGTAACCATCTCCACTTCCATACCAAAGTCTATTTCCTCTGGATCAACATCTGTAAGCTGCGCCAGGACTAGAGGCCCTTCCTCAAGTTCAATTAAAGCTATTGGATATGGCTTGTAATATTCATAACCGCTTGGAGGGTTTCTTATTATTGTCCAACTTACAACCTTTCCTTTTCCACTAAATTGGAACTCTTCTATTTCTTGGCTCCCACATTCAGGGCAAACGGGTCTCTTTGGAAAGTGAACCTGACCGCAACTCTTACACTTACCCCCAATAAGACGATATTTTTCCTTAAAGTGTCTCCAATAACGAGCAACTTGCATTGGCTTCCCCATTTCTAAACCCTCCTTAATATGGTTACAGTTATGTTTGAGCCCGTTCCACCTATGTTCTGAGTAAGACCTACTTCTGCATCAGGAACTTGGTTTGGAGCTTCGCCTCTAAGCTGCCACACTGCTTCTACCGTTTGATAAACTCCAGTTGCACCAACTGGATGACCCCTCGCTTTCAGTCCACCCAGTGTTTGAATTGGATAATCACCATCAACCGCTATTTGGCCTTCTTTGGCCAGCATAGCACCCTTCCCTCTCTCTGCAGCTCCTATGGATTCCAAACTTAGGGCTGCCATAACTGTAAATGCATCATGCACCTCAAAGAAGTCTATATTGTCCACTCCTACACCCGCCATTTTGTAAGCTCTTTCCGCCGCCACCTTGGCCGCTTTCAGCAGAAGAAGGTCTTTTCTGTTAGCGAGGTTTATAGTGTCTATAGCCCTTCCCATTCCAGCAACCTCGATCATCTTGGCTTTGTCCACAAATTCCTTGGCCTTCTCCTCAGTGGTGATAATAACTGCCGCAGCTCCATCAGCTATTGGAGAAGCATCAAAAAGCTTCAATGGATCAGCTATATAAGGACTCCTCATAACAGTCTCTACCTTGATTACCTTTTTGAACATGGCATATGGATTCTTGGCACCGTTTGCGTGAGCATTAACTGCAAATAGGGCTAAGTCCTCCTCAGTGTACCCATATTCTTTCATGTAAAGCCTCATGGCAAGGGCATTCAGGGCCACAAAACTAACTCCATGGAAAAGCTCCCACTCGGCATCAGCTGCATATGCCAGATATCTCGTTGCATCACTTGGCCACGCGTCTGTCATCTTTTCAACGCCTACAACAGCAACCACGTCCTCAAGACCACTCATTACAGCCTTTACACCTTCTTGGACTGCAGCTCCACCACTTGCACATGCACCCTCAACTTTAACTGCAGGGATATTCCCAAGACCTGCCCAATCTGCTATAAGGGCTCCAAGGTTTTCTTGTTCAACAAATGAGCCTGAAGCCATATTTCCCACATAAAGTGAATCTACTTTGTCAACTCCGGCATCTTCCATAGCATTCAGCAAAGCCTCAACAGCTAGGTCTCTAAGACCAAGTTTCCAGTGCTCTCCAACGGGAGTTAAGCCCACACCAATAATCACTGGCTTTCTCATTTCAACCACCTCACAAAATGTACTTACCTCTGTGCTTTGCGTATAGAGCATAATCGAGATATTTCTTCCTGTTCACGTAATCCATTGTTTTTGGAGCTAGATCTCTCTTCTCCTCAATCGCATCCTGCACAATAAGGCTAAAAGCATCGCTTCCTGCCCCACTTCCAAAGCTCACCCATAGGATCCTATCTCCTGGCTTTGCGATATCTAAAACTGCCGAGATTCCTACAAGAGTCGCTCCACTGTAAGTGTTTCCTATTACACCGGTGAGTAAACCCGGCAAAACTTTCTCTTTTGGAATACCAAGGATCTTTGCTGCAGTGAGGGGGAACTTAACATTAGGTTGATGGAACACTGCGTAATCAAAATCATTTGGCGAATAACCGAGTTCCTCCATTAGACCTTTTGCAGCACTTATTATTTGATGGAAGTAAGCAGGTTCACCAGTGAACCTATTACCATGTCTTGGATAGTGCTCGTGTTGTCTCCTCCAGAAATCAGGAGTATCAGTTACATAAGAGTAGCTTCCTTCAAAATATGCTAAGGTTTCATTACTCTTTTCTCCAACAATATAAGCTGCTCCTCCAGCAGAAGCAGTAAATTCTAAATGGTCTCCGGGCCTTCCTTGAGAAGTATCTGCTCCAATTGCCATAGCATATTTGGCCATGCCACTACCCACAAATCCAATAGCTGCTTGGAGGGCTTCGGTTCCGGCTTTACATGCAAACTCAAAATCTGCAGCATCTAACTCGGGAGTTGCCCCAATTGCTTCAGCTATGACAGTTGCAGAAGGTTTAACAGCATAAGGTTTTGACTCTGTACCAAACCAAAGGGCCCTAATCTCCCTCGGATCTATACGGGCCCTCTTAAGGGCATTTCTAGCAGCTTCAATACCAATTGTTATGGCATCTTCGTCCAAATTATTTACGGATTTTTCTTGGATTGGAAAGCTACTAACTCCCCATACCCTTCCAATCTCCTCATTTTTAATTCTAAACATTGGCACGTATGCACCGTAACCAACGATACCAACATCCTTTATTGGCTTTAACAGTTTCTTCATTGGGCATCACCTTTTTAAATGAATGAGCTTAATGCTATTCTCTCCGAGGTTAAGCTTGTACATTATAAAAGTCTTTCGGTAAACGTGTAATACTTTTTCGACAATTAGCGATGAAATCTTGACGTAGAGTAGGTTTAAAAGCTTAACTCTTTTATACTTCCTTAGCAAAGAATAGAAAAGGTGATGCTCATGAAAGCATACGTAGGTGAAAATGTACAGGGAATCTATGCCTTTGATGAGAACGGCAATCTCATTGGAAAGAGAATTTTCACAGAAAAGCCAGAAACAGTACTAGACAAACTTCTCAAAGGCGAAGTTCCAGAGGACCTGATTCTTTTCTTAGAAGAGTTAAAGGAAAAAGGATACTCAACTTTTGTTGTAGAACATCCAGAACTTGCTAGAAAAATTAGAGAGTTTGGATTCGAGACAGAAGCAGAATTTCCTAACATCGCCGGAGAGAAACTTAGGGAAAATGTCGAAGAATTTTTGGGAACTGATTGGTTTGAAAAATACTTCACAGTTGGAGTGGCATTAACAAGGATCAGAATCCAAGAGCAAAGTGGTGCGAGGGACAAGATGATAATCCAGGCAATTGAGGCTCTAGATGACATTGATAAAGTCATCAACCTTTTAGTATCAAGACTTAGAGAATGGTATTCACTTCACTTTCCAGAACTTGACGAAATCCTCCCAAAGCATCCTCAATATGTCATTTTTGTGAAAAACATTGGACACAGAGACAACATTACAAAAGAAAACTTGGAGTCTCTTGGATTCGGTGAGAACAAGATAACGAAGATCCTAGAGGCAAAAGAAAAGACAATGGGCGCATGGATGGACCAGAAAGACATTAAAGTCATCCAAGGATTAGCCAAAGAAATAGATGACCTCTATAAACTAAGAAGCGAGATAGAGGACTACATCGAAAGGGCTATGGATGACGTTGCACCGAACTTAAAGGCCCTAGTAGGTGCAAAACTTGGTGCTCGCCTAATAAGTCTAGCAGGAGGTTTGAAAGAACTCGCAATAATGCCCTCTTCAACCATCCAGGTTCTTGGTGCAGAAAAAGCACTATTTAGGCACCTAAGAAGTGGTGCAAAGCCTCCAAAACACGGTATAATTTACCAATATCCTGCAATAAATAAGTCCCCTTGGTGGCAAAGAGGAAAAATTGCAAGAGCATTAGCTGGAAAACTGGCCATAGCAGCAAGAGTGGACTACTTCTCAGGCGAATATATAGCTGAAGAGCTCAAAAATGAAATTGAAGCAAGGATCAAGGAAATTAAAGAGAAATACCCCAATCCACCAAAACGCAAAGAAAAGCCCAAGAAAGAAAAGAAGAAAAAATTCAAAAAGAAAAAGAAATTCAAAGGCAAAGAAAAGAAAAAGAGAAGCAAAGAAAAGAGAGGCGGTAGGAGGTGAGATAAATGAACGTTAAGAAACATAAATTCTCTGGCGTTTATATTGTCATCGAGGATGATGGAAGCGAGAGACTGGCAACCAGGAATCTAGTTCCCGGCCAAAAAGTCTACGGCGAGAGAATCATTAAGTGGGAAGGTGAAGAATACAGGATCTGGAATCCTCACAGATCAAAACTTGCTGCAGCCATACTCAATGGCCTTAAGAACTTTCCAATAAAGCCAGGACATAAAGTACTATATTTAGGCATAGCCAGTGGTACAACTGCTTCACATGTCAGTGATGTCATTGGATGGGAAGGTAAAATATTTGGTATAGAATTCTCACCAAGGGTTCTTAGAGAACTAGTTCCCCTAGTGGAAGAAAGAAGGAACATAATTCCAATACTCGGAGATGCTACAAAGCCTGAGGAATACAGGGCCTTAGTTACCAAGGTCGATGTAATATTCGAAGACGTGGCTCAACCCACCCAAGCAAAGATCCTCGTGGATAATGCCAAAGCATACCTTAAAAGCGGTGGGTACGGGATGATCTCTATTAAAAGCAGAAGCATAGACGTCACAAAAGAACCAGAGGAAGTATTTAGGGAAGTAGAAAAGGAACTTGGCGAATACTTTGAAGTTGTCGAAAGAATTTCTCTTGAGCCCTACGAAAAAGACCATGCCTTGATAGTCGTGAGAAAACCGTAGCTCTTTTTTCTTAAATTTTTAAAATTAAAAAAGATCAAAGAAGTGGATTTCTAAACTTCTTGCCTGGATAATATGCCACACCCTCAAGTTCCTCTTCAATTCTTAGGAGTTGGTTATATTTGGCATTTCTATCGCTCCTTGCAGGAGCTCCTGTCTTAATCTGACCAGCGTTTAAAGCAACTGCTATGTCTGCAATTGTGGCATCCTCTGTTTCTCCAGACCGATGGGAAACAACGACTCCATAACCAGCCCTGAAAGCAAGATAAGCAGCATCAATAGCCTCACTTAGTGTTCCAATCTGATTGACTTTCAGAAGAAGTGCATTTGCTGCACCTATTTCAATACCTTTTCTCAAGCGCTTGACATTGGTTACAAAAAAGTCATCGCCAACGATCTGAACTTTCTTCCCAAGTTCTTTTGTAACGATAGCAAAGCCTTCAAAATCTTCCTCATTAACTGGATCTTCAATTGAAACTATTGGATATGTTGAGATCAGCTCATTATAGAGGTCTATAAGCTCTTCCCTAGTATATTCCTTGCCACCCACGACATATACTTTCTTGTTTTCATCGTAGAATTCACTTGAGGCAACATCAAGAGCAAAGGCAATCTCGTCTCCAACCTTGTAACCACTTTCTTCAATAGCCTTAACTAGAGCATCTAGTGGCTCATTAACCTCTTTCATAGGTGGAGCAAATCCTCCCTCATCTCCTACATTAACAGCCAATTTCTCATATTTCTCCATAAGAATCTTTTTCAATGTGTGGTATACCTCACTTACCATCTGAATGGCCTCTCTAAAGCTCTTTGCCCCAACAGGCATGATCATGAACTCTTGAAAATCAAGATCGTTACCAGCATGAGCACCACCATTGATGACATTGCTCATTGGTACGGGAAGAACGTAAGCATTTGCCCCACCCAAGTACCTGTAGAGTGGCATTCCAAGAGTATTTGCAGCAGCCTTTGCAACAGCAAGAGAAACTCCTAGAATAGCATTTGCTCCAAGATTGCTCTTGTTTTCAGTACCATCAAGCTCAAGCATGAACATATCAATGTCTCTTTGAAGTGTGACATCCATTCCCAAAAGTTCTGGGGCAATTATTTTGTTAACGTTCTCCACTGCCCGTTTTACACCTTTTCCATGATATCTTTTTCCACCGTCTCTGAGCTCCAGAGCCTCGTGAATTCCAGTTGAAGCTCCACTTGGAACCGCAGCCCTTCCCATTGCAACTGGTGTGTAAACATCCACCTCAATTGTTGGATTCCCTCTGGAGTCCAGTATTTCCCTTGCCACTATTCCGGTAATTTCAAATGGGTTCTCCATAACTTTCACCTCGGGTGATATTTGAGGTTTCTCTTTAAAGCTTTTTCACAAGTTAAAAGGGAAATAGTTTTCCCAAGAATTGTACTTTCCTTGTAGGAAGATTACTAAAAATAATAAGGTCCAAAAGTTTAAATATAAAAAACATAAAGCGAGAAATGATCTCAACCAAGTTCAAAGGCCCTTTCAAAGTCCTTCTCGATAGGCTTTGCAGCTGTTATCAGGCTAACAAGTACCATAACAACTGCTGATACTATGGCACCACTCACATAAATGTATTCCCAGTAACTGAAGCTCACAATGCCTGTTACCCCTATAACTGCTGTTAATGACCCTGCAATCATTCCTAGTAATGCTCCTTCTTTTGTTGCTCTCTTCCAGTAAATACCAAGTATTAGAGGTACAAAGACACCTGAAGTATATATATCGTAGGAGTATATAAGAAGCTCTATAATTCCCTGGATCGTCAAAGCTGCAACTAATGAGAGAATCCCTATAGCGATTGTTGTGCCCATTGAAAGTCTCAACAACTTTTTATCATCCGCTTCAGGCTCTATAAAGCTTTGATATAAGTCCTTGACAACGTGAGACGTGGCTGCAGAGAGGAGTGAATCAGCTGTACTCATTACTGCCGCTAGAATTGCAGCAACAAATATTGCTCCTATTCCACTTCCAAAGACCGTTATAACCAATTTGGGGACTGCAGTTTTTGGTGAATCTATTATTGCTTGTGGGTCACTTGAGAGTGCCAATGCAAGCATCCCAGCCAGTGCTGGAAGGAATGACAAGGCCATAAGCAATAGTCCACTATAAACTGCACCCATTCTAGCAGTTTTTTCGTTCTTTGATGCAAAGAGCCTCTGATAAAAGTCTTGACCTATTAAGGTATACATTACCGTCGCTGCCAATGTTAGGGCAAAAAGCGAAATTCCGAGGGACATGAAGTTGAAATATTCTCCAGTTGGTTGTGGCAAGTTTGGAATTGCAGAGAGACTCATTCTTAAGCCATCAAAGCCTCCTACTTTGCTTAGGCCCAAGATTACTGCAATTAACACACCAATACTTCCAAGCATTATTTGTATGAAATCTGTTAATGCAACTGCCCATAATCCTGAAAACGCCGTATATGCTATGAAAATCAGTGTGGCAAACACTGCTCCAGCAGTTCCTGGCAATCCTATGGCTTCGAAGACTGCTGATGCTGCCCAAACTTGAGCTCCAAGAATTCCTACTAGGGCTAAAAGTGATAGCATTGCTGCTAAAAGTCTTATCATCTTGCTTTTATAACGCATTTCCAATACATCAGGGACTGTATACAGGGCCAAAGCACGCATAGGCTTTGCAAGAGTCACACCAAGAAGCAAAAGACCCAGTCCCGTGGCAAAACCGTACCAAATTCCTCCTAATCCATAGGTGGCTCCCCAACTAGCCCCTCCGAGGATGAAAGCCACCACCATAGTGAGTGGCTGCCAAAGTTGCAGTAGTCAAAGCCAATCCTAGTCTCCTGCCGGCCACCAAAAAGTCGGCCGACGTTTTAATGTATTTCCTAGCATATACTGAAACTCCTAGCATTGCTCCCATGTACAAAATAATTGTTGTCCAAATCATGTCCATTTTTCTGCACCCCTTGAAAGTACAAACCAAGAAATCTTGAATTATATTTAAAGTTTTTGACGAATTTTTTGTCAAAATGATAACTATCTAACAGAAAAGGGTAATGAACTCAGATTTATTTTAAAGAAATATCATATTCTACGTCCATATAATAACCAACGAGAATTGTAAATATATTAACCTTGTAACTTATAACTGTGTAATTTGTAACAGCTATCTCAAATAACTAGATAATTTACAATATCGAACCGAAATATTTAAATATAATATAACATCTAGTATTACCACGTTCTGGATTAACATGTCTGGCTTTTTGTGGTGGGGAAGTTGAGGTTGGTAATTGACCCTCACATCTTACGATCATTACACAGGAGTGAACTAAGGAAAAAGATACTCTTCTACTTACATGAGATTTACCCCTCTTCTACATACCTTTCCGAAATTGCTAGAATCGTTAGGTCGGATCCTTCCAATGTAAAAGGAGCCTTAGTTGGCATGGGGAACCGCTATAATGGAGATAGCTCTTTAGTCTATCTTGGTTTGGTAGAAGAAATTAACCATAATGGATTTCGATATTACAAACTTACGGAACACGGGAAAAAAGTTGTTGAATTTCTAAAAACTTATCAATCATACTATAGTAGATTTATGTGAGGTGCAAAAAATGGAAGACATAATAAAGCAATTTGATTTCAACATCTCAACTCTTATTGACTTTTCGTTCTTTAATATAGTCAAAATTGGATTGGAATTAGGCGTTTTTAAGGAACTAGACAAAACTAAAACCCTTGAAGATATTTTAAACTCAATAGATGTCAAGAATAAAGCTTACTTAAAGTCACTACTAAGTGCCTATTATGAGTTAGGAATTCTAGAGGCTACAGGGACAGAATTAAGGCCTAAAAGATTCTTACGCACCTTTCTTCTTGAGTATGAAAGATTAAAGGACATTATTCCAGAATGGATTAACATACAAGATGAAATCGTCAGAATGGCAAATTATGCATTTTTATCTTTCGAGAATTCTAAAGTGATGATGGACTTTGACAAAGATTCAGACTTCTGGGACATTCGACTTTCGAACCCATTAAACAAGTTATATAGAGAGATAATTGTTAGGGCTGGTGGACTTAGAGATGGGATGAGAGTCCTTGATCTTGGTTGCGGCTCGGTATCACCGATAGAACTCGGAAAGCATGTTGGCCCAAATGGAGAGTATGTTGGGATTGATTTTTCCCCAGGATTACTAAGCATAGCCCAACAAAGGGTAAGAGAACTTGGCATGGATTGGGTGTTCTTAAGAGAGCTTGACATAACAACTGCCATACCTAAAAGAAAGTATGACAGAGTTGTAATGAGTTTTGTTCTCGAATATCTTCCTGAAGTTCACAGAATCATTATAAAGGCTCTGAATTTCGTGGACGAAGGAGGAAAACTAATAATTGTAGAACCATTTAGAGAGAATTTTGAAAACATAGCTGCATGGGAATTTTTTGAAAAACTCACGAAGGAGTTTAGGCGATTCCCACGAAAATCCGAGATTCTTGATGCTCTTGAATATTATGGAAAGGGCGCAAAAGTAAAGGAATACGGAAAATCTGTTCTTGTGCTCGAACCCACATTATAATATCTTGTTTGTTTTGTATTTATTCTAGTTTTATGACTTTTTTATAAATTTTAAAAATTACTACTAAATATTAGTGTGTACCTACATATGTACCTACATGTGTAAAGATTAATGTAAAAACAAAAAATCAATTTATATTTAAAAAACATTATATCTAATTGCAGAATTTCCAACGGAGGTGCCAGGAAGTGAAGCCTATTTTTGGTAAGAAGAGAGGTGCCGTTGGTATTGGCACCTTGATAGTCTTCATAGCCATGGTTTTAGTAGCTGCAGTAGCCGCAGCAGTACTCATCAACACCAGCGGCTACTTACAACAAAGAGCAGAAGCCACAGGAAGACAAACAACAAAAGAAGTTGCTAGCGGGCTCAAAATAGACTCAGTAGTCGGTCACGTTAGCAATAGCAAAATAGACCTAATGGCAGTTTATGTTTCTCCAAACGCTGGGAGTGAAGAAATAGATCTCAGCCAAGCAAAACTCTACATTACCGATGGTGCAAGTTCTTACATTTTGGGTTATAACTCCACAGCATTTACAGACGATGCTGCTTTTGGTGGAGACGTGTTCGCAGCAACATTTCCAGGTGATAGAACATTTGGAATAATAGTCATACAAGATGAGGATGGTTCACTAAGTTCAACTAATCCAACCCTTAATGCAGGTGACATAGTAATTCTCGCAGTAAATACCAGCGCAGTCTTTGGAAACAATGGAATCGACACTAGAACGGAGATCACAATTGAGCTTAAACCAGAATTTGGTGCTCCTGGCTACGCTAAAGTAGTAACACCACCAAGCTACGGAACAGATACAATCATAGAACTCAAGTGAGGTGAGCAAAGTGAAGCCTATTTTTGGTAAGAAGAGAGGTGCCGTTGGTATTGGCACCTTGATAGTCTTCATAGCCATGGTTTTAGTAGCTGCAGTAGCCGCAGCAGTACTCATCAACACCAGCGGCTACTTACAACAAAGAGCAGAAGCCACAGGAAGACAAACAACAAAAGAAGTTGCTAGTGGTTTGAAGATTGATGGAGTTACTGGGTATGTTAGTGGCGGAAGTATCACCATGCTTGCAATTTATGTTTCTCCAAACGCTGGGAGTGAAGAAATAGATCTCAGCCAAGCAAAACTCGCAATAAGCAATGGCGATAAGCTTGTTGTTCTCAAGTACAAGAGCGGAGCAATTGAGAACATTACAACTATGACTGGAAATATCTTCAATACAGGCACTTTACCATGGAACACAACGGGGATTGCTAATAGTGACAAAGAGTTTGGTATTATAATCGTCCAAGACGAAGACCAATCCCTTTCAGGAAGTTCCCCAACCCTTAACGCAGGAGATATAGTAATACTCGCTGTTGATGCCGATGCAATATTCACAGGTGGAATTGGTACTAGAACGGAGATCACAATTGAGCTTAAACCAGAATTTGGTGCTCCTGGCTACGCTAAAGTAGTAACACCACCAAGCTACGGAACAGATACAATCATAGAACTCAAGTGATCAGAGCTTCCAATGTTCCAAAGTTTTCCTTTTCCCATAATCTTTTTGGAGGGTTAGCAATGTCGTTCAGCTACTTGAAAGAGAAGTTCAAGAAAAAACCAGAAAAAGATGGAAAAGAAGAAACCGACCAATTAGAACTTGCTCTAAGCGAAGGAAACATTCAAGAAAACCCAAAAGAGCAGAAAGAAGATGAAGAAAAAATTACCCTCATAATGAACAGACTTAACGAGATTGAAAACGACCTGCCAAGAATTAAGGTCAACATCGACACTTTGAAGTCCCAAATCCAAGAACTACGGGAGGAAATAGAAAAGCTTGACAAAACTATCAAAGATGTCATGATGCTCTATGAGGTAGTATCACAAGAGATTAACCCCTTTAGAGATCTAGATAGTGAAAACCCAATAGTAAAAGAAATACACGAACTAAAGCAAGATCTCGAAGATATTAGAAAAGAAATAGCCCAGATAAAGGGAGACTTGAAACTCCTTGCCTATCACGGAGTAGACCTTGACAGGATAATATACGAAGCAATCTCGGAGGGAGAAACATGATAACCGAGAACGAGATAGACAGTAAACTTCAGATGCTACAGGGAAAAGTACCTAATGTCCTTATTAAGGACTTAAAGGACAAATTAATTTCAAAAATGGACATCTTAACACCGGAGCAAGTGGATCTGATCATAAACAGGGTTCTCGAGAACTATTCAAGTCAAGCAGAAAGACTCAGAAAGTTAGACAAAAGGGTAGAAGAGATTGGAAAATACCTAGAAGAAATAAGAAGACATTTAATAGGTAAAACAACGCCTCATAAAGAGCTCAATGAAAATTTTGAAAGAACTCCAGAAAGAATTCCTGAAGTTGAACAGCAAGAAGAAATTAAAAGTTATGATCCCCCAAAGATCGAATTAATTGAAAATAATAGGAGTGGGGAGGAAGAAATCTTGACTGAAGAATTTCAAATTCCAAAAGATGTGAGAGAAGCCCTAATAAGTCCAACAAAAATGAGGGCAAGATTAGAGCATCTCCCCAATGACACCGTTTCAACTATGATAGCATTGAAATGGCTAGGTTTCCTCATCGAAAGAGCAGGAATGCTGAATCTAGAAAATGTCCTTGAGTTTTACTATACAATCGGGTGGATCTCCGAAGAAGTATTGGAAAGCTTATTGAAGTATGCAAACGGTACCAGACCTCACCAGAGAGAGCCAAACTGGAAACCAGATGACAAACTTACGATTCAAGATCACTTAATATCACTTCTATTCATTGAACGCCTAAGAGGTACCAAAATAACTCCAGAAGTTCTGAACTCTCTAGAAAGAGAACTTAAGATGATGAATAAGATCCTCGAACATGTGTATGGTGTTTAAGGGGATAGGGTATGGGATTCAGCATTTCAGCAAGCTTTGCAGTGATATTCATTGCATCGATAATGGCATTTGGCACTCTCTATATCTCCCTCGAGAATACGTACACTTCAATAGCCGAGTCCGTTGAGGCGTATAAAGAAACTTTCATAAAATCCCAGACGTCACATCTTACTCTACAAGGTGTATCTTACGTTGATCCTGGAAGTGATGTGTCCATCTATACAATAACTTTCAATATTAGCAATAATGGCTCCACCCTATCCCCTAAATATTGGGATTTTGTTCGTGATGGACAACTGAAAGAGCCTGATGGGTCGACACTCATAGTAGAAGATAAAGCATATCTACTCCCTGGAGAATCCATACTAATACGAACTACTGAAGTTAAGGATCAAGTTATCCACAGTCTGATAATAGCAACTGAAACAGGATGCTCTCTGAAGGTAGAATGGAAATGGATATGGCTTGATGTAAATCAAACAACTGGCCAACCTTCTATTGTTGGAAAGGCCTGGTACTGCTCCTAAGGTGATGCTAATGGCGAGTTCAGTAATTTCAGAAATAATCCTTTTTATTGTTTCCCTCCTTGTCGCAGGAACAATAGCTGGAGGCCTTTATATAGTGACTCAGGACTTAGCGGATGGTATCAGCACTAGAGGAGCAACAATAGCCCAAAATCTTAGAGTGGACTTCACAATAATAAATGATCCAGAAAATATTCCTGTCTTGGGTGGAGCTTATGTGTTTTATATTAAAAACACTGGAAGTGAGGAGTTCTCCTTTACAAGCAGCACTATTATTGTCTTTATTGATGGGAACCTCATTCCCCCTTCAAATCTCACGCTGACACCATCTACCCTTTATCCCTATGATGTCGGCGAGTTGAGAGTAAGCACTACTCTTCCCTCTGGTTATCACAAACTCGTTGTGGTCATTGAAAATGGAAAGCAACGTGAATTTGTGTTTAAAATCTGAGGTGAACACCATGCCACGCTTACTTAAAATGCAGATCCCAAATGATGAACTTCACAGACGGCTAGGTGGAGGAATACCATCTGGGAGTATAATATTTATAGAGGGAGACCGGGGGACTGGAAAGTCTATATTCTCCCAGAGACTCGCTTATGGATTTCTAAAAAATGATATTCAAGTTAGTTATGTTTCTACCCAACTTACAACCCCTGAATTTATAAATCAAATGGAATCACTGGGATATAGTGTAATCCCATTTCTAATAAAACGAAAACTTCTTTTTGTGTCATTATATCCTCTTTTGAGCAGTGTTTCTAAGAGAGGAAAGTTTTTACCAAGATTCTTGAGTGAGGAAAGATTGTGGGAAAGAGATGTCATTGTCATAGATTCACTACCTTCAATCTTACCACCAAAAATGGATGAGGAGACTTTAAGACAGTTTACAGAACACCTCAAAAAATTAAGTGCCCTTAACAAGGCCATAATATTGACAGCGAGCCCAAGTGACCTGGATCCTTCTGTACTCTCGATTTTAGAAGAAGTAGCTACAATGCTCATAAGATTGCAGGTCAAAGTATTCGGAGGAGATTTGAAAAATTCTGCCACTATCGTGAAGTATAACAATGCTATGGGAATTTTTCAGAAGATAATTCCATTTAGAGTAGAGCCTAAAGCAGGATTCATAGTGGAAATAGCTGCGGTGGTGTAGAATGGCTGAGATTGGCGGAGAGACCTTAGAAACTGCAATGGCAAGAAATCCACACTTAAGAGAATACGTTGAAAAGTTTACTAAAAAATATGGAAAAGTTCCAGAATTCCACACTCAACTGAGCAGAAGCATGAAAGAAATAAAGTATCCTAACATAATCTATCCAGTCGGAGATCCTCTTTTTGTCCACATTTACGGAGATCCAAAAACGGAGAGAAAATATATAGTGATAGAGCCCAGACTCCAGAATATAGAAGAACGAGCAAAATATGAAGCAGTTAAAGAAAAAATTCTTGAACTTGCTCCTTCAAAGGTAATACCCGAAAACAGGGAAGAGTTTGAAATATTCTTAGATCAATTATATAATGAGGCTCTCCAGAAGATTAATAATAAAGGTTTTTTCTCCAGAAAGAGCATTAAACTAACAAAAATAGAAATTGAAAAATTTAGATACCTCATAAAAAGAGATATTGTAGGAATTGGACCATTAGAGGTTCTTATTAGAGATCCATATATTGAAGATATTCACATATTGGGTGCCGAATATGTATCTTTAATCCACAAGATCTTTGATGCTCTACCCACTAATATAAAATTTGAGAGTAATATCACATTGGCCGATTATCTCAAGGCCTTAAGTGAAAGAATTGGAAGACCTGTTAGTGACAAAAATCCTATTGTAGACGGAACGCTCCCTGATGGTTCAAGAATTAACATAATATACAGTCCAGATGTTAGCATAAAAGGACCCTCAGCTACGATAAGAAAGTTCTCTGCTACTCCCCTAAGTGTCGTCCAACTTGTAAAGTGGAACACATTTTCTGCAGAAGTTGCTGCGTACTTATGGCTCGCTCTTGAATATGGTATGAGTGTTTTTGTATGTGGAGAAACAGCGAGTGGAAAAACCACCACTTTAAACTCTATCCTTCCTTTCATCAAGCCCCAATCAAAGATTTTTACCGCTGAAGATACTCCTGAAGTTGTTGTTCCTCACCCCACTTGGCAAAGGCTCACAACAAGAGAAAGAGGACCTGAAGAGAGCAGGGTCACGCTTTTTGATCTTTTAAAAGCAGCATTGAGATCCAGACCAAATTATATCATTGTAGGTGAGATCAGAGGTGCAGAAGGTGCGATTGCTTTTCAAGCTATGCAAACTGGCCATCCAGTCATGGCAACTTTTCACGCCGGAGATATAAAAAAGATGATACAACGTTTTACCGGACACCCCATAAATGTCCCTGTAACCTTTATAGACAACTTGAATATTGCCCTTTTCCAGCAGGCCGTATATGTTAAAGGGAGATTCCTAAGAAGAGTTCTCAATGTTGTTGAGATTGAGGGGTATTATGAGGAGCTTGGAGGAGTAGCAACAAGAAGTGTATTTGAATGGGATTCTGTGAGTGATAGACATATATTCAGAGGTATGAACAACTCATATATCCTTGAAAGAAAAATTGCTGAAGTTGCTGGTTATGAAGATCCAAAGGACATTTACAACGAGCTATTTCTAAGAGCCAGGATAATCCAGAGAATGGCAGAACTTGGAATAACAGACTATTGGGATGTCTATAGAGAGATAAAAAACTTCTATGAAAAGGGTATTCAAGGATTAAGCTTTAGACTGTAGGTGAATATGATGGCAAAAGAAAAAGCTAGCATATTTATCCAAGCTGATTTGGATATGAAGAGGTACGCAAGAAAAGTATTATTGCCCAGCATAGCTGGGAGTGTCATTCTTTTCATAGTTTTCTCACTTGTTCCTAGATTCGTTACAATTTCACGGGTAATCCGAATTGCTCTTTATGCGATTCCCATTCTTCCTCTAGTTTATGCAATCATGCATCCTTACTCAATGGCAAGTGGGAAAAAAGTAAAAATAAATTCAAAAATCCCTTATTTTGTAACGTATTTTGCAGTGCTTTCCACTAGTGAAGTGGGAAGAAATGAACTTATACACACATTAGCAAAGGAGAAGGTTTTAGAGCCCATTTCGAGAGATATGGAAAAAATTTATCATTTAATAGCAAAGTTTAACCGTGGAATGCCCGAAGCATTTAGATTTTTGTCCAAACGAACACCAAGCAAGGTTTTTTCAGACTTTCTAGAGAGACTCGCGTACTCCTTGGATAGTGGTGTGGAGTTAAGAGAATATCTCCTCCAAGAGCAGAAAATTGTGATGGATGACTACCAAACATTCTACGAGGGAGCACTTTATGACTTAGACGTCTTTAAGGAAGTTTATAGCTCCCTAATAATCTCTGTAGTATTTATGGTGACCTTTATTATTATAGGACCAATTATTACTGGACAAGATCTAGTAACCCTCACAATTTTTACATTTATACTTGTTATGGTTGTGGAAATAGGAGTCTTGATTTTAATAAAACATAAAATGCCGGAAGATAATATATGGGCTCACAATGCAATGAATCCAGAACGAAAAGGGAAATTAATACGAGCTATCCTACTCTCTATCGCCGGAACGGCCATTGTTGGAATCTTATACTTTTTTGTAATAAGAGTAAGATTTGATGTGCCAATAGAAATTGCCATCGCCTTGTTTTTGACCCCAATAGCATATATCGGATATGTGCTCTCAAAAGAAGAGGAAGACATTCTGATAAAAGATGAGAACTTCCCAGCGTTTATGAGAAGCTTAAGTTCATCTTTAGCAGCGAGCGGAGTATCTATGGCATTAGTTCTGAAATATTTAAGCTCTCACGATTTTGGAAGCCTTACCAAAGATATCCGAAACTTGAACAAAAGAATTTCCCTTAAGATAGACGATACCAAATCATGGAAATACTTTGTCTCAGAGACCGGAAGCTGGCTCATAGATATCTTCTCAGACATCTTTAGAAAGAGCCTACACTTAGGAGCAGACCCCGATTATGTAGGAAAGGTCATTTCTAGTAACTTTGAAAGACTTCTAAGACTTAGAAGAAAAAGAAAACAGAACGTAGCTAGTTTTAAAGGGGTTATCTATGGGGTTACTGGAGCTTTTGCCTTTTCTGTCGCGGCAGCATTTCAAGTTGCAGTTTACATGACTCATCTTTTCTCAAGTATTCAGCTCCAAGGAGAGTTCATCCAAGACATACTTTTTGTACCAAGCCCAGAAGGACTCCAACTAACAAATTACATCCTTATCTCTATTCTCCTAGTCCATTCCTTAATTTCGGCATTCTCAATAAAAATTGCAGATGGAGGACACCTAGGGATAGCCCTCTACTATTTTGTTATGCTCACATGGATGTCTGCAATAGGTCTCTATCTTGGAGAGTTCATAATGAGTAAGATGATGACATTTTCAAGCATTTTACTTCCTCTGCTGGGGGTGGGAACGTGAAAAAGTTAATCTCTCTTTTATTCTTAATAATTCTACTCCCATATGTAAGTGCACACTCCATTATAACAGGATGGATAGAAATACCCTCCAGAGTCGGGATAAAAGAATATCCCCTAGAGATCAGGGATGTTTCACCAATTGAAGGCTCTTTGCTTATTGAAGCCAATAATAGAGAATATATTTTGAAACCAGAAGTGTTACTGAACACAAGTTTCTATTCAGTTTACACGAACTCAGTATTCTTAAAAGAAAATGGGGGTTATGCTACTTTTAACATTACTTTCCCATATCTCCTAGAAAATCAAACAGTTCTGGCAGGGAACTACGCCCTTACACTTCTCTCGGTAGGAGAAAATAGAGCAAAAATTAGGCTTAGGTATAACGACATTGAAAAAGAACTCACATATAATGGAGGTAAGATAGAATTCAACGGATTGACAGTTCAACTTGCTATAATGCCCCTTCTTTTTGATGGATATCTTTACAAGGGAAGTGTCAAATACTTTCAAGATTGGCGGATAAAATTTGAAGAGTATAATATCACCGAAATTAATGGAGAACTCAAAGAATTTGCAAAGATCTCTATTAACAACAAGGAATACTGGGTAGAAGTAGGGAACACGTTGAAAGCCGAAGGAATTATTGTTGAAACTAAGGAGTTAGTTGGTTCAATGTACCTGAGGACAACGATAAAAATTAATGGGGCTTATGCGTCCCTCTTTATTTCCCCGAGCCTATATAAAGAGCTAGAAGAAGGCAAAGATGCCCAAATAGGGCCTTATATTGTTAAACTCGAAAAAATATTCTCCGATGGAGCTTATATATCTATTAAGAATATATGTGGGATGACTCTTAAGAGTGCGTGGATACGTTTAGGAAAAATTGGAACATTAGTATCATATGGAGGTTTGCATATAGGGATGACTGAAGTAAGCAACATGGGTACTAAAAAAGTAGCAAAAATAATAGGATTTTTAGACGAACAAGAAATACCAAAAGTCGGAGAGCATGCATTTGCAAATGTTTCTTTCTTAACTCCCTCAAGGGCTCTTCAATTTGAACCATTCAACAGCACTATTGTAATAAAAAACACAGGAGACACTGATTTGAAGTATATTGAGATAACCCCAAAGCTTTCTGAAGAATTCAAAATTATAAGCTCCTATCCACTATACATTCCAGAACTTAAAGTAGGAGAAAAGGTAGAGTTTAGCGTCCAAATAGAACCAAAGAAAGGAGGATTTTTGCAACTAGGAAACATTGAAATCCATGCAAACGTCCCATACCAACTTTCATGTGATGGTTTTGCTAGAATCTCATTTTCTTCGGAGAGCCGTTGGATAAATGTGGAAAACGCAACTCCAAAATATAAGCTTGTTCTAAAAAGCCAAAATAGCACAGTAGGTAGTAGCACTCCACTTAACATTACTGTGGTAAATATGGGGAACACTAAAGGACCATTTACAATAACAATAGCATTTCCAGAACAATCTGCTATAATCGGAGAAAACATGAATCTCCAAGGAAGATTTGTTTATTTTGAAGACTCACTAAACCCCAACGAGAACAAAACGTATTCCTTGTTCTTTATTCCCAGCCAAGAAGGAGAATTTGAGATACTAGTAGCACTGAAAGAAAGGCAGTACATTATCAAGAATTCTACGGTTACGAAGATCTTTACTATTCCAGCACCCGTAGAAAAAGAGAGTTTTGAGAACCCTACAGAGGAAACTCCTACTTCCACTGCACCAAAAATTATTAAAGAAAACACCACAACGACAGTAACCTACACAAAAATCCTAAATTCTACAATAACGGTGTTTCCAATAAAACAGAAACTTCTTTTTGGTGGGATTGGATTTGCAGGAGGTATTGCCTTTATACTCCTCCTTGCTTGGATTGCTGCAAAACTTGAAGAAAGGAATAGGGGGTAAGGGATATGGAAACAGACATTATTTGGGATTCACTAAAGTTTGGAGAGACTGTGCTTTTAGAGCACGATTCTCTAACGTTCCCTTATAAAGAGCTTGCCGAACTAATAATGTGGAGCAAAGAAAGGAGATATACAATAGTTATCGAGGATATCCTTGATACGCTATATACATATAGAAGCCAAATGGAACTAGCAGGCATGGATCCCAATATATTAAATGACATAAAAGTGCTCAAAACCGGAGGAAGATTAGAAGTCGGAGAAGTCATAACACGATTCCAAGTTAGCGATATATTATCATTAACAAAGGAATTTGAGATGAACTATGAAAGTATTCTCTCTCGAATAGAACACGCAACCGTCCCTATAGTAGGGGTTGATAAGCTATTTCTATTAGCCGAGTCAAAGATGGAGATTCTAGCTCTAGTTAACACATTTACCAGATATGCTGGAAGCAAAAGAAGAATTGCATTTTATTTTATCAATACCGCAGTTCTAATGCACAACCTCCCTTATGTAGTCCCACTATTAGAAGAGCTAGCTAGTACTGTCATCAAAATCTATAAAGATAATGAAAAAACCTTTGAAATTATTAAATCTACAAACAAGAGGATACAGAAGATACTTCAAGTGATTAAACAAGGAGTCTAAGCACCAAAAAGAGTGTCAAAACTATCAGAGTCAAGACAATTGTAACCCCTATGCCCTCTTCTTCCCTAAGGCCGTAATGAGCTAAAATTGCATTGGCTATTATGGCTGGGGGCATTGTGGCCTCTACAAGAACTGCATAAAATATCTCAGACGGTGCTTTTAAAGTCAAGAAGACAAATAGAAATGGAATGACTGTTCTAAACATGCTAACTTCTAGTAACTTCCTTAATTCAAATTTCTGGAGGTTTACTCGAGACCCAAAGTATATCAATATAATCGGGATACTCCACCAGCCAACTTGATTCATGAGTGTTAAGATAGTAGTAGGTAATTTAATATCTAAAAATACAAAACCAAGAGCCAAAAGATTGGCACTTGTAGGAGGGAATTTTAATGCTCTTAAGAGACTTTCTTTTAATGAGGCTTTCCCACTAGAGTAGTGAGCCGCCAGAAATGTGGCAAGAGGGATAATTACCAATGTATGGATACTGGCATAAAGCACTACTGGAGTTAGATCATCCAGGAACAAACTAGCTATCGGGAAACCCATGGCCACGGTGTTTGGATACGTGGATAGAATTATCAACGCGCCTTTCCACTTGTTATCTCTTACAAAAAATCTTGCATAAAAGTACGAAGACATCAGGTTTATACTAATGATCAAAAATACATAAACAAAAACGAGCTTAATCCGTATGAGGTATTCCAAATTCTTTGCGGCAACACTTGAAAAGATATAAAATGTCAAAAGTAGTTGGATGGCAATTTTATTAAGATAAACAAATAGCTTTTCTGATTTTATCACCCTCTTAAGGATAAACCCAATAACGATTAAACCAAGCATTTCGTAGATGTTCATGCTCTGAAATAAGAAATCATGTTAAAGAATTTTTCGCTTTATAGGTGGAGTACTTCTATAAGACTACCTTTCAAGCCATACACTGTCTTCTCCATAATATTCCAACTTTACTACAAAAAGCCTAAAGGGCTCGTTTTTATCATTTATAACCCAATGAATTGTTTTGGGTTTCACTAGATAAATATCACCAGCTCTTGCAGTGTATTCTCGTCCTCCTATCCCCAGCCTCGCCTCACCACTTATGATCTGACCTCCTCCCCGTTTTTTAAGGTGGGGAGGTTTGAGGGGTTCTCATCAAAACAACCCTTGGGAAGGGTTCTCCGAACCCCTCCGGGAGGGCCTTCCCCCAATTACCCCTACCCACCGTTAAACCCAGCAGGCTCGGGGTTATCCTTCCAACAATCCTCCTCAAAATATTAAAAGCCCCAACCAAATCAGCGTTTAGGACAAGCCCTCCCGCGGGACACTTAAACAAACCACGAACAAAACGGGCCCCTTCATGAGGCTTCCCGCAGAAGGGGCAAGTTTGTGAAGTAAAAGCCTCATCAACAACCACAACACTAATATCGTACTCTTCAGCGACTTCACTCAAGCGTTTAATAACAGTATTGAACCTCCAAACGTGGGAAAGAATGAAATTCTGCTTTCTACCCTTCTCAGAATTTCGAGTGATTCCCTTTGGATAACCAACCACAATTCGTGAAACTCCAAGATGATAGAGTTTTTTCACGGTTTGTCTTACTATAGTGTTGATGTAGTGTCTCGCTTGGAGTTTTGCTTTTTCATGCATTCTTCTAAGTTTTCTACTCTTCTTTGCTCCGCTCTTATTGAGTTTTGACTGGTAATCGGCAATCCGCTTTTGCCAGTAGAAAGCAATGCTCTTCAGGGGATGACCATTCACCAGAAAACTTTCCCCGCTTTCAACGTAAACAGCCATTAAGTTATTCACTCCTAAGTCAATTCCGGCTGAAAGGTTCCCCAAAGGCTTTCTTGGGAGTTTAACCCAACCATTCTCAGTTAACTTCTCCTCAACTTTTGAGATTGAAACGTGAGCGTACCATTTCCGCTTCACATCATCGTAGATGATTTCAAGTCTTCCCTGCTTGCCCTTCAAGTGAATTCTCCCCTTGAATTGAACTTCAAGCTTTTTGAATCCTCCAAGGCCTTGGAGGATTAATTTGTTCCCTTCAATTTTATACTGGTCTTTTCTGAGGATTATGAGTAGTTTTCCCTCCCTTTTATAGCCTGGCGGTTTTGGCTTGAGCCACTTTGGCAATTCCTTACTCTTCTTCATTCTGATTTGCGAGAAGAAGTCCCGCCATGACTCGGCATTCTTTCTACAAACTTGTTGGACTGTTGCAGAGCCAATTTCACGCTTGTATTTTTCATAAACTATTTTCTCAGTCTTGTTAAAATCCACAATTTCATGGTTAAAGAATTGTTGCCTGCGAAGATAATTCACTTCATTCCAAACTTTAGCTCCAAGATCAGCTAATTCGAAGAGTACTTTTTCTTGGGCTTTTGAGGGTTGAAGTTTTAGTGTTACTGTCCTTTTCATATCAAATTATAGTATGATTTTTAGGCTTTAAAAAAGTAACGCTTTCCAGCTCAAAAGCTTGTTTTAAAATTACTGCATCCCCGCCCTAAAGGACGAGGCTTTCAAAAGAAAAATGTAAAAGAGCTCATACTGCCTTTCATGATAGTGCCTAGGAACTTCTTGTTTGGGCTTAATCTCCACTATCTGGGCAAAACTTCCTTCCGGAAGTTCCCCTTCAAAGAGAGGCATTTTCTTGTAACTTCCTCTATCTATGAGTTTCCCAATCTCACCTTTCATTATTTTATCCCCAAAATTATTCCTGAAGTTAGCTTTAAAAATGCTCCTCCCAACCCTAAAACATGATTATCTTAGGAATTCATGATGGGCATGACGCAGGGGCAGTCCTTCTCAAAGGGAATACAATCTACGCAGTGAATGAAGAAAGACTCAACAGGATTAAGAAATATCGGGGATTTCCGGAGCTTAGCATAAAGAAGGTTATTGAGATGGCTCATGTACATCCCAATGAGATCGATGCTATAGCCGTTGCTGGGCTCTTTAGAAAACATTCTAGACTACTTGAACTTGAAAGAGGATTAAAGTCGATATTTGGAGGAGAATTCAAAAAGAAGGTTCTCTTTGTTGAGCACCACCTAGCACATGCGGCCTCAGCTTATTACACTTCTGGATGGGAGGAAAGTTTAGCTTTAAGCATAGACGCTGCGGGAGATGGGTTAAGCTCCTCAATATATATCGGTAGAAATGGAGAAATGATTAGAATAGCTCAGAGCACATATCTTGACTCTCTAGGAGATTTTTATGCATCTGTTACTGAGCTTTTGGGTTTCAAACCTATGCGGCACGAGGGAAAGATTATGAGTCTAGCAGCTTATGGAAAACCTACTTATGATCTCACGAACATAATAGAACTTAATGAACTAAGCTTCGAAAACAAGCTTAAAGTAGTTGGAATCGAAGCCACAAAAAAGCTTGCAGAATTTTTTGACTATCCTTTCTCAAGAGCAAGAGAAATTGCCCAGCAAATGAAGAAAGGAGATCTTAAGGGGAAAATACAAAGAAAAGCAATAGAAATAGCAGCAAGTGCCCAAGCCCATCTTGAGAAAATCATCGACGAGCTTGGATTAAAACTTACAACTTACAACTTAAAACTAGCCTATGCTGGCGGTGTTGCTCAAAACGTAAAAGCGAATGCTGTTTTAAGGGAATATTTTCCAGATCTTTGGGTTTTTCCTGCAATGGATGACTCAGGATTGGCATTTGGTGCTGCGGCTTTTATAAAGGCTCAATTTGAGCGATTAGATAGTAAATGGAAGCCATTTAAATTAGAACATGTCTATCTAGGCCCAAGGTATAATGAAAATGAAATTGAAGCCTTCCTAAAGAAGAATGACATTAACTTTGAATATCAAGAAGACATCTCAGAACTCGTTGCTGAAATGCTTGTTGATGGCAAAATCATTGGGCTTTTCCAAGGAAAAATGGAGTACGGCCCAAGGGCCTTGGGAAACCGTTCTATTCTTGCAGACCCGAGAAATAGGGAAATCGTCGAGAAGCTTAATGTCGCACTAAACAGAGATGTGTTTCAACCCTTTGCTCCATCGATCCTAGAGGAGAAAATTAAGGAGTATCTCCAAAATCCATATCCAAATAAGTTTATGACAATAAGTTATGAAGCTACTAAAAAAATGAAGCTTGAGGCACCAGCAGTTGTTCATGTGGATGGTACCACACGACCACAAACACTTATGAAAAAAGACAATCCAACTTATTACAATATAATAAAACATTTTGAGCAAGAAACGGAAACAGGGATAGTATTAAACACTAGTTTCAATATGCACGGCGAACCTATAGTGTGCTCACCTAACGATGCTTTAAGAACCTTCTTCAAAGCCAAATTGGATGTTCTTATTTTAGAGAACTTTGTTGTCTATCGATGACCTTTTTTATTCATCATTGTCAAATATTTTATGTCGGTAAAATTATAAACATCAAGGAGAAACCCTACTGGTGATGCTCATGGCTCTAAGTGATAGACTAGAGTTAGTAAACCCTTCCGAAATAAGAAAACTTTTTGATCTTGCGCAAGGGATCGAAGGAGTCATTTCTCTAGGGATAGGCGAACCTGATTTTGACACTCCAGCACACATAAAAGAGTACGCAAAGGAAGCCCTTGACAAAGGACTAACTCATTATAGTCCAAATAGTGGTATTCTTGAGCTTCGGGAAGCAGTTGCAGAGAAACTCAAAAAGCATAACAAGATTAATGTGGATCCAAAGACTCAAATAATGATAACCGTTGGTACAAATCAGCAAATTTTAATGGGATTGAGCACTTTCTTAAAAGATAATGAGGAAGTTCTCATCCCCTCTCCCATGTTTGTAAGTTATGCTCCCGCTGTTATCCTGGCAGGAGGAAAACCTATTGAAGTTCCTACTTATGAGGAAAACGAATTTCGCCTAAGTGTTGATGAGCTTAAAAAATACATCACGCCTAGAACAAGAGCACTCATTATAAACTCTCCAAATAATCCTACAGGAGCAGTTTTAACAAAGAAAGACCTCAAAGAGATAGCCGATTTTGCAGTAGAACACGATTTGATAATACTTAGTGATGAAGTCTATGAGTACTTTGTTTATGATGGAGTGAAAAATTACAGCATAGCCTCCCTTAATGGAATGTTTGAAAGAACAATAACAATGAACGGTTTTTCAAAAACATTCGCCATGACCGGATGGAGACTAGGATTTGTAGCAGCTCCTGAATGGATAATAGAGAAAATGATACGCTTCCAAATGTATAATGCAACCTGCCCAGTAACTTTCATCCAATATGCAGCTGCTAAGGCCCTAAGAGATGAAAGAAGCTGGGAGGCTATTGAAGAAATGCGAAGAGAATACGAAAGACGAAGGAACCTTGTCTGGAAAAGACTCAATGAAATGGGTCTCCCAACAGTAAAACCAAAGGGCGCCTTTTACATCTTTCCAAGAATCAAAGATACTGGGCTGTCAAGCAAAGAATTCAGCGAACTCATGACTAAGGAAGCAAAAGTTGTGCTAGTGCCAGGAACTGCTTTTGGACAAGCTGGTGAGGGCTATATAAGAATAAGCTACGCCACAGCGTATGAAAAGCTTGAAGAGGCTATGGATAGAATAGAGAAAGTCCTGAAAGATAAAAAACTTGTTTGAGTTTTCTATATATTTTTATCGCCTCACTCTCTATTTTAAATACCCCCTCACTCTTGTAGAAGACTTCTACCTTCAAGAAAAAGAAAGTAATAAGCAGTCAGCTAGTCATCCGACCTCATCTACCGCCCCCGCTATTTCATCCAAAAATAAACGTATAAAACTCAAAAAGTTATTAATGACTAAAAATATCCCTCAAAAATTTTATTAAGTTCAAAATAACAATTTCCTATTTAGGGGTGATAATTTGACCAATTTGGAAGTTGTAATGAGATCTAACCATGAACTCCCTTCCGATGTTCTGAAACACTTAATTAGTATCCTGGGGAATAGGGTCTCCACAAAAGATGTTGATCTTCTCTCATATAGTCGAGATTACTGGCCAATAACCCTTCACTGGATGCTTAAGGGAAAAATTCCTGCACTAGCAAGAGCCATTGTATGGCCTAAGAACACGAGAGAGGTGCAAGATGTGGTAAAGATAGCATACGAAAATGCTATTCCAGTATATACTTACGGGGGTGGCTCTGGGGTTCTTGGCGGAGCTATTCCCGAACAAGGGGGAATAGTTGTAGACATGAAAAAAATGCGCTCTATCAAGCTTCATGAGGAAAACTTGTTGGTTGAAGTTGAAGCTGGCACGAATGGCTATTATTTGGAAAAATACCTCAATAAAAAAGGATACACACTTGGTCATTTTCCACAATCTCTTTACCCCTCAACTATCGGTGGATGGATAGCCACTAAAGCAACCGGACAATTTTCAACAAAATATGGGGGAATAGAAGACATGGTGCTAGGCCTTGAAGCAGTTCTTCCATGGGGGGATGTGGTAACTTTAAAACCTCATGTAAGAAGTGCGACAGGACCGGACCTGAAAACACTTTTTATTGGTAGTGAGGGAATTCTTGGAATAATCACAAAAACCTGGCTTAAAATATGGCCTTATCCCGAAAAGAGAATACTGCTATCCTTTGCCTCAGAAACTCTTGAAGAAGCTCTCGATTCAGTGAACCGCATACTTAAAAGAGGCGCAAGACCAGCGGTTGTAAGAATATACGACATTGTCGAGACTAAAAGACACTTTTACAAATTCGACGAAGTCTATGGAAAGATAGCTACCATTATCATACTTGAAGGAGATTCAAAACTTGTTGAAGCGGAAAAACAGATAATTGAAGAGGAGTTTAAAGGAAAGGCCCTTGGAGAAAATCTTGTAAAACACTGGTTAGAAACCCGATTTAACGTAAAAGAGGCTTCAGAGTTCGCACCACTAGGGGTTGTGTTTGACACCATTGAAGTCTCTATCCACTGGAGTAAAGCCATAAAGCTGTATAGATCCCTGATTAACGTTATGCGTTCTGTAAAGGGAACACTTTTTGTCTCTGCCCATGCTTCTCACTTTTATCCTCAAGGAGTGTGCTTTTATTTCACCTTTGCAGGGATTCCTAAGGGAGATCCTACAGAGTACTACAATGAAGTATGGGATGTTGCTATGAAGACCACACTTGAAGTAGGCGGAGCAATAAGCCACCATCACGGAATAGGAAGACAACGGGGTAAATGGCTCAAAGAAGATCTTGGACTTGCTTTTGAAGTTCTGAAGAAGGTAAAGAATGCTCTTGATGAGAAAAAGATTATGAATCCCAGAAATATGGGGGTATGATAATGCCCAGAAAGTGGGACTGGCTGAAAGATGAGATCAAGGGGCTTGAACTGATTAGAAGTGCTCCATTGATCTTTAAATTCATAAGTGGAAAGCTAAACGGGCCAGATGATCTTGTGAAATGTGCTCTCTGTCCCAACATGTGCCGACATGCATGTCCAATCAGCATAGTTGATGGAAAAGAAACCACATCTCCCGCTGGAAAAGCCAGAATAGCGTTCTTTATACGTGACGGAAAACTAGAGTTGAACTTGGAAAATATTGAACCGCTTTATATGTGCCTCTCATGCGATGCATGTACTCAGTGGTGCCCATTTGAATTCTCTGTGTCGAATTTAACAAGACCCATTAAAGAAGAGGCCGTTAAGAAAGGAATAACTTTTAAAGAATTTAGTGAAGTCTTTAAAAATCTTAAAGAATATGGATACGTCTATGGAGAACCTAAGGATGAAAAAATGGTAAGAGATGGCAATATTCTTTATTTAAGGGGATGTACTATCAGGGAAAAATATCCCGAAGTTGAAAAGAAGACCTCTAAAGTTCTTGAGAGTTTAGGATATAAGCCCTTCACAACAAGCGAAAAGTGTTGTGGAATCCCTGCATATAATCTCGGAAATATTACACTCTTCAAAAAGCTTGCAAAAGAGCAAGCTGAGATAATAAACTCTTCTGGAGCGGATGTTGTGGTGACTTCTTGCCCCTCCTGTGCCTATGCCTATCGCGTGCTTTATCCAAAATACAGCATAAAGATTAACCCAAAAATCTTCCACATTACAGAATTCCTCGAGGGGAAAATTAAGGGACTAAAAACCAAAGGAAGGGTAACGTTTCATGATCCCTGCAAACTAGCCATAGGTCTTAAAAGGCCCGAACTTCTTGAAAAACTTCTATTAAGCATAGAAGGTCTTGAAGTCAAATCCCCTAGAAGAAAAGGAAAGGAGACTTTCTGTTGTGGATATGGAGGAAGTGCGATATCACGCTTAAACGCACAGTTAGCAGACGAAATATCAAACGAACGTCTTAAAGAGCTTAGAGAAGAAGCTGAGGTTATAGTAACCGCCTGTCCTACATGTAAACTAGCTTTTGAATCCAATTACGGAAAAACTCTCGATATAGCGGAGCTTCTGTACGATGTTTTGAGGGGGTAAAAATGTCCTCCCTCGAGTCAAAAGTAGCTAAAATATTGAAAAGATACCCATACGACATAACATTCGAAATAAACGACAAAATCGTCTTTCTTTACGGAAATGTGGAAAAATACAAAGAATGGGTTGAAATAGGCCTAAGAATCGGAAAAATTAAAGGTATTGATGGAGTAGTAAACAAGATAAAGTGGAGAGGTTTCCCAGAGGACAGATTTAAAGAAAAAGAAGAGAGAAGAAGAATGTTGTTTGAAAAAAATAGGGAAAAAGTAATCGGCGAATACGACGTCATCATAATTGGTGGTGGGATTATAGGCACCGCCATTGCTAGAGAGCTATCTAGATACGATATTAAGATAGCACTTCTCGAAAAAGCGTCTGATATTGCCACTGGTGCATCTAAAGCAAACAATGGTATGATACATCCTGGAGTTGCACCCCCTAGGAATACTCTAAAACGGAAGTTAAACATCAGAGGAAACGCTATGTACGATAAATGGGCGGAGGAGTTGGGCTTTAAATTCAAGCGTGTTGGTAGTCTATGGCTAATAACACCAAGAACACTTATTAGATACAAAAAATATCTACCTGGCCCTCTCTACAGGGTAGTCCTCAAATATATATTTCCATGGGTTGTTAAGTTCAAAGGCATGAGAAACGGTGTGAAAGGGATTAAGATACTCCGAGGCAAAGAAATTTTTAGGCTAGAACCATATGTAACCAAAGACACTCTAGCTGCAGTGTACGTTCCTTCCACAGGCATAGTAGACTCCTATGAAGTCACAATAGCACTGGCTGAAAATGCCAAAGAAAATGGTGTTGAAATTCACTTGAAAACAGAAGTTGTTGGTTTCTTAAAAGAGAAAAATATCATAAAAGGCGTAGTTACAAATAAAGGTGTTTTTTTGTGTAAATACGTTGTTAATGCTGCTGGAATATATGCCGACGAGATAGCAGAACTAGCTGGAGCAAGAGAATATACTATACATCCACGAAAAGGCGTTGAATTGATGTTTCACAAAGATACTGGAGGACTTATCCATCATTGTCTATCGGAACTAGTTTTTCCATCTCATCCCACGAGTAAGGGTGGGGGACTAAATCCCACAATACATGGAAACGTCATGTGGGGACCAACTGCAGTTGAAGTTCCAGATAAAGAGGACACTTCAGTAAAAAGAGAGGAAATAGAGTTTGTTCTAGAGAGATATTCTACAATAATCCCCAACTTTCCCAGAGAGCAAATGATAAGATACTTTGCCGGTGTAAGAGCTCCCACATTCACAGAAGATTTTATAATTAGACCCGCAAAATGGGTGAAAAACTTCCTTCATGTTGCAGGAATACAATCTCCCGGCCTTGCATCAGCGCCAGCAATAGCAGAGTATGCAATAGATAAACTCAAAGCAATGGGATTAGAATTGAAAGAAAATCCACTCTTTAACCCAAGGAGGAACCCAATTCCAGCAACTGCAGAAATGAGCATAGAGGAATTAGACAAACGAATAATGGAAAATCCAAAGTGGGGAAATATCGTCTGTACATGTGAGCTCGTCTCAGAGGCGGAGATTATCGAAGCTATCAATCGAGGAGCTTACACACTAGATGCCATTAAAAGACGGACACGAGCAGGAATGGGTACTTGTCAAGGGAGTTACTGCACACTAAAAATAGCTGAAATTCTCTCCAGAGAACTTGGAGTCCCACTAAATGACATACTCAAGGAAGAATCCAAGCTCTTTAATGGGCCAGTAAGAGGTGAGGCCCCTTGAAAGCCTATAACTACGACGTTGTTGTAATTGGTGGTGGTCCATCAGGCCTCGCCGTAGCCACAAAACTTGCTGAAAAGGGATACAAAGTCGCACTCATAGAAAGAAAAGATGAACTGGGAGGAATCCTAGATCAATGCATTCACGATGGGTTTGGAACCAAGCTCTTCAACAAAGCCCTTTCAGGGCCTGAATTTGCAAGCGTTTTCATAAACAAAGCAGAGACACTTGGAATTGGTATACATTTAAACACGTACGTAAAGAACGTTGAAATCAGAGAAAACGAGAAAGAGATAGTAGCTATAAGTCCACACGGTATCAAAAACATAAAAACAAAAGCAATAGTGTATGCGGTAGGATGTAGGGAAAGGCACCAATTTGAAATAAAAATTGGTGGCACTAGGCCTGCAGGTGTATACACAGCCGGAATGGTGCAACGACTTATCAATCTTTATGGTATCCTTCCTGGAAAGAACATACTCATAGTGGGTGGTGGAGATGTGGGAATGATCGTCGCGAGGCATCTTTATCTTGAAGGAGCAGAAAACCTCCTTATTGTATTTCCCGAAAAACGATTTGCTGGATTACCAAGAAATGTACAACAATGTATTTTAGATTTCGGAATTCCATATCAGCCCCAGACAGTAGTAAAAGAGATAATCGGAAAAGAAAGGGTTGAGGGGGCTATTCTAGTTAGAGTAGATGAAAAATGGAAACCTATACCTGGAACTGAAGAACTTTATCCCTGTGACACAATCATCCTATCTGTAGGTCTTATTCCTTATTCATTAAAACTCAAGAAAATCGGAGCAAAAATAGATCCAAGAACTAAAGGACCCGAAATAAACGAATTCTTTGAAACCACAATTGAAGGAGTATTTGCAGTTGGAAACCTTGTTCAAATATTTGACTATGTAGATGACGCAGTTGAAAGTGCACTAATAGCTGCCGATGGAGTGGAAAAGTATCTAAACCAAGAACCAAAGGAAAAAATCATAGAATTCGTTCCCGGCAAATACATTAGAGCCCTTATCCCACACAGAATCGAGTGGAAAGACGATAGAAATATCATAGCATTTTTCCGAGCAAATATAGAAAAAGAAAACGCCCATATAGAACTAAGAGACGAGAATGGTAACTTGCTCAAAAGATACTTCCGAAGATACATAAGGCCTTCTACACTTGAAAGAATAGAAATCCCAAGAGAGTTACTACAAGACAAAAGGCAGGTGACCCTAAATGTCTCAGAGGACTGAGATTTTATGTATAAAATGCCCAAAAGGATGTCTTCTGAGAATAACTATTGTAACCAACGAAGTAAAGGTAGAGGGTAATGAATGCCCATTAGGAGAGAGATATGGAATAGAAGAGATTAAAAATCCAAAAAGAATCGTTACATCAACTGTTAGAATATTAAATGCTAGATATCCCCGTCTACCAGTTAGAACGTCTGAACCAGTCCCCAAAGAAAAGATAAAGGAAGTTATAAGCAATCTTAAGAATGTAGTAGTTAAGGCCCCTGTGAAAAAAGGGCAGATTATTGTTAAGAACGTAGCTAATACTGGTGTTGATATTATAGCAGAGAGGGATATGGAGAGGGTTTAGATGAAGTATTTTCTTGTTTTAGATGTTGGAACAACTAATGTGAAAGCATTGGCCTTTTCAGACGGAGAACTAATAGCTAACTTCGAGAAACGCCTAAAACCTCACTACCCAAAGCCTGGGTGGGTAGAAGAAGATCCAAATGAAGTTGTTAAGATTGTGTACAAGCTTTTAGACAAAGCTGAAGAAAAACTTGGAAATCCTCTCGGAGTAGCACTCACCAACCAGAGAAGCAGTACTGTCTTATGGGATAAAAATACCGGCGAACCACTTTACAACATGATTACCTGGCAGGATACTAGAACCGAGGCAATCATTGAAGAGTTCTCCTCTAAGTTCCTCGTTAAATTAGGAAATGTCCTTGGGAAGGTTCTTGGTCTCCTTTCCAAACCCCTACCATTCATAAAGAATACAAAAAAAGGAGCATATATAATTACACTTGCATACGTAAAGTTTGGCACCACTCACTCCTCAATGCATCTTCGATGGCTCATAGACAATATAGCAGAAGTAAAACCGGCAATTGAGAATGGAACTGCTCTTTTTGGTACTGTTGACTCTTGGATTGCATGGAACTTAACTGGAAAACAAGTAACAGATTGTACAAACGCAAGTGCCACCGGCCTCTTTGATCCTTTTTACTTAAAATGGAGTGATAATATTGCCAAAATCGTTGGCATCCCCCAAGGTATTCTTCCTAGTGTCGTGACAAATGACACCCCTATTGGAGAGATTAGGAACTATGGAATTCCTCTATTGACAATGATCGCAGATCAACAAGCTTCTCTGTATATGGCAGGAGTCTCAAAAGGAACTACAAAAATGACAAATGGGACCGGAACATTCATAGATATAAATGTTGGAGAAAAACCCTTGCCTGGAGCAACTGGTCTTTATCCAATGATAGCTCTAGGAACTAGAAAAAAAGTTCTCTATCTCCTCGAGGGTTCAGTGATAACATCTGGCTCTGCAATAGACTGGCTTATGAATCTAGGAGTATTAAAAGACTATTCCGATATTCCCAAGGCCTTTGATCAAAGTGAAGATGAAATTATTGTCATTCCCGCTCTCTCCGGGCTTGGAACACCTTATACTAAACCAAATGTAAAAGGAGCAATTTTTGAACTTACACGAGGGACGAAAAAGGAGGATCTCATCTGCGGAATGATAAAAGGCATAGCAATGAGATGCTCCGAAGTAATTGAACACATAGAAAAAAATTCCCAGATAAATATTCATCAGATAATGGCTGATGGTGGACTCTCGATAAGTGATGAATTCCTTCAGGCAGTGGCTGATTTCTCCTCAAAACAAATTTTACGGCCATTATATCTCAATGGATCAGCCTATGGAGCCTACATGATTGCAAATGCTGTTTACTTTAAAAAAGACATAATAAAATCTTGGAAAACTCCCCCCATTGGAAAAACATTTTTACCAAGAAAGCAAAAAATGGAATTTAAAGAGAACTGGAAGAAGAAAGTGGAAAAGTTGATTGAAGCTTCTTAGGCAACCTTTATATTTCTCCCCAGTGACTCAATAAGGGGATGAAAGATGCTTCCAGGAAAAGTTCCTCCAGAAGTTCTTGAAAAGATTGTATTTGGCTTTTTGGGAGCCAAAGACGAGAGAGTAATACTTAAATCAGGGGTAGGTATTGATGCTGCTGCAATTGACTTTGGTGAGAATGTTTTAGTTGCCTCAAGCGACCCAATAACTGGAGCAGAGAAACACATAGGCTTTTATGCAATTCACGTAAATGCAAATGACGTTGCAACTTTTGGGGCAAAGCCAAAATGGTTCCTCGCAACTATTCTCCTTCCCGAAAACTCCGATGAAACATTACTTAAAGAAATCATGGAAGATATGCACGAAAATGCGAAAAAACTTGGAGTTTCTATAGTAGGAGGTCATACAGAGGTAACAATTGGACTAAACAGGCCAATAGTGATAGGAACAATGCTTGGAGAAGTTAAAAAGGAAAAACTCGTCAGGTCAAATGGTGCTAAACCAGGAGACATGATAATTCTAACTAAGGGAGCTGGAATCGAAGGAACAGCAATCATAGCAAGCGAACATGAAGAAAAACTAAAAAACGCTTTTGGTAAAGAGTTTGTTAACAGAGCAAAAGAATTTTTAGAAAAAATTAGTGTTGTAAAAGAAGCCCTCATTGCAGCAGATATCGGGGTTAATGCTATGCATGACCCCACAGAAGGGGGAATCGCAAACGGTTTTCATGAGATGGCAGATGCTGCTGGTTTAGGGTTTAGAGTTTACCATGAAAAGATACCTATTGCCGAGGAAACTAAAAAACTGTGTGAATACTTCAATCTTGATCCACTGGCATTAATAAGCTCTGGCTCCCTTTTAATTGCTGCTCCAAAGGAGAAAGCGGAGGAGATAGTTGCAGCAATACAAAAGGAAGGAATAACCTCTGCAATAGTCGGAGAGTTTTTAGATGATAACAATATAAAAACTATTGTAAAAGAAGGAGAAGAAATCCCTCTAAAAAGGCCAGAAACCGACGAAATTTGGAAACTTTTTTAAAGTTTTTTTCTTACTATTCATGGTGGTTATATGGCCGATGTTGAAATGGCCAAAATGCTCATAAAAGTTGGAGGAATATTAAGTGTTATAGAGCCATTTCTTATAGCATTTATGCTTCTGTTAACGGTGATAGGAGTATTATTTGCAGTCCCCTTCGCCATCCTCGGCTTTTGGATATATAACAGGGCAAACGAATGCATTGAACTAATCGAAAATGAAGAGTACAAAAAAGCAAAAGACAAACTTTTGATCCCAGCTATAATTGCCCTCATTTTAACCAGTCGAGTTGGTGGAATCCTAATGCTCCTTGGTTTGGTGTTGCTACCCTCCGAGGAATCTACTTCAGCCTTCTAATCTTTCCTCCTTTTATATCTATACGACCTTCTTTTTCCAAGAGCCTGAGGATTCCTTCAAGGGCTTTTGTATTCACTACGTTTATTATCATTATCCCTTTTTCAGTTGGAATTT